>RRZV01000062.1 GCA_003931895.1 Mesohalobacter salilacus
TAATTTAAAACCTTAAAAGTTAATGCTATTGAGCAAAAGTGGGCATAAATTACGTACAACGGTTTGGCTATGCACAGTGGCGTACAAATAAGCACTTTCGTTATTTTTCAATCGTAAAATTAGCAAAAAAAAATGGATCTTTCACTTTAGCCCCGCCCCAAGCCATTGTGTATAGCTATTGTTGGCAAACGTTTTTAATTTATTAGGTATTTCATATCAAATTCGCCCTCTCTAATCTCTACTAAATTTCCATTTGCGTCAACGGCATCGAATTCAAATGTTCCACCTAAAATTCTATTCTCAAAGTCGTGAAAAACTATTTTTAATTCGCCCACATTTTGGTCATCGGTAGAATAGTCGTAGTCAGTTGCTGGATTTATTCCATATTCGCCAAAACTTGAATCAATTTCACTTTCGAGTTGGTATACGTCTCCAACTTGAACTGATTCAGCTCTGATGTCTATGATTTTAATTCTTACAGCTTCACTAATAAAATCTGGTGATTCACCACTGCTTAGAAAACTGATGCTCATTATGTCTTCATCATTTAATGGAAATGGAACAAAATTTATGTCAGCAGCAAGACCAGTTCCATTCAAACTTGCTTTTGGCTTTATCAGCTTCCCGTCCACTTTACATTTCATTCCGCCTCTACCGTCGAATACATAATTTTCGTCATCAACATCAACAGATGCTACATCGCAACCAATTAAAGTCAAAATTGATAGAATTAATATTAAGTTCTTGTTCATAATTCGTATTTCTTTTAGATGAAAATTCACTTCAATGGATTCGTCAAATGTTTGCCAACGGTCTAGGCTATGCGTAGTGCGGGATTAAAATGCACTCCACTTTCAGTTTAGCTCTATGTTTATTAATATTCATTTACTTTTAATTTAGCACTAAAACCCGCATTACGTATAGCCGTTGTTGTGTTTTCGTACTTTTTTCCGTCCTGTTTGTAGCGTTGGCAAAGGCATACTCTTTTGCGATTTTTGGCTGGTGTGTCGGCTGGTGCGAATTGCAAATGTGTATGGCTTTTAGCGTTGGCATTAGGCAATGAAAATATGATTTGTAAATAACGTATGAGGTGCACTCACAAGATTAATATCAAATTTTAAGGACGGTTCTACTCTCGAACTTGCATTATGAATTCTAAACGAGATTTGCCATCCTTCATTTAATGAAACCAATAAAGTCGTGGTCGAATTGTCTTGGTAAACTATTTCAATTAATCTTGATGGTAATTTTAATTTCGGTATTCTAGCTTTAGGTTTTATGTTCTCAAATGGCAAGTTTAATGTTCCGCTTAAATTGTAGGCTTGAATTTCTACTTTTTTATTTCCCTTGATTACCTTGTAAAAATCTTCGTTTCCAATAAGATACTGCACGAGGTTCTCTGCAACAATACTTGAATTTTCTTTATCAAGTCTCAAAAGTTCTTTTCTGAAAGCATTTAAAATTGGAATATAAACGACTTGATGCATATTTTCAATCGAAGTCCATTTTGTTGATTTGTCAGAAGCTTTAAGATTTGCCAACATATCAAAAATTGGTTTTATTTCATCAAAATAGTTTTGTGAGCAAGGAACTCCTAACCATTTCTCTCCAAAGTCTATGTTTAACGATAACCTTGAATGCTTTACAGCTCTATGATTATTTTTTGCAGAAATTCCAATTTCCCATTTTTGCAAAGAACGAATAATGAGAACATCACGAACATCTCCCGTTTGTCCTGCTTGGTCACTTACGATTTCAAGCACCAAAACATCTTCTTTACTGATGCCATTTGACAATCTTGGCTCAATGTCAATTAAGAAATTTATAGCCGCACTTGCCGTAATTCTAAAAGTGTCTTGTTCATTCTCAACGAAACTATCAAAGCATCCTTTTGCGTTGTGATAAGGTTCATTTTCTGTAATAGAAACGCTCGTAATCTTGTTTAAGCGTTCGTAAAATTCTAAAAGCAAAGCATATTCAAACGCTTTTCCGTTTACTGTTTGAGTTGCCATACTTTATGATAATGTGTTTTCTAATTCCAATTGTTTCTTTCTGGTTTTGGTGGCTTGTTTTTCTAAATTTTCAATTTGAGTTTTTATGCTCAAAGCCATATGTTTTGCTAGGTTAACTGGAACAGCATTTCCAATCATTTTATAACCTGCTGCTATGTGAGTGTAATGAAAAATAAAACTATCAGGGAAGGTTTGTATTCTTGCGCATTCACGCACACTTAACCTTCTATATAAGTCTTCTTTGCCCTTTACAAACTCACGAACATTCTGTTCAATAAATTTCATTTTTGGTGCTTGTGGATGAATTGGTGCGTGCCTTCCACCTGCTTGAATTGTAAATGATTGCTCGTCCCAAGTTCTTACACGGTTTCTCGACATAAACATTGAAGAAAATCCGCCAATCATATATTCGTGGTTTGGAATTTTACAGTTCTCTCTATTTGTTTTGTTTCCCTCTTTAGCTGGAACAACACTTTTCTTTAAATCCGAAATTGCTTGCTCAAGCGTAATTTTTTCTTTTACGGGTTTTGGAAATTGAAACTTAAAATTTAAGTCTTTGCGAATGCCAACAAAAAAGACTCTTTTTCTGTCCTGCGGTACATCAAAATCTGAAGCGTTAAGCATTTGGAATGATAATTCATAACCAACACCTGCATTCTGGAACATTTCTTTTATATTTTTTAAAGCTTCGCTATGTCTACCCAATAGCATTCCGCTTACATTTTCGGCAAGAAAGAATTTTGGTTGTTTTGCTTCTAATATTCTTATAAAATCAAAAAAGAGTTGTCCTCGTTTGTCATTTATTCCACGTAAAGAACCTGCTTCGCTCCAACTTTGACAAGGTGGACCACCAATTATTCCATCACACTCTGGGACTTCGTCAGCAGGAATATCCACGATACTCCTTTTATCTAAAATTGTGTGAGGATGGTTTTTTTCGTAAGTCTCCCAAATATCTTTATCATATTCATTAGCCCAAATAACATCAAAACCTGCCTTTTGGAATCCTAAATCAAGTCCGCCTGCTCCTGCAAAAAATGATACTATTTTCATATTACTTTTTCTTTTAATGTTCTTCTATATTCTGCTTTTTCCTCCGCAACTTGTAATAGTTGTTTGGTGCAGTTTGTTTCGTAAATCTGTTTCCCGATTTGGTCGGTAACATATTCATTCCTTAATTCAGTGAGGTCGAGTTTGAAGATTTTAGCAAGTTTTGGTAATCGCTTTTCGTCAAAATCTCGTTTTCCGTTCTCAATTTTGCTCAAGTTTGCAGAGTCCAAATTCAATTTGGCAGCAAGTTGAGTTAGAGTTAGTTCGTTTTTGTTTCGTAAAAGTCGGATGTATTCTCCAAATGTGGTTTTCATAAGACTTGTCATTTTTTGACAAATCTATAAAAATTATTTAGAATATTCAATTCGGGCGTTGGGAAATTTTAGCTCTTTTGGTTTTTTAGCGTTGGATTTGTGTGCGGCAAAAACCAAAAGTGCTAAAATGTGCGGCTGGTTTAGTATGAAACACAACGGGAATTGTATCTTTCAGTGGCGACCAAAAAAGCACAGCCCTTCATTTTACAGTCGTAAAGTTAGAAAATAAATCCCAAACTTTTGGTTTCAACTCCCAAACCTCGCCATTGAAGATACATTGTGTTAGGCACTGGGCTTCACACGCCCTCTTTCAATGCTTTTAGTTTTTAAATATTCTAAAATTTCTTCTTTGGTCATTTTAGAGAACATTTCATCTAATCTATCTTTTTGCTCTCGAGCAAACTTTACAGCATCAAATTTCTTTTCAATTTTAGTTTCCATATTTCATTAATTCTCTTGGAGAGCGAATGTCCAATTGTTTATATCCATTTTTTAAGTTTATGGAATTATAGCCTCGTATTCGCTCAACATTTACGATGTGCTTAAAATTCCAACTCACAAGTAAGTCCGCTTGATAAATAGTTGCAAGTGCAATATGCAAACAATCCGCATAACTTGTTTTTCCAACAACATTTTCGTCAATATATTCAGTCGCTAAACTAATAGCTTCGTCTTTATCCTTTAAAAACTCGGTAAAACTATCTTTTAAGTTTGATAATAAATTTTTAATTTGATCAGGTGCAAATTCTAATTCTTCATCCAGCATGGTTGATATTAGAATAGTAAATTCACCGTTATTTATTCTCTCAAACAAAGGTTTAGTCCATTCTTGAAATTCATCGTCGAAATATCCACCGAAAACTGAAGTGTCCAAATATATTCGCTGTTTTTTCATATCACTAATTTACGAATTTTAGCGATACACTCGATTTTAGCAAGATATTTTTTTCAGCCTTGTGCCTAACGGTTTGGCTATGCACAGTGGCGTGCAAATAAGCACTTTCGTTATTGTTCAATCGTAAAATTAGTAAAAAAAACCGAACCTTTCATTTCAGTCCAAACCCAAGCCATTGTGTATAGCTATTGTTAGGTGTCGTTTTCATTATTCATTAGTATTAGCATTTTTGAATCAACAATTTTATCTCCATCATTATAATCAGTGAAATTTATATTTTTATCAATTATCATTTCACCAATAATTCTTCCATCCAAATTAAAAAAATCAGATTTCAATTCTATTTTTCCTTTAGCAGGAATTTTAAAGATATTTCCAAAATTGATATTTTGACTTTTTAATCTTTTTATTGATTCAAATTCAAATTTTGGATGAGATGATGTTATGTTAAAAAAACCATTTTTATAAAATTGAATATAATATATAAGTGGATGCGGAATTGGGAATCCAGCATGCCATTCGATAAGAAATTTAAGTTGTGATTTATAGACCTTGTCAAAATTCAATAAGTTAAATTCATTAACGGTAAATCTCCAAGTGTTATCAAGAAACCATTCTTCTAATTTCTGATTTAATGATTTAAGTTCGGTGATAGAATTATCATTTGGCTCATTTTTAGCTTCGATGTAATTTATAGTATTATTATTTGAATCATTTTTATATTTGGTGTATTTTATAGTATTAGTGTTTGTCCATAACTGTTCTCTATAAATATCATAATCAACATTTGGAATTGATTTAAGTATTTTAGTTGTGTTATTTATATTTTCTATTAATTTTAATTCTTTGTTCATTTTTTTTTCAAATGCCACCTAACGGGAAGTGTATCGTTAGTGGCGTGCAAAAACTCAACACTTTTTTGTTTTCATTCGTAAA
>RRZV01000049.1 GCA_003931895.1 Mesohalobacter salilacus
AAAATTAGGTAATAAAAAAGATTTTTTTAGTAGTTTAGATTTTTATCGGACAACAATGATTTAAATCTAAAAAACATTGGGCAGTAAAAATAAATTACGAAGATTTAAAGATAACGAAACATTTAGCAACGTTATACAACCAAGCCGTGAAGAGGTTGTTAGCCAATCTTTTGAATATAAAGGCCAATGGAACGCCCAGTATTTTAGAAACGACAATCCTATTATTGTTGAATTGGGCTGTGGCAAAGGCGAATATACCGTAGGTTTAGCACAAAAATATCCCGACAAAAATTTTGTTGGAATCGATATTAAAGGAGCGAGATTTTGGCGTGGTGCTAAAACGGCTTTGGAAAATGAAATGAAAAATGTAGCTTTTATAAGAACTCAAATCGAATTGGTAGATTTGGTCTTTGGTGAAGATGAAGTCAGCGAAATTTGGATTACTTTTCCAGACCCGCAAATCAAATATAAGCGGACCAAACATAGAATGACCAATCCTGAGTTTTTAGATAAATACAAACACATACTCAAGCCTGAAGGTTTGATTCATTTAAAAACCGATAGCGAATTTATGCACGGTTATACCTTAGGAATTTTGCAAGGTTTGAACCATAAAATTTTATATAGCCATCATGATATTTATGTCAATCACGACGCCGATAAAGATGTTGTTGGCATTCAAACGTTTTATGAAAACCAATATTTAGAACAATCTAAACCCATAACTTATATAAAATTTAAGCTCAACTAAACCAACCCATTTTGCACGAAGTCAATTTGTTTGTGATTACATTTTTTGCCGCTTTAGTCGGTGTTATTCCGCCAGGTTTGGTGAATATGGCCGTTGCCAAAACCTGTGTTGAAATCAATAAAAAAGCGGGGAAATACAAAGCTTTGGGTGCAGCAAGTGTGGTTTTTTTTCAAGCTTTAATTGCAATTCTTATTGCAAAAGAAATTTTAAAAAATCCAGAGTTTAAAGATAACATTTTACTTGTTGGTCTATTTGTTTTGGCGATTTTGTTTGTTTACTTTCTAATTTCTGCTAGGCGACAAAAACCTACAGTCACCGAACCTAAAACCGATAAATTGACTCAAAGCTTTATGAAAGGCATTTTTATTTCAGGGCTTAATGTCTTTCCGTTACCGTATTTTGTGGTGATTTCAACTTTATTTACGCCTCAAAATCACATTGATTTTACCTGGACTACAAAGCTTGTCTTTTCATTATCTGCTGCTTTAGGAAGTTTAACCACGTTTTTGCTTTATGTCTATTTTTTTGACAAAATCATCAAGCAAAACAAACTCTTTAAAACCTATTCTAACTATTTTATGGCGGCTTTGATGTTGTGCTTACTATTAATTACACTTTATCGTTTATATGGCTAAAACTTCAACTGATTTTTTTGAAAAAGTTTACGACATCGTGCGTCAAATACCTTATGGAAAAGTCACAACATACGGAGCCATAGCTAAAGCGCTTGGTGCAGCTAAAAGTGCTAGAACAGTTGGTTATGCCATGAATGCTTCACATCAATACGACGATGTGCCTGCGCATCGGGTGGTTAACCGAAATGGGGTTTTAACTGGAAAACATCACTTTCCAGGTACTCGTGTTATGCAACAGATGCTTGAAGCTGAAGGTGTGAAAGTAAAAGATGATAAAATCCTAAATTTTGAACAGCATTTGTGGACGCCAAAAGTTAAAAATTAAATTTATGCAACCTCTAAGGTAGTTCTAATTGATCATAGGTTCGGTAAAACAGCATAGCCTTTGCGTTTAAAATTTTAATCTGTTCGTCTTGATAGTTGTAGCGAAATTCTTTGAAAATAATTAAAAAATCTCCTTTTTCATTTTTAAATCTAAAAGTAAACTCTTCTTGAGAAGCTTCATTGAGATAGTTGTATTTTTCAGCTATAGTTTTTAAATGAGAAGTCATGTTAGTTTCAAATAAAACCTCGCCATAATATCTAAAAGTAATGTTGTTGTTGTCATCAAAGTGAAGTTGTAAAGCTTTGTCTTCTCTGATTTTATAATCTAATTTTAACTCGGTAAAGTGATTATAATCTGAAACATCAACAGCATAGTTAGGTTTAAAATTTCTTAGCACATAATTTTTGTAAATGTTAGTGCTTTTTAAATCAGATTTCAATACCTTAATATCTAGGGTGTCAACGAGTTTTCTTGGCATTTTATAGGTATTAGCTTCAGAAAAAACCTCATTTGGATTAAACCCAAAATAGGCCTCTGTTTTTGCTAGAGCATTGCGATTGTTGAGGTATTTCACAATGCTTTCAAACCTGTTATACTCTTCGGCAGTAAAAGATTTTTCTGGCTTATTTTCAAGCTTTTGCATAAGCTCTCCAAGTTCAGAAAACTGTGCATTTATTGAAATTTTAAAAGCAGATAATGGCCCAAAAGTGCTCAATAAAATTAATAGAAACATCGATTTGGCATACAAACTCAATGCTTTTTTATTAGAAACAATCATGTAAATTAACATGACTGTAATCCAAACGGCTAAAACTACTCCTAAATAACGTAATTCTGTAAAATTATAATCAGATATGCGTTTGTAAAGCGCAATAAATAATAAAGCTAAAAGGGGTAAAATAGCATAGAAATAAAGAGGAAAAAATTTTTGAATAAACTTAGATTTGTGCGATTCGCGCACAGGCTCAATAGCAATATGAATTACAAATGCTAATACACTAAGTGCTGATATGAGATAAGTTACAGAACCTCTTGGTAATTCCCAATCTATCAAAATTTTTAAAGCATAAGCATAAACGATTAAAATATATAATAAACTTAATGGCATAAGGATATATAAAATCAGCACTTCGCTAGCCTTATTAAAGCTGACCTTGATATCGAGTTTATCAAGTTTAGGAAAATCGCTTAAATATACAAAGGTATTGACAATACCTAAGCAAAAAATAAGTGTTTGTAAATAGATATAGCTGTTAAAATTAAAGTCAAACAAAAGTTCCATCGCAGATATAGCGATAGCTAAACCCACATATAGAACCACAGCATATAAGCCGCTTCTCACAAGGGCGATAATGATAGATTTTAAATAATTCCAAAATTTGTGCTTGTGCCAAGATTTGATAAACGGAGCAAAAATCACGAAAACATGGCCTGCTAAAAGCAATAAAGCCCAACGCCCGTAACCGATATCTGAGGTTTCAGCTTCTATAAATTCCAAATAATAATAAAATAAGCCAAGAGCTAAAACGACAAAAAGCTTAAACACAAATCGGTTTAATGTGTTGTGATGTAAAGCTTCAGATAAAAATTGACTCCCTATCAACCAGGAAACACCTAAGGCTAAAACCAAATTTAGGCTTTCGTTTTGTTGAATAAGGTCAAAATCATCAACCCCGTAAATACCTATTAAATAAAAACTTCCCAGCACGACCCAACTTAAAGTGATAGGAAAACGCTCAAAACTCAAGATGGCTTTACGATTTAGTTCGGAAATAAAATTCATGTGGTTTTAGGTTTAGGTTGAAGTCATTAAAAATATTTATTTTTGAGTCACAAATAAAAATAACCAATATAACATTTATTTTGTTAAAATATTATTTCACATATGGCTGGACATAGTAAATGGGCAAACATTAAACATCGTAAAGGTGCCCAAGACAAAAAACGCGCAAAGCAATTCACTAGAGCAATTAAAGAAATAACTGTTGCTGTAAAAGAAGGCGGTGGACCAGACCCTGAAACTAATCCTGCCTTGCGAAACGCAGTTGCCAATGCAAAAGGCGTCAACATGCCTAAAGACACCATACAACGAGCGATTAAAAAAGCTAGTGGTGCTGATGCTGATAATTACGAAACCGTAACTTTTGAGGGATACGGGCCTCACGGTATTGCTGTTTTTGTGGAGTGTACTACAGATAATACTAATAGGACAGTAGCAAGTGTACGTTCTATATTTACCAAAGGAGGTGGAAGTTTAGGTACTAATGGTTCACTTGAGTTTTTGTTTGATAGAAAAGGCGTTTTCTTACTAGATAAAGAAAGTTTAGAAATCGATAGGGAAGAATTAGAACTAGAACTGATAGAAGCTGGTGCAACTGAAGTAGAAAACAATGAAAATTTACTCGTCGTTTACACCGATTTTAATGACTTTGGAAAAATGAGCGAAGCCTTAGAAAAACTCAATATTGAACCAAAAAATGCAGAGCTTCAACGTATTCCATTAAATACGACAGAATTAGAATTAGATCAAGCAAAAAAAATCATGGATTTAATCGATAAATTTGAAGAAGATGATGACGTTCAAAATGTTTACCATACCTTAGAAATAACAGATGAATTGGCTGAAGAATTAGATAATGAATAGATTTTAAATTCAATCTTTCATAAATAATTCTCTGCGGAGCTCTGTTTCACGTCTAACGGCTACCTCAATATAAATGGCGTTTTTTTCGTCTTCATAAGTTTCAATATAGTTGGTGTAATAATCTAAAGCTTTTGACTTGTCTTTCATGAAATTATCGGCAGCAACAGCTCTAAAATACTGAGAGGCTTCGTGATTTATATTTTCATCAAAAGATTTTTGAAACTGCATAAAAGCCATTCTATAATCTTGTTTCTCTAAATAATACTTTCCTAATAGATAGTTGAATTCCCACATAGAAGTATCTCGTAACAATTCATAGCGCATCAAGTATCGCCTAGCTTTATTATATTCATTTAAAAACAAATAGGTTTCTGCTATTTTTAAACACAATTCAGCATCTTTATCATCTAAAATAAAGGCTTTTTTAAAAGCTACAACTGCATTTCGTGGTTGTTTGATTTTGAGGTAATTATTGGCTTTAATTTGGTAAATAAATTTTGGAAGATCAGCTTTTAACTTTTCTAAAGTTTCAATATATTCTAAACTTTTTAGCCATTGGTTTTCATAGTAATAGATTTGAGCCATCAGGTTGATTAATCTTGGGGTATTAGGAACAAGGTCTAATGTTTTTTCACAAATTGTTTTAGCTAACTTTAAATTGTCAACTTCCATAAAGTAGCGGCTGGCCTCATGAGCAGCTTTAATATGTTTAGAGTCATAAAGCAAAGCATCAAGGTAAAATTGATGATAAGCGGGTTTGTTTAAAGCCTTTGCAATTTTGCCTTTTTGGTATAAAATCTCAGCGTGTTCAGGCATTATTTTAAGCAAACTTGTATAAAGACTATCTGCTCTTATTAAACTATTTTGACCTTGCAAAAGTCTAGCATATTGAAATTTTGAAGTCAGATATTCATCGGGTTTTGTTTTCTTTAAAGCCTTATTATAGTTGTCCTTGCATAGCTTGTACATCCCTTTTGAGCAATAAGCATTTGCAACGAACAATTGATCTGAAATACTGGGGTTTTCAAGATTAGAATAGCTTTCAATAGCGAGATTATACTGACCTAACTCCACATAATCTTTAATTTTTTGAGCTTTAATATTACAGACTGTAAATATTAAAACACTAACTAAAACAAGCTTCATAACGTGATTTTTAGCAAATATAACTAATATATTAGTTTAACTAAAAAAATAGTTTAAATTAAATTATAGTAGAATTATGTGATTTCAGTGCAGTATCTTAAGGTGAATATTTTAACTTTGTATGATAATTTTTAAAATGAAAAGTTTCAAACCCTCTGAATTAGAAACCCCTAAATTACACTCCTATTTACTTGGTGCTGTTGGTCCAAGGCCTATTGCGTTTGCAAGTACACTAAGTAAAAATGGTACACCAAACTTATCACCATATAGTTTTTTTAATGTATTTAGTGCGAATCCGCCAATTATGATTTTTTCACCTGCAAGACGGGTAAGAAATAATACCACAAAACATACACTTGAAAATTGTAAGGAGACTAAAGAAGTTGTTATCAATATTGTAAATTACGATATCGTTCAGCAAATGTCATTGTCTAGCACAGAATACGCAGAAGACGTAAACGAGTTTGAAAAAAGTGGATTAACCATGCTCAAATCTGATGTGGTTAAACCCTATCGTGTAAAAGAATCTCCCGTACAATTTGAATGTAAGGTCAATGAAATTATTGAACTGGGACAAGAAGGTGGTGCTGGAAATTTGATTATTTCAGAAGTAGTAAAACTACATATTGCAGAATCTGTTTTAGACGACAATGGCAAAATTGATCAATATGAAATAGACCAAGTCGCTAGAATGGGTGGTAATTGGTATTCTAGAGCCAATAGAGGTATGTTTGAAGTGCCTAAACCACTATCAAAGCTTGGCATAGGCGTTGATCAAATTCCTCAACAAATTTTGAATAGTGAAATTTTAACAGGAAATGATTTAGGTAAACTTGGCAATGTAGAGGCTTTTCCAGAACAATATCAGATTGATGAGTTTTTAAAAAGTGAACATTTGCACGAATTTGTTTTAAACTCTAATGAAAAAGGATTGCATCAAAAAGCTCATGAATATTTAAAAGGAGATGATACCTTTGCAGCTTGGTGTATATTATTATCAAAAAATTTATAAAATATGGAAGTAGAAGGTAAAATAAAAGTAATTGGACAAACCAAAGAATACGGAAGTAACGGCTTTCGTAAACGTGAAGTTGTCATAACAACAGAAGAACAATATCCTCAATTCTTAAACATTGAATTTGTACAGGACAAAACTGATTTGGTTGATAAGTTTTCTGTTGGTGAACAAGTGAAAATAGGAATAAATCTCAAAGGGCGAGAATGGGTAAGCCCTCAAGGCGAAACTAAATATTTTAACTCTATTCAAGGCTGGCGAATAGAGCGTTTAGACCAAAGTCAAAATCAAGACGCTTCAATTCCTCCAGCAGACCAGTTTGAACCAGTAGATGACCTTAACGAAGAGGATCCAGAGGACGATTTGCCATTTTAATTTTTTTTAAATGGCAGGTAAATTTAGGTTGAAAGTAAATTGGTTGCCCAGACTAATCATGTTATGCTCTGCTTTTGCTTTCACTTATTTCATATATGTTTATGTTTTTAATGAAAGTTTTGATCACGCTCTGTTTATGAGCTTGGTAATTGGTTTTTCAAAAGTACTTTTTATTCAGCCTGGTATAGACAACTACTACTTAAAAAAACATTTTGGAGAACAAGACTTTGTATCGACCATTTACATTAGAAGATATTTCATGTTATTTTACAGTAAGCTATTAATCAAAGACGATAAATTGATTTTGCTTAATACCAAATGGAATGTAAAAAATCATATCATTCAATTTAATTTAAATGAGGTTGAAAGTGTAAAAAAGGTAAAACTCTTAGGTGTTTTAAAAGGTGTGAGTTTAAAAATTAAATCTGGAGAAAAAACAACCTTTTGGGTATCAAATTCCGATAAAATATTAGAAGTTATTGAGGATAGTAAAAATACCAAACTTGCTAATCTTTAATTTTTACTAAAGTATCTTTAGAATTGGTTGTAAATCCAAGCTTAGAAAATATACTTAACGTCAAATTATACGACCGTGCGTCTAGGTTTTTTGGAACCTTAAATTGTGTTTTAAAAACTTTCTTTTCTCCTGCTTTTAAAATCTTGAGTTCAGGTAGAGTTAAGCGATGAGATTTAGCTTTAACAGGGTCATCTCCTATAAAAACCACATGGAGATGAAGTGGCATCTGTTTATCATTAAAATGAAAATCAATTTCAGAGGTATTTAAAATTTCAAATTCTATATCATAGGTTTTATTTTTTTGGAGACTTTTGTTTTTGAGGTGATATTTTATTTCAATAAACCTAGAATCTTGATAATAATCCACAAACCAACCTTTAAAATTCTCTCCTCTATATTTATGTGCAGGGGCTTGATTTGAAAACCGAACAGCGATAAAGGCTTTTTGGCCGAGATATTGATCTTGCCAACCCCATAATTCAAATTGGGTATGCCGTTTTCTATAGAAAGGTTTATTGGCCACCTTAGCATCTGAATTCGCAAAATAATAAGTAGCGGGTTCTTGAAAAGATCCTCTAAATATTACAGGTCTATCTTTTACAAATTCTTTCATAGTTTTATAATGTGCTATTTCGCTTTCATCAAAATGCTGCGCAGGAAATTTATCTACTGCAATTAAAACTCTTGCAACTAAAATTAATCCGACAAAGCTAACAATCACGAATTTTATATATCTTTTTGATCTAGATAGCTTTAGCACAAAAGGAAATACAACAAAAATTATAGGAATACTCACAATAGTCGTCCAATGGGCCTCGACTCGACCTTTTAGTGTCATCATGGCAAAAAACAACAGAACACCAACACCAATAAACCGCATCGTTTTTGTAAAGGTGTCCATTTCCATTTTCTTAAAAACTAAAATCAGGAATAAGCTCAAAAAATAAGGATTTAACACCCCAAACTGACCAGGAATAAACTCTAAAAAATACTTGATGTTAAAACCGTGAGAACGTTCTATAAGATGGTATTTAAAGGAAATAAATTCGTTATGATATAACCAGATAAAATGCGGTAAAACAAGTATAAAAACCATTAGAAACAGTAACCAAAACCGTTTCTGTTTGACAAGTCTCCAGTGCATAACCATGACTAAAAATAGAATCAAAAAAGCATGATATTTACTATATATCATACCAGTAATAGCTATGGCTAACCAAAATATATCTGAAGTTTTTCGTCGGTTTAAAAAATTTTTAAAAGCCCAAGTAAAACCTGCAAAAAAGAAGAGTAAAACACTATCGGGAGTGGTAATAAAACCATAAGCAGAAAACATGGGTAAACTAAACGCTAACCCGAAAAAATAAAGGACTTGGGTTGTGTTTTGTTTTAATTTTTCATCTATAGTTTGCCAAATGAACCAAACTGTAAAGGTGTGTATGACCGTACTAAAAAATCTAATAGACCACAAACCGTCAAAAAACAAATCACTAAGAAAGGTCAGGACTGCCACCATTGGAGGATGGTCAAAATATCCCCAATCTAAATATTGACCCCAAACGTAATAGTAGGCTTCATCGTGTTTTATACCAGTTGTAGAGATTTGAATTAAATCAATAATAAACCAAAGCCCGAGCAGAATATAAAATAGCGTTTTGCTACTTAAAGGTTTCATATAATAATAACTTATTTACCTTTATGTCGATTTAACTTATAATCATTACACGATATGAAAACGCTAAGTAAAAGAAGATTAACTGTATAGTCTTAAAATAAAACTATTTAAAATACAACTTCCAAGAGATTTGAATCCCTTGGAAGAATTAGTACTATAAGTGAATGACCTCGCCATAAGCATCAGCCACAGCTTCCATAACAGCTTCACTCATGGTTGGGTGAGGGTGAATAGCCTTTAAGACTTCGTGGCCTGTTGTTTCTAATTTACGAGCAACAACAGCTTCAGCAATCATGTCAGTTACTCCTGCACCAAGCATATGACATCCTAACCATTCACCGTATTTGGCATCGAAAATTACTTTTACAAAACCATCTTTTGTGCCAGCTGCACTGGCTTTTCCAGAGGCTGAAAACGGGAATTTGCCAACTTTAATGTCGTAGCCAGCGTCTTTTGCTTGCTTTTCAGTCATACCAACACTAGCAATTTCTGGATTAGAATATGTACATCCTGGAACATTGCCATAATCAATTGGTTCAACTTTTTGTCCCGCAATCTTTTCAACACATAAAATACCTTCCGCAGAGGCAACGTGAGCTAAAGCTGGACCATGTGTAACATCACCAATGGCGTAATAACCTGGAACATTGGTTTGGTAGTAATCGTTAACAACTATTTTATCTTTTTCAGTTTTAATACCTACATCTTCTAGGCCTATATTTTCAATATGAGTTTTGATACCTACTGCAGATAATACAATATCTGCTTCTAAGGTTTCTTCACCTTTTTTAGTTTTAACTTTGGCTTTAACTTTTTTACCAGAAGTATCTACACTTTCAACAGAAGAATTTGTCATGACTTTAATACCTCGTTTTTTGTAGATACGTTCAAATTGCTTAGACACCTCTTCATCTTCAACTGGAACAACATTAGGCTGAAATTCTACAATTGTTACATCTGTGCCCATATCGCTATAAAAACTCGCAAACTCAACACCAATAGCGCCAGAGCCGACAACAATCATTGATTCTGGTTGTTTATCTAAAGTCATGGCTTTTCTGTATTCTATTACTTTTTTACCGTCTATTGGTAAGTTGGGTAATTCTCTAGCATGTGCGCCAGTAGCTATAATTATATGGTCAGCTTCGTAATCTGTGGTTTTGTCTTTGCTATCCTTTACGCTGACTTTTTTACCTTTTTTGATGGTACCATGACCTTCAAGAACATCAATTTTGTTTTTTTTCATTAAAAATTGAACTCCTTTACTCATGCCATCAGCGACATTTCGACTTCTTTTAACCACAGCTGAAAAATCTTTATCGGCTTTATCAACTTTTAGACCATAATCTTCAGCATGATTTAAATAATTAAATACTTGAGCACTTTTTAGTAAAGCTTTTGTAGGAATACAACCCCAATTTAAACATACACCACCAAGGCTCTCTTTTTCTACAACCGCTGTTTTTAAACCTAATTGAGAAGCTCTTATAGCTGCAACATAACCACCTGGGCCACTTCCTACTACTATGACATCGTATTTACTCATGTTAAAAATATTTTCTGATTAATAGAATTTGCAATTTACTAATATTAGAGATAATGGATGTTATTTTGTGTCTTTTTTAGTGGTTTTTGGCATAAATATCGAAATGTTAAAACGCCTCTTCAACTTTTAGAAAACCTTATCAATTAAATATTCTGAGTTCCTACAGATTTTTTATCTTTAAACACATTCTAAACAAAACTAAAAATTAAAATAATTATGGGAAAAGGATTTTTTCAAGTGCCACCTGCGGTCAACGAGCCGATTAAATCATATGCTCCTGGTACACCAGAGCGAGAGGAAGTATTGCAAACGTATAAGAGTATGTATGAGTCGCATTTAGAAGTTCCTCTTTACATCGGTAGCAAAGAGGTAAAATCAGGAAATACTAAACCGATTAATCCGCCGCACGACCATCAACACGAGGTTGGTGTGTACCACAACGCCGAGAAAAAACACGTTGAACTAGCTATTGAAGAAGCTTTAAAAGCTAAACAAGCTTGGGCAGATTTACCTTGGGAACAACGTGCAGCAGTATTCCTAAAAGCTGCAGATTTGATTTCTGGGCCTTACCGTCAAAAACTCAATGCTGCCACTATGATTGGACAAGGCAAAAATATTTTTCAAGCTGAAATCGATTCTGCTTGTGAGATTGCTGACTTTTTGAGGTTTAATGTGGAATACATGAGTCAGATTTTTGAGGAACAACCCGAATCAGATTCTGAAGCTTGGAATCGAGTTGAACACAGACCTCTTGAAGGCTTTGTGTATGCCATAACGCCATTTAATTTTACAGCAATAGCTGGTAACCTACCGACGAGTGCAGCTTTGATGGGCAATGTCACGGTTTGGAAACCTAGTGATAGTCAGATATTTTCTGCTAATGTCTTGATGGAAGTCTTTCAAGAAGCAGGCATTCCTGACGGCGTTGTCAATATGATTATTGGTGACCCTGAAATGATTACAAATACAATATTGGCTCATGAAGAATTTTCTGGCATCCACTTTACAGGAAGTACAAATGTGTTTAAAGGCATTTGGTCTAAAATTGGTCAGAACATTCACAACTATAAATATTACCCAAGAATAGTTGGTGAAACTGGCGGTAAAGATTTTATTGTCGCTCACAAATCTGCTCATCCAAAGGTCGTTTCAACAGCTTTGGCAAGAGGAGCATTTGAATTCCAAGGCCAAAAATGTAGTGCTGCATCAAGAGCTTATATTTCTAAAAGCATTTGGCCAGAAGTGAAAAAGCTACTGATTGAAGATGTTGAGTCTTTTAAAATTGGCCCACCAGACGACATGAAGAACTTTATCAATGCAGTAATTCACGAAGGCTCTTTTGATAAATTGGCTAAATACATAGATCAAGCTAAACAAAGCGATGAAGCTGAAATCATAGTTGGTGGTTCATACGATAAATCTAAAGGTTGGTTTGTTAATCCTACAGTGATTGAAACCACCAATCCTAAATACGAAACTATGGAAACGGAGTTGTTTGGACCAGTGTTAACGGTTTATGTTTACGATGATGACAAATATGAAGAAACTCTAGATCTAGTTGATGGTACGAGTATTTATGCCTTAACAGGTTCTATCATTTCGACAGATCGTTACGCCGCAGCTTTAGCTACTAAAAAATTAGAAAATTGCGCGGGTAATTTTTATATCAACGATAAATGTACTGGTGCTGTAGTCGGCAGACAACCTTTTGGTGGTGCACGTTCAAGCGGAACGAATGATAAAGCAGGTTCTAAACTGAACTTGTTGAGATGGACTTCTCCGAGATTAATCAAAGAAACATTTGTGCCCGCAACGGATTATAGATACCCGTTTATGGGATAATACTTTATTGCAGTTTTAATAAACCCTAAGAGAATACTAAGTCTTTTAGGGTTTATTATTTATAATCCTATCAAAGGGGATTTAAAATGAAGAGTACTCTATAGTTTAGTCATCCAAAAACAATTTGAACGGGTATACCCGTTGCATCCTTATTATTTTTATCAGAAATATATTGAAGTGGACGTTGTTTTTTAGCAATAAGGTAAAGTGCCATAGCATCTAAAATATCATCAGGTTTAATTTGTTTTCGTTTATAGGTTTTTAGGAAATCTTCATAAATAGATTTCAGATTTTGGTCTAGAGTAAAAAGTAAATTTTGACGTTCCTTAAGCCCTGTTTTGTCATGTTTAGAGTATTTTAAATCTTTGTTATTGTTAAGGCTTTTAAAACAGAGCTCAGGATGGGCTTCGTAAATATCAAGGTCTTTTGGTTTTGTATTCAACCATTCATCTACAGCTTTTATTTTTGGGCTAATATTATAGGCTTGAATAGAAATCCCTTTGCCTGTAATTTTTCGGTTAAATTCTAAAGCTTCTTTGTAATTTTTTGTATATAAAGCTTCTCGACAGGGAGGAGAAAAAATACTGGACTTGCGCTTGTTGAGATAAGTCCTCGCCTTAACATCTATAGTGCGGTTAAAATGTTTTGAAGATAATCCGATAGGAATATCAATCAGTATTAGTTTTATTTGTGGGTAGTCTTTAATCAAGTCTTCTAAACTTTTAAAACAATCCCAAATGAGTCCACCATCAATTTGACCAATACCACACCAACCCATTTTGCAAGCGTCAAGACCAATAAAATTTGTCATGTCAAAAATTTAAAAAAAATCAAAATGCTAATTAAAGTTATTTAGAAGTTGCCAAATAATTACTTAAATTTGAAATAAAAATATGAAAAATATAATCATTTTATTAACTACTGTGGCGTTGGTCTCTTGCTCATCGACCAAAGTTTTTATGGACTATGATAAAGATGTAGATTTAAAATCATACAAAACCTATAATTATTTTTTATCTGAAGATACAGGACTGAGTGAATTAGACGAAAAGCGAGTTATTGAAGCTATTGATTCTATACTTCCTCAAAAGGGCTTTCCGCAGAAAACCATCCCAGATTTTAATGTGAATTTTTATGCTGAAACTTACACTGTAAACAGTCAAAGCAGCATTGGCGTTGGTCTTGGCGGCGGCGGTGGTAGAGTAGGTGGTGGCGTTTCTGGAGGGATTCCTATCAATACTTCTAAAGATATGATAGCTTTGACGATTGAATTTGTCGATGCCTTAAACAAAGAATTATTTTGGCAAGCAGTGGTTGAAACTCGCCTAAAACCTAAGCAAAACCCTACCGAACGGCAAGCTTTTTTTAACATGATGGTGCTAAAGGCTTTAGAGAAATATCCACCTCAGCCTAACAAAACCAAAAAAAGAAAAAGTAAACTTTAAAACGTTGACTTAAATTGCTTTAAAAATCGCAAATCGTTTTCGTAAAACATACGGATATCACCAATTTGGTAAAGCAGCATGGCTATACGTTCTATACCCATACCAAAAGCAAAACCCGTATATTCTTTTGGGTCAATTTTGCAATTTTTAAGCACGTTAGGGTCGACCATACCGCAACCCATAATCTCGAGCCAACCTGTACCTTTTGTTATTCTATAGTCGGTTTCAGTTTCTAAACCCCAATAAATATCGACTTCCGCACTAGGTTCTGTAAAAGGAAAATACGATGGGCGCAACCTGATTTTTGATTTGCCAAACAATTGGGTCGTAAAATAAATCAAAGTTTGTTTGAGGTCTTTAAAAGAAACATCTTTATCAATATACAAGCCTTCAACTTGGTGAAAAATACAATGTGAGCGTGCTGAGATGTCTTCGTTTCTAAACACGCGTCCAGGTGAAATGGTGCGAATTGGTGGTTTATTGTTTTCCATATAGCGCACTTGCACACTTGAAGTATGTGTTCTCAACAATAAATCTTCAGGGTCATTTTGTACAAAAAATGTGTCTTGCATATCTCTGGCCGGATGGTGCTCTGGCAGATTAAGTGCTGTAAAGTTATGCCAGTCGTCTTCAATTTCTGGACCTTCAGATACATTAAAACCGATGTTTGAAAAGACTTCAATAATTTGATTTTTAACGATAGAGATAGGATGTCTAGACCCGATTTCGCTGGGTTCAGCAGGACGAGTTAAATCGCCGTACATACTTTTTTCATCAACTACTTTGGATAGCTCTGACTTGAGTTGTTCAACTTTTTGCGTAGCAGCTTGCTTTAGTTGATTGATGGTTTGCCCAAAGGTCTTTTTGTCTTCAGCTGGAACAGATTTGAATTCAGCAAAATACTGATTTAAAATCCCTTTTTTACCCAGATATTTAATTCTAAAAGCCTCTACATCATCTAAATTGTCTGCAGCAAATGCTTCTACAGTTTTCAAATGAGATTTTAACTCCTCTATCATAATGATTCAAATTTTCAGAATTGCAAATCTACAATTATAATTTTTCAAGCTTAGTCGATATAATTTTTTTCTACAAAATATTGCACAATGGCTTCTTTCATCAATACACTTTGCTCGCCAGCTTTAAGAGGTGGCAATTGCTCTAAAACTTTATAATGTGGCCAACCCTCTTCATCTACAAAGTCAAATTCGTAGTAGCCATAAGGTTCTAATAATCTACAAATGGCAATGTGCATCAAATTGATTTTATCGTCTTTTTTATATTTAGCGTGAACATCACCTTTTTCTTGAACCCCAATTAAATAGATAATAGCATCTATATCCAGCTCGTCACCTTCTACAAATTGAATAGACAGCTTTTTGGTTAACTCTTCCCATTGCGATTTCAGTTTTTCATCTCTTGCCATAATTATAAGTTAATCAAGTTTTCTCTAAATTTATCAGCGTAATCTTTTATGACGTGTGGTGTAAATTCTTTTTCTTCGTTTATTCTGCCAATAAATTTAGCTGAGGTTTTAGACAAGATAATGTTTTCAGTTGTTGGATGTTGGTCTCCACTAAAAATAATTCCAATATTTTTATTACCCTGCTGTTTTAAGTAATCTAAACTCAAAAGTGTGTGATTGATGCTACCGAGATAATGTCTTGAAACTAATATAATTTTATCGTCTTCCGAGATTAAGTCAGCAATCGTGTCTGTGGTATTTAAAGGAACCAACAATCCACCAGCACCTTCAATGACAAGAGGTTTAGAAGTCTTTGGCCTTGTGATTTGATTGATATCAATTTGAAGCCCATCAATTTCAGCAGCTGCATGCGGACTCATCGGTGTTTTTAAAGCGTAAGCATTTTTATGATAATGAATCGTTTCATCATTGACCATAGCTTTGACTTTATGCGTATCAGAATATTCTAAATCGCCGGCTTGAATGGGTTTACAGTAGTCGGCTTGTAGAGCTTTGACCACAATGGCAGATACAACAGTTTTCCCCACGTCTGTACCTATGCCTGTGATGAAATAATGTTTTGAGTTTTTAGACATCATTTATTTTTGAAATGTCAAATTTATAACCCTAATTGTCAAAGCAAAGTTGATTTAAGAATTTATTTTAATTGTTTTTCAAACTAAAATTTACAGGAAGCATTTTAGCGACTTTAGATTCAGCTAAATCACCAATCAATAGCACATTTTGAATATCTATATTATTTCCAAACTGATCGACACGACAAAACGGTTTCTGAAATTGAAGTGTGCTTAATTCACCTTTATGCTTTAACGTGATTTTCGTTGGAATATATTTAGACTTGAACGTTTTCATTACTTTCGACCTTAAATAAATTAGAAAAAAATCATTTTCTATAGGTTTTACGCCAAATATTTCTTTAGGGTTTTTCAGAAAGCCCTTGTAACCGACCTGAAATTTTGTTTTATCTAAGTTGTCTTCAATAAGGGATCTGAAAAACATATTGAGAGAGCTTTCATAAATTTTTTGTCGCCTTTTTAATTTCTTAGGGTTGATGTCTTCAAAGAAAGAAAAGCCGACATAATAGGATTGTTTCAAATAATGTATATCTAAGGTTTTGCTGGAGTATTTGACTTGAAAATCTTTTAAATCAAATTTAATCTTATAGCCCAAATAATCATTTTTAACAATTATGGGGTTTGTAGATTTTGCATAAAGGGTATTTTCTTTTACAACATAGTATACGATAACATCATCAAGATTCAAAATCTCACATTGTCTTGCGGGTCTTCCTTTCCCTAGAAAATTGGCTTTAAAAACTTCAAGCATTTCTTTTCTGCTAAAAGGTGAAGCATACAGATCTACTGTATCTAAATTTTCAGGATTTGGTTTGAGTTGATAAGTGTTTTTGAGGTTTTTTAAGTTGTTTTCATACAATGTTTCATAACCCAGGTAAGTAATGACCAAAATAGGTTCAGAAATATTTTCAGGTTTTTTGATATTAAAAAAACCATCTGTATTTGTGATTACACCACGCGTTGTGCCATCAAAATAAACCGTAGCTCCAACTAAAGGCTCATTGTTTTCATCAACTACTTTAGCCTTAAGTTGTTGTGCATAAGTGTTTTGAGCTATCGCAAATATCAGAAAGAGCAGAAAAATATTTTTCATCACACAGTCTGTTTTAAAGATTTTATAAGATTGATGATTTCTCCTTTAGTATTAAAACTATGCAAACAAATGCGAATACGTTCTTTGTCTTTTGGGACGGTGGGATGCAAAATGGCTTTGATTCCAAAACCTTGTTGCTGAAGTGTTTTGGCAAGCTGTTTTGCTTCTGTATTTCCGGAAATCAAAAACGATTGAATAGCCGTTTGACTTGGTATAAAATGCGATTCGAGTTTATACTTTTTAATTTCTTCAGTAAAATTAGAAATTATAATTTGCAGTTCTGTCTTTTCTTTAGTCGCCTTTTCAAAATACTGAAGTGAAGCTAAGACTGAAGCCACTTGATGTGGTGATGCCGCTGTGGTGTAAATAAAGGGTTTAGAAAAATTTATGAGATAAGATTTCAATTGTTCTGAACCTAAAATAAACGCGCCGTGGCTCCCTAATGATTTTCCGCAAGTGAGTATTCTGGCAAAAATTTTATGGTCTGTATTTTGAGCGAGTCCTTTATAATGATCACCACAAACGCCAACTGCGTGCGCTTCATCAATAATGAGGTGGACATTATACTTTTCTGAAATTTCAACTAAATTCGAGATATCTGATGTGTCGCCATCCATAGAGAACACACTTTCTGTGACTATAAAAATATTTTGGGGTTGCAGTCTTTCAACTTGTGTCTTGATTTTATGCTCTAAATCCCTGTAATCACAATGTTTAAACTTATAGGCTTTTGCATTGGTCATTTGTAAACCATCTCGAATGGAGGCATGGCAAAGCTCGTCGTAAAATACCACGTCTTTTGGTTTTAAAACTGCAGACAATAATCCGATATTGGCATTGTAGCCGGAGTTATAAAATAAAGCTGATTCTGCATTAAAAATAGCTCTTGCTTTTTGTTCTACGATTTCGAAAAGACCGTGGTTTCCACTGAGTAAACGCGAACCTGTGGAGCCGAGTTGATCTATTTTGTGCTCTTTTAAAATAGATAAATATTGCTCATGAATACAGTTGTTTTGGGCATAGCCTAAATAATCATTGGACAAAAAATCGACTTTAAAATGCTCTTGTTGTAATTCCCGAAAATTCCCCTTGGTTTTTCTTTGTTCAAGTAGTTGGTATAAGTTTTTGGGTAATGACATGTATAAGAATTTAAGCTATTTAGTTGAGGGTAAAAGTTACATTGAGCTTAAATACAAAATTATCGCTTGATTTATCAAAACTATAGAACCCATAACGATAAAACCCGCCAGCACCAATGCCGGCATAAAAGGCGTCTAAGTAATTTAATTTCAAAATTTTAGTGACTTCCAAGCCCGATTCAATAAAAATCTCTTCCTTGGTATTAAAATTCCAGTTGTGAGATTGTGGATGCTCTAAATCGCCCCAACCCATATTGTGATGCAAAATGAGACCTGGATTAAAATCTTTGGTTTTAAACAATAAACTCCCTAAATCGTGAGTCAAAAATAAATGCACATATTGATCTGATAAAAACTCATAAGGCAACATGGTTTGAAACGTGTCTGGCATCACAATCGGGATATCGTCGTCATTACTGCCTTCACCGGTAAATAATAGGCCTAAAGGAATATCACTATCTATATAGCCTGCCTGAACATGATACCGGGTTTGACCAAAATTACGCGTAAAAAAACTCTGAGATAAGCTGGCTTCAATTTTTTGATAATTAAATGCACCGTCTAGAAACGAGTCAAAACCTTTTGTATATCTCAAATTAAATACAGGATACTTAGTGCCAAGGCTTATCCGTTTTTTTGGGGTTTCTACAATGCGCTCACGAAAAGCATATCTTAAATTGAGAACGGCTTCAGAATTTCTAAAGTTAGCAATGTTGTTTAAATTGTTTACAAAAGCATAATTGAATTGAGGTCTAATCCATTCATTTCTTAAAGCGATGCGCCAAGTTAAATATTTAAAATTTCGACGTCCAAACTCCAGTTGAAAATGCTCTACTAAATCCATTCTGGAAGCGATAAACCGTCTTAAATCTCCATTGCCAGAAAAGTTTTGCTTGTGTATGCTTGACCTGCCAATTTCTCTAACATCATTGTTGTAATTGAACTGCAAAAACATGTCTTCTGACTTGTCGATGTTATACCGAGCTTTAGCTCCAAATTTCCACTCACTATCTTTAAAACCATAAGCCGTATAGCCGCCAAAAACAAAATTTTCTATGAGTTTATCGTTAGTTTCTAAACCAGCACCAAGCCTAAATCCTTCGTGACGATTGTAGCCAAAAAATCGATTAAAAGGAATATTAAATTTTCCCCAAGGAATGTAGCCGTCGCTCATAGTAGTGGCTACATCAAAGACTTTATCTAATTTTAAACGTTCGCCAATGCTGTCAACAACTTTATATGTGTTTTTGTCGGTTTGGCTGAGGCTGTCTATTCTGTATTGATTCCAAAAATCTTCATCGCGTTTTGGAGCGTTATCGGCGTATTTCAATTGAACCTCACTAAAATCTTTAGATTTCAAACTGTCTGAAAATTTAATTTCTTTTAAGTAGGATTTACCATTAATGAAAATGCCTTGCTGTGTTGTGATTTCAAAATTAAGTTGTTCAGGAAACCAATGTTTCTCTTCAACACGTTTGTATTTTTGTTGAATTTTTAGGTGGGTTATCAGTTCGTCATAAGGTTCAGCTACAATATTTTGAATAGCATAACCGTCAGAATTGATATACATAAATCCTTTTAGTCCATCTATATTCGCCTCTTTTTTGGGGTAAAATGAAATATTAAAAATAGTGTCATTTCCTCTTGGTATTTCCTCTTCTAAGGTATAATCGTAACGTTTTATACTTCCTTTGGCGATAGGATTTAAAAAATGTAAATCCATAAGACTGATATTATCTTCGTAAAACCCAAAAGGTTGTAATTCTGTAGCCAAAACTGCAAAATAAGGGTTTTTAAACCCAGAAACTCTTGTAGCAACTACTGTTTCTTCGCTTAAATCTGGAGGTAGAAATTTTCGTTTTGTAACCGATTCAAACAACATGATATTAAAGTTGCCCTCTCTTATGAGTGTTTTTTCGAAACCGCTTAGCGTATCATTTTCAGGATCTAATTCTCCTTTTTTAATTTGATTTAAAAAAACTTGTCTTAACGAATCTGACTTTTCTTGGCGTCCTTGTTTATCAATAATACTTTTGTTGTAAGAAGTATAACTAAAACCTCCTTTTTTTAAAGGGTTATTAATTTCTTTATTGGCTATAACTTGCCTTATAATGCGTAAAGCAGGGTTTTCAGCATTAGTAATAACAACTTCATCAAGGCTTTCCAAAGAAGGCTTAAGAGCAATGATTAAATTTTTATTGGTATCAGGTTTTAGTTTTAAAGTTTTGTAACCTAAATAAGAAATTGTTATGCTTTTAATTGGTTTGTTGCTTTCATAAAAAAACTTGCCATCAATATCGGTAATCACACCACGTTTATTATTGTTATTGAAAGTAACGTTGGCGAAAGCTAAATTTTCTTTAGTCTCGGCATCTATAATCTTTCCATTAATTTTGTATTGTCCATAAATGTTTAGAGTTGATAATAAGACAAATAAAAAAGATAGAAAGCTAAATTTCATGAAATAATATTTATGTTACGATTTCATTTTCTTCATTGTTTTTTGAAGATAAAAACAAACTGTGTGCCAAATCTACAGTTAAGTCAGTTTGCTTTCTTTTTCTTCTTTATCTTCACTACTCAATTCGTGGGTTTTTTTGTTGTATTGATCTTTTAGGTCATCAATATGAGTTTTGTCGCATAGTTTATTTCCAATGAAATAACCCGTTCTGCCAAGTAAATGACCACCAATAGGTGCGGTTAAAAAGATAAAGATTATAATGGCTAAAACCCGTGTTGAAATCGCTAAGTCATTAAAAAAAATGGCTGCAGCACCAATGAGTAATCCTACACCAAGTGTCGCTGCTTTGGTGTTGACCGATATTCTTAAAAACGTATCTGGCATTCTAATCAAACCTACTGCGGCGAGTAGGGCGAAAAGTGTTCCTAAACTTGAAAATATAATAATTAACCACTCATTCATTTTTGTCTCTTTTTTCTAAATAATATGTAAAAGCAACTGTGCCTAAAAATGCAATTAAGGCTAAAATTAAAGCAATGTCTAAAAAGTTAGGCTGATTGTTGATGATGCTGTAAATAGAAATGATTCCAATACCAATGGTCACGATAAGGTCTAAAGCTATTATTCTATCTACAATGCTTGGTCCTTTGAGAAAGCGAACAAAAACTAACACTATAGAAAGTGATAGTAAAGGCAAAATAATGTAATATAAATAATCGTTTAAGCTCATCGGGTTATTAATAAAATTCGTCGTTCAAATCCATTTTTGATATGATGTATAAATTCGTCTTTATCTTTAACATACATAGAATGTACATACAATACTTTTTTATCATCAGAAACGTCTAAACTTAGCGTTCCTGGTGTAAGTGTGATAAGGTTGGCTAATAAAGAAATTTCAAGGTTAGTTTCAACATCTAAGGGTATTTTTATAATTCCTGGAGTAACGTGAAGGTTTGGTGTCATCACTTCATAAGCCACTTCAATGTTAGCTAAAACTAACTCATAAATAAAGTAAAAGAAAAACGCTATAACGCGTGGTAAAATTTTCACGTATTTATTTTCGCCAGCACTGGAACCAATTAACCAAATAATCAAAAATCCAAGAATAAACCCAAACGAAAAATTATAGGCATTGTAAGCTCCGGTCAAAAAGACCCAAATCAGCATCAATAATATGTTAGACAAAAATTGTGATTTCATAGCTTAAGGTTTTAAAACCGCATCGATATAATTTTGTGAGTTATACAAATCTTCTGCTATTCTTTCTGATAAAGCTTGTATGTGTTGTGCGCCAAAGCCAATATACAAAGAAAATATAGCCAATAGCACTATTGGCGTTACAAATTGCCATTTCTGAATAGGGTATAATTTATCAAAAAATATAAACCGTTTATTGACTTTCAGCTCAGGTTGGTTTTTCCAAAAGGCTTCAGACCAAATTTTAGCAATTACTACTAAGGTGATAAAACTACCTAAAATCAAAGCTCCTAAAAACCAATAATTTCCCGTGTTGTAGCTACTCAAAAATAATGAAATTTTAGGCCAAAATCCAGATAGAGGAGGAACACCAACTAATGAAAATAAAACCACAATAATCAATAGACTTAATTTGGGATAACTTTTGTACAAGCCACCAATCATTTTCATATTTGTTGTAGCTTTAAGGCGATATATAACACCGCCAATTAAAAATAAATTGGTTTTAACAATAATATCGTGGATTAGATAAAAAATTACACCAGTTAAAGCCATAACATTAAAAACTCCTAAACCACCAATCATAAAACCAATGTGGCAAATGATAAGAAATGAAAACACTTTTCTAATATTATTTTGAATAATAGCACCAAACGACCCACTTATGATGGTTAATACTGCAAGTACCAGTAATAGATTCATTAAAAAAGGATCTTGTGGAAAAATCAAAGTCATCATCCGTATTAAGGCATAAACTCCAACTTTTGTTAACAAACCAGCAAAGATGGCGGAAACTGCTGATGGTGGTGTGTGGTATGATGCCGGCAACCAAAAATTAAGCGGAAAAACTGCAGATTTTATGGCAAAGGCTGTTAAAAACAAGACAGCACAGACATCTACTATAACTTGATTGTTCACGTGTTGTATTTTTACAGCTATATCGGCCATATTTAGGGTGCCAGTAAGGCCATATATCACACCTAAACCTGTTAAAAATATAAGCGAACCAAAAAAGTTAAGCGTAAAATACTTTACTGCACCTTCTAACTGATTTTTTTCACCACCAATACTAATTAACACAAACGAACTGATAATGATAATTTCAAACCACACATAAAGATTAAACATATCGCCAGTTAAAAACGCGCCATTTAAGCCTAATAGTAAAAAGTGATAAACACTAAAAAAGCCAAACCTCAATCTGGCATTAATGATAGACACTGTAGAAAAAATAGAAACTGATAAGCCAGCAATAGCAGTAAGTAATATTAATGTTGCTGAGAGCATATCGCCAACAAATACAATACCATAGGGAGCTTCCCAATTTCCTGCATTAACAACATGTGTTCCGTATTGCCAAGTAAAGATAAATACAGCTATAGCAACACCCAAGGCTACAAAATTTCCTATGATGGTCACAATTTTCTGAACTTTCACTTTGTTCCAAAAAAACATCAGCACAATGCTAAAAAACAAGTGAACAATTAGTGGGTATGTGATAATATTTTCACTCATGAATCTTCGTCTAAAGTGTTTAGCATGTCAAGGTCGTCGGTTTTTAAAACTTTGTAGGCCCGCTTAACCAAAATAATAGCAAAAGCCTGAAGACCAAAACTAATAACTATTGAAGTTAAAATTAAAGCTTGTGGAATAGGGTCGGCGTATATATCGGCAAAATGTTTTAATTCAGGTGCAATAATAGGTGGATTTCCTTTGGTAATTCTACCTAATAGAAATATTAATAAGTTGACACCATTTCCAAACAATATGATACCTATAATGAGTTTGACAATACTTCGTCTTAAAATCATATAGGTGCCAGCGGCGTAAAGCACTCCAGTCATTATGGCTAAAAGTATTTCCATCAGTTAAGCATTTTCAGATATGGTGAATATAATAGTTAGTGAGACGCCCACAACAACAAAATATACGCCCGTGTCAAAAAATAAAGCAGAGCCTACCTTACCAATAACAGGGATATGTCCAGAAGCCCAAAGTCCCGTCATAAATGGTAAATCATAAAAAAACACAGGAGCTACAGCACTAGAAAAAGAAATTAATAAACCTAAAGGCATTAAAAATCCAGGGTGAATTTTTATGATTTTACGGGTGTTTTTAAGCCCATTCGCAAAAGCATCTAAAACAAAGGCTATGGCAGCAATTAATCCACCTACAAAACCGCCACCGGGTAAATAGTGTCCTCTCAGCAAAATAAAAACTGAAAACAATAGCAACACCGGCAAAAGTATATCTGAAGCTGTTTTAAGTATTAATGTTTTCATAGCTATTTTATTTTTTATCTCTTGCTTTTAACCTGAGTTTTAAAAGCCCAAAAACGCCAATTGCGGCTACGATAAGCACGGTTATTTCTATTAATGTATCACTACCTCTAAAATCGACCAATATAACATTTACAACGTTTTTTCCTTTAGCTAAAACATAAGAATTTTCAGCATAAAAATTACTGACTTCTGAATTTTTAGGTTCACTAATTACTTTTAAAATCAAAAATGTAATCATTCCTCCAAATATAGCAGAAAGAATGCCATGTTCTACACGCAAATAGTTTTTTGAAAATTTTAAATACTTTGGCAATCTATATAAAACCAAGACAAACAAAATTACAGTCAGCGTATCCACAGAAAATTGTGTCATAGCCAAATCTGGTGCACTGTAAAATAAATAGAGCAAGCAAAAAGCAAAACCAATAATTCCCATTGCAGCAACAGCAGCCAATCGAGACGGTGTGAATACTGTAAATAGCGTTGATAACAGCATAATCATGATAATGACAATTTCATATACCGTTAAATCAGCAAGCGAGTTATAGTCTATTCTTAAAACAGGATCTTGAAGCAAAAGGTAGCCTACCAAAACAATTATAAAAGTGACATATGTTGCCACATAATGTCTTAAATATCCATTTTGAAACAACATGGTCCAATATTTTGAGGTAATTTTAAAAATAGTGACCACATAACCAGATATTGATTTTGGAGATAAAAACTCAAATTTATCAGCTGAAGTTTTTAGTCGATCAGATGGTTTTAAAATCAAATAAAGAATAAAACCTAAAACAATAGTTAGCGTAGATAACCAAAATATATTATTGAAGCCATGCCATAATTTGAGATGTAAACCACTTTCACCACGACTTAAAATTTCGGCACCTGGCATAATCAAACTATCGCCAAGCAGAAAAGGCATAAACCCTAAAATCAAGCCTAATGAAACCATAAGCATTGGCGGCAACCATAAGCGAATACTTGGCATATGAAGATGCGGGAGCGCTTCAGGTTTTTTGCCTAAAAAGGGTTTGACACCAACTAAAAATCCGCCGTAAAAAAGCAATACGTTAGTCGTTATAGCAATTCCTGTTAGTAACCAAGTATTGTTTTTAAAATGTAAAGTAGATTCGTAGATTAAATCTTTCCCTACAAACCCAAGCGTAGGAATTACGCCACCACTGATTAAAGCGGCAATAAAACCCACGACAGCAATTGGCATTAGACCATTTTTTAAACCTGAAAGTTTTGTGATATCTCTTGTGCCCGTTTCGTGGTCTATTATTCCTGTAATTAAAAATAATGAAGCTTTATATAAAGCATGAACAACTATAAATACCATAGCAGCGACCAAAGCTTCGTAGCTTCCTAGACCGGTTAAAAAGGTCAAAATCCCCAAAGCACAAATAGTTGAATAGGCAAGTATGGCTTTCAAATCAGTTCTAAACAACATATGTATAGCAGAATACAACATCGTTATCGCCCCTATAGTAATCAATGTGGTATTCCATAAAGGCGTTTCTCCTAAAATGGGGCTGAACCTTAAAATAAGATAAATACCAGCTTTTACCATCGTTGCTGAGTGAAGATAGGTAGAAACAGGTGTAGGCGCTTGCATAGCACCAGGTAACCAAAAGTGAAAAGGAAACTGAGCCGATTTGGTAAAGGCGGCGAGAAAAACTAAAATTACAATGAAAACATAACTGCTACTCATCACAATTTCATTACTCATAGTGAGCATTTCAGAAATGGTATAAGTTGAGGTAACTTGACCCAGAATCACAGCAGCAGCTAATAAGAATAAGCCACCAACCCCAGTGATGCCTAAAGCTAATAAAGCCGATTTTCTACAGCTTTCGCTTTCATTATTAAAACCTATGAGAAAAAACGAGCTGATACTGGTTAATTCCCAAAAAATAAACATAGTGATTAAATTATCAGAAAGTACAAGTCCCAGCATTGCCGACATAAATATACCTAGATACGAATAAAATCGATCTAAATATTCGTGTCCTTTTAGATAAGATGAAGTGTACCAAAAAACTAAAGTGCCTATCCCAGAAATCATCAAGACAAATAGTAGTGATAAGCCATCAAGCATAAAACTCAAATCAACTTTAAAAGTAGGAATCCAGTTATAAGTTATTTTTATGACTTGATTATTGGCAATATCATCTAAAAAACTACAGAAATATAAAAATGTAGATAGAGGGATTAATGTTGTAAGCCAGGCCCATTTGCCTTTTATAATCTTACTTATAAAAAGCATTGCTAACGATAATAAAAAGCCAAGACAGACAATTAATAGCATAAGAAAAACTTAAATCACAAATATATAAGTATTTTTAAAAGAAAATGCAACTTTAGAAACACTCTGAATAGATAATTTTAAATTAATATCTTATAATTAAACTTTGGAATGATTTTAGATTATAAATTTGTTAAAAATTTTCAATCATGAAACGACTTCTTTTTTTAATGGCATTAGTCTTAACGGCCTGCGATGACGGCAAAAAAGTTTACATAGCTGATTCGTCGGGTAATCTTAATATGGTCAATATTGTATCAAATAATCAATTATGGGATGGCAAATTGGGTGAAGAAGTTAGAAATGTGATGGCAAAAGATGCTGAAGGCTTACCACAAAAGGAGCCTTTATACAAGCTTAGACATATACCTACAAGTGCTTTTACAGATTTTGCAAAGAAAAACAGAACGTTTTTGAAGTTTGAACTTGCAAAGCAAAATAAAATCACTTTTGCGAAAGACAGTTTTGCAAGGCCGCAGTTAGGTATTTTTATTCAAGGGAAGAACAATAACGAACTTGTAAATACTTTTAATAAAAATAAAGAAAAAATACTTAACGCCATAAATAATATCGAGATTCAGGAGAAATGGCGACGGATGAACAAGTCCTTGGATAAAGATTCAAAAATTGAAAAAAGTTTAGGTGTCTCAATAAAGTTTCCAACAGCTTATAGATATGCCAAAGAAAGTAATAAAAATTTTGTGTGGTTGAGAAAAGAAATCGAAAAAGGAAGTATGGAAATTTTTATTTATGAAATACCAATTTCAAGGATAGAAAATGATAATTCTGTTATTTCTAATATTGTTAAAGTAAGGGATTCAATAGGGAAAGCTAATGTTCCAGGACCAAGACCTGGCACTTACATGATTACTGAAGAAGCCTATATGCCTTATTTATACGAAACTAAAATAGATGGAAAATTTGCTTACGAAACTCGTGGCACTTGGGTAGTAAAAGGTGCTTTTATGGGTGGTCCGTTTCTTAGTTATGCCATTAAAGATAAAGCCAATGATAGATTTGTTGTAATAGAAGGAATAGTTTATAAACCTACAGCACAAAAAAGGAATAATATATTTGAGATTGAAGCTATAGCCAGATCCTTAAAATTTTAAATTAAAATTGATACCATTTTTTCTTTTTTACGTCCTCTGAATAACCATAACCATAACCGTAATTATAATCATATCCTTTTTTGGTATTTACACCATTAATAGCAATTGCAATATTTTTAAGTTTTTTTATCTCTTTAAGCTCTTTAATATGATTTAATATTTTAAGTTCTGTAAAATTGGTTCTCACCATATATATAATAATATCGGCGTGTTCAAAAATGGTTAATGTATCTGTTACCAACATTGTAGGTGCAGTGTCAACTAGAATGTAGTCATACTTTTCTTTTGCTTCTTTGAGTAATTCTTCAAAACGGCCATTATTTAATAATTCTGAAGGGTTAGGAGGAATTTCACCAGAAATAATTACGTCAAAATTTAAATCATGTTTATGTTTTAATTTGACATCATCTAGTTCAATTTCGCTATCAACGAGATATGAAGATAGGCCTATACTATCTTTAGAAACCTCTAAATAGTTATGAAGTTGGGGGTTTCTTAAATCACAACCTATTAAAAGTGTTTTATGGTTATTAGATGCCAGTACAGAGGCTGTATTTATAGCGGTAAAGGTTTTGCCTTCTCCTTTTGTACTTGATGTTGAGAAAAACACTTTAGAGTCAGAATTGTTCTTTTTATTGGTAATAAAATAATTTAAATTGGTTCTTAAAATCCTAAAAGACTCAGCCAATGAAGAGTTATCGGTCGGTTTTATAATTTTCCCGTTATATTCTTTATTAAGCGGTATTTCTGCAATAACAGGTATATTTAATCGAGATTGAACTTGTTCCTTGGTTGAAATTTTAGTGTCAAATAAAAAAATCAGATACAAAACTCCAATAGGTAAACCTAAGCCAACAATTAGACCTCCTAAATATATCATTCTAGGTTTAGGGCTTATTGGAGTGGAGGAAGTGTAAGCATAATCAACAACTTTTGCAGTTGGCGCTGTAATTGCAGCTGATAAAGCTGCCTCTTCTTTTTTCTGAAGTAAAAAGATATACAGTTTTACTTTTACGGCTTGTTGTCGCTGAATAGAACTAACAATTTTTTCTTTTTCAGGCATAGATTCAATGGTGGCATCTGCTCTTTGCTCTCTTTTAGAAATATTTTGTAGTGATATTTCTAAACTGCTTAAATAGTTTTGTATGGAAATTTTAATGTTAGAATACAATTTGTCAAGCTCTTCTGATAATCTTTTGACTTGTGGGTTTTGCCTAGTTGAAGAATTTAATAATTTATTTCTTTGAGCAACGAGTTGATTAAAATTTTCAACCAAACTTGTCGTTGTGCCATTTTCGATACCTATATCGCCCGGTAACATGGTGTAAGGGGTGTTTTTATCTATTTCATCTTTTAAAAAACGAGATATTTGAAGTTGGGTTTGAATTTCAGATTTTCTTTTTTCAGCATCTGAATAAGTTTGAAACATCATTTCAACGCCACTTTCAATATTGACAATATCATTAGAGCTTTTAAAGTCAACTAAATCAGACTCAACTGTGTCTAGTTCATTGACAAGCATTTTAAGTCGTTCTGTAACAAATTCTTCCGTTCTAATGGCAATAGCTCTATCATCTTCAATACCGTCTTGGTTAAATTTATCTACTAATTCATTGACAATAGCCTCATTTTTGGCTTTATTTTGCCCATTAATTTTTATTTGTAAAACCTCGCTGATATCGCCTATAGGCTCAGTGTTTATTTTGCCCAAAAGACTTCCTACAGCAGCGTTGACAGACCTATAATTAAAAAAGATTGTTCTGCCTTCAGGAGTTTTGTTTTCATAATCAAATAAGGGATTTCTATGTATTACAAATTGCGAATTTTCAATACTAATTTCTTCACCAAAGCTAAAGGTCTTCTTATAAGAATTATCAATAATTTTAAGTTCAAAACGATTAGAATTGATGAGTTCAAAAACGAAAGTGCTACTTTTAGTAAACTGAGTATTTGTATCGTCGATATTTAACCAATTAACTTTAAAGGGGACTTCAGAGCCAAAAATCTCATTGTCTTTTATTCTGCCGCTTACGTAATAGTAGGTGTCTAAGTTAAGCTCATCTACTACTTTTTCAACAAGACGCCTTGACTTCAAAATTTGCATCTCGTTTTCTAGATTAATTTTACTCATATCAAAAAGAGGTGAATTGCCGACTAGACCTGACAAATCCATGCCACTGTCTTTCTTTTTGAGGATTTTTATCTTAGCGCTTGTTTCATATATATTTGGTGAGTATCTTAAGTATAAATAACATATAGCCATAACAACTATAACACTTGCTATAATCCACTGCCAATACTTAAGATATCTAAAAATTTCTTTTTTTAGACTTTCGTTGCTGCTATTGGTGTTGTCTGGATAAGTTGATTTGTTTTCGATGGGCATTTTAAAAAGTGTTGAAGTGTTATCTAGTAATAATTACTACCGCAGAAAGTAAAATGGATGCGACGGATGTTAATATCCCAACATTACCAATAAAACCGGCTGTTTTCACCTGAGGATTGTTTGGCTCTACATATATCCAATCATTCTGTCTGATAAAGTAAAAATCAGAATTCATCCACTCTGATTTTGTGAGATCTATCCTTTTAGTTATTCTTTCATTATCTAAAGTTCTAACTATTACTATATTATCTCTTCTGCCTCTAATGGTTAAGTCACCAGCCATACCTAAGGCTTGTAATAAAGTAAAATTGGGTTCAGTAATTTCGTAGGTGCCTGGTTGGTTTACTTCGCCTTGAATGGTAAATTTAAAATTTAAAATTCTAATAGAAACGTATGGGTCTTTTAAGTAAGGCGAAAGTTTTGCTTTTATTTTTTGTTCAGCTTGAGATAAACTTAAACCAGCAATTTCCACTTTTCCTATTTCAGGTAGTTCAACATTACCATCTTCGTCTACTAAATAACCTTGTAGTTTTAGTAAACCGACTTGTTGGTTGCCAGAGTTTCCAGCCATTAGGCTTTTTGTGAAAGGCATGACACTTTCTGGATCTAATGCTTTAATATCTATCTTTAAAATATCAGTTACCTGGACTTTTGGTTGAGGTTTAACTTTAGATATGTTATCTAGTTGTGAGTTATCAATATCCTGAAGATAGATTACATCTTTTTTGCTAGCACAGCTGATAAATAAAATACCAGCTAAACAGAAGGTTATAGTTTTAATCATACCTGCAAATATAATTTTTTTGAATATGTTAAGTAATAAATTCTTAGATTTGTATTGAAAATGTGCTAACTAACCTATTTATTATGCTTTCAATTAAAAAAACCTTGTATCATAAACTAAAAAAATTATCGAGATACCACGTCCCGCGAGGACTTATTTTGTGGATTGATACTTTTTTGAGTTTTATTGCCTTATTCCTAACTTTTATACTGATTAATGCTTCTACGGGTTATTTTGATGTAGGTGATAATTATTGGGTTAATTTTGGGATAATATTTGTCATTCAGTTTTTATCTATCGTGTTTTTTAAATCCTACCTGGGTATTATTCGATATACTAATTTAAAAGATGCTTTTAAACAAATACAATCTATTTTATTTACCATTTTTATAATTTTTAGTATAAATGTGGTACGTGATTATATAGGGGAAAACCGTATTTTCCCTAATACAGGAGTGATTGTTTATGGTTTTATAGCATTTACATTTCTGTTTTTTTACAGAATTATTATAAAACAAACGTATCAAGCTATTCATAAAACGAACTCAAACAAGTATGTTTATGTTTTAGGTACCAGCTTAACCGATGTAGCAATTGCAGAGAGCATAAATAATGATACCCAAACAGAGTATCAACTCGCTGGATTTATATCAGAAAGTAGTACCTTAAAGAAGAAGAGAATTTTAGATTTGCCAATTATCAGTCTCGATGATGTAAATTCTTCAGAAACTCATAATACAGTTATTGTAACTGGAGAAAAAATAAAGCGTTTTAGGAAGAATGACTCTGAAGTGCTAAATATATTGCTCAATAAAAAATTTAATATTTATAAACTTCCTGAAATTGAAAATTGGGATGAAGATTCTATCCTGTCGAATATTAAAAAAGTAAATTTAGAGGATCTTTTACAAAGATCCCCCATAAAACTTAATCGTTCTAAGCTCCAACACGTTTATAAGGACAAAACAATTCTTGTTACAGGTGCTGCAGGTTCTATAGGAAGTGATATTGTTAAACAGCTTACTGCATTTCGACCTAAAAAAATCATTATGCTTGATAATGCAGAAACCCCTCTTCATGAGATGGGCTTATTTATGAGCCGAAATCATTCTGATTTAAATATTGAAACCGTAATAGCAGATGTTAGAAACTTTAAGCGTCTAAAACAAATATTTGAAACCCTTAAGCCACAGATAGTTTTTCATGGTGCAGCATACAAGCATGTTCCGATGATGGAGAGTAACCCCATAGAAGCTATGGATGTGAATTTTTGTGGAACAAAAAATTTAGTAGATTTAGCAGTAGATAATGTTATAGATAGATTTGTATTTGTCTCTACAGATAAAGCCGTTAACCCAACAAATATAATGGGGGCCTCAAAAAGAGCTGCCGAAATATACGTACAATCTAAATCGAGAAAAGCTTCTGACGAGACAGCTTTTATTACGACCAGATTTGGCAATGTACTTGGGTCAAACGGATCTGTGATTCCTTATTTTAAAAGACAAATTGAAAACAAAGAAGCTTTGACTGTGACTCACCCAGATATAACAAGGTACTTCATGACAATTGACGAGGCTTGTCAATTGGTTCTTGAAGCAGGAGCAATGGGTAAAGGCGGCGAGATTTTTGTTTTTGATATGGGTAAACCTGTTAAGATTTTAGATTTGGCAAATAATATGATCAGATTATCTGGTTTGACTCCTGATGTTGATATAAAAATTAAATTTATAGGCCTAAGACCTGGAGAGAAATTGTACGAAGAGTTACTTGCTGACAAAGAAAACACTTTACCTACTCATCATCAAAAAATCCTTATTGCAAAAGCGACATATAATTTTGATAACTCAAAAATTAAATTACTTAGTGATTTAGCATACTTTATTAAAGACAACAACCAAAATAAAAGCCTTAAAGGTCTTAAATTACTAGTTCCAGAATTTAAAAGCCAATCCTTAACTGAGGAGGTTGAAGCAAATTCTATTCACTTTTCTTAATTTATCTAATGTAAGCTTATAGCAACATTACGACAACAAGCTTAACCGTTTAATGTCTATTGTTTATTGTTTTACTTAATAAAGGTAATATCTTTGTAAAATAATTTATTCAACGCCAAAGTTTTTAATTTATGGATTATATCATTGTGAGTCTTTATGGGCTTTGCTTGAGTCTTATATTTATTTACAGTTTAGCTCAGCTTAATTTATTGATAAATTATGTAAAGGCAAAAAAAAACACTAATGATGCGCCTAAGTTTGATTTTTCAGACTCAAATAATATCCCTAAAGTTACCGTTCAGCTTCCTGTTTATAATGAATTATATGTTGTCAACAGGCTATTAGAAAACATTTCTAAGCTAGACTATCCAAAAGATAAACTTGAAATACAAGTGTTAGATGATTCGGAAGATGAATCAGTTTACACAACAGCAGAAAAAGTAAAATCACTACAAAGTCAAGGTATTGATATTAAACATATAAGAAGACAAAACAGAGAAGGGTTTAAGGCAGGCGCTTTAAAAGCAGGTTTAGAGATAGCTAAAGGAGATTTTATAGCTGTTTTTGATTCTGATTTTATGCCAAAATCAGATTGGTTACTAAAAACAATCCCTTACTTTAAAGATGAAAAAATTGGTGTTGTACAGACCCGATGGGGGCATATCAATAGGGATTATTCTTTACTTACTAAAATACAAGCCTTTGCTCTTGATTTTCATTTCGTTTTAGAACAAGTTGGAAGAAATTTTGGTAAACATTTTATCAATTTTAATGGCACAGCGGGTGTGTGGAGAAAAGAATGTATACTTGATTCCGGAAATTGGCAAGGTGACACCCTTACGGAAGATTTAGATTTAAGTTACAGAGCCCAACTCAAACACTGGAAATTTAAATATTTAGAAGAAGTAGAAACACCAGCTGAATTGCCAGTGATTATGAGTGCTGCAAGATCTCAACAATTTAGATGGAACAAAGGCGCTGCCGAAAATTTTAAAAAATTTAGTGTAAGATTATTAAAAGATAAATCCATTTCTAGTCGGACCAAGTTTCACAGTTTTTTTCACCTGCTTAACAGTAGTATGTTTTTAATTGTACTCCTTATATCAATTCTTAGTGTGCCTGTGCTTTACATTAAAAAAGATCACCCAGAGCTCAATTGGGTATTTAATGCGTTAGCATTTTTTGCTATAAGTACAGTGATTTTCTTCTTTTGCTACTGGCAGTCTTACACTAGAATTCATGGTGGAGGAATAAAAAACTGGTTTAAATTTATAGGAATGTTTTTTACTTTTTTTTCTGTAGCTATGGGGTTTTCTGTACATAATACTATAGCTGTTTTAGAAGGGCATTTCGGTAAGAAATCAGCGTTTATTAGAACACCAAAATTTAACATTAGCAAAGTAAAAGACAGCTGGAAGACTAATATTTATATTAATAAAAAAATACCAATGAGTGTTTTAATAGAACTCGTTTTATTTATATATTTTGGTTTTGCTATTTTTAGTGCTTTTTATACTCAGGATTTTGGTTTAATTATTTTCCACGTAATGTTATTTTTTGGGTTTGGTTATGTTGCATTTAAATCTTTAATAACCAACTTTTAGGTCTCAATCATGAGATTAGCTAATCCTATACCAAACAATTTTTCTTATAATACAGTTATTGTTTTGGCAATCATAGGAAGTTTATCCTATGGATTTCTTACCTATTTTACTGTGCGATCAGATTTTTTTCAATTGATTTTACTCACAGCTATAAGTTTTTTGGTTACTTATGTTGTAATTGAAAAGAGTAAATTAAGCTTTAACCATTTACTTTATTTAGCTTTAATTTACAGGTTAATTTTTATATGGGCTATACCTAATCTTTCTCAAGATTTTTTTAGATTTTTTTGGGATGGTCAGCTAATTTTACAAGGGATCAACCCATTTATTGAAAATGTTAACTACTATTTTAATGAAGGCCTAGATCAAAATATTACCCAAGCAGACATTCTTCTTCAAGGCATGGGAGAGCTTAATGCTAGCCATTATTCAAATTATCCGCCAACCAGTCAGTTTATTTACGCTGTATCGGCTTGGTTAGCAAAAAACTCAATAATGGGGTTTATTATTTCACTGAGGTTGATTTTAATAAGTTTTGATATTCTGTTTGTGTTTTTTGCTAAGAAATTACTGATTCACTTTAATAAAAACCCTAAAAACTTATTTTGGTATATTCTCAATCCACTTTGTTTAATTGAGGTTACAGGAAATCTGCATCTTGAAGGTGTAATGATTTCATTATTTATAATCGGATTTTATTTTTTAATAAAAAATCAAAAAATTTTAAGTGCCCTTTTTTTGAGTTTGTCAATTTCAACAAAACTGCTAAGTCTTATTTTCTTACCTATTACTTTAAAGTATTTTTTAAAAACATATAAATTTAAAAGAGCTTCAAAAGGAATATTCTATTTTGGATTTTGGCTATTGTTATTTCTAGCTATTCAATTTGCTTTTTTTTATGATGAAAAATTTATAAGTAATTTCACAGAGAGTGTTGGTTTGTGGTTTGGTAAATTTGAGTTTAATGCAAGTATTTTCTACGTGGTGAGATGGTTTGGTTATCAACACACAGGGTGGAATATTATTCAAACTTACGGTAAAATTATGCCGATTATAAGTATAATTTTGTTCTTGATTTTACTTTTAAAATTTAAAACGAGTCCAGTTAAAATGCTGGAATGTTTTATGTGGATGTTAACAGTTTACTTTCTACTCTCAACGACGGTTCACCCTTGGTATATTTTGTTTCCGCTTGCCTTAAGTGTTTTTAATACATATAAATATGTATATGTATGGTCTTTTGTGGTGATATTCAGTTATTTTTCTTATAAAATTTCGGGAGATGTTTTTGAAAGTACTTGGCTATTAGCCATAGAATATGGAATATTACTAATGGCTATAATGTTAGATATAGGTAAGAGAAAAACTTATTTTAAGGCTACTTTTTTAAGCAAATAATAACCTAGAAGCGAGCCAAACAATAAAAACGGAACAACGAAAAAGTCTATTGGGATATCGTCTACGCCACCAGGACCACCTCCGCCGTCAGGTGGTGGGGGCGGGCCGCCTTGAGCATTTACTTTGTATACTACCAAAAACAATGCTACTGTTGCTAGTATTTTAAAAACCTTATTCATTGATTAGTTTCAACTTACAAATATAGTATTTTGTATTTAATACTCAATTTTTTATTTAAAATATACATTAATTAAAGATTAACTTTTTAATGTCCCTATTTTTTATTTTTCTAAAACTTCAAAATATTTATTTATCTAAATATTGTAAAAGACTCACCCCCTTCATTAATAAACAACTCAATAGTTCAATACCCTAATTAAAAAATCTAACGATCTTAGCTTTAATTTAGTTTATATTTAATCTTATTTAGTTGTAGGCTACGCAAAAGACCTGACGATACACCTATTTGTCTGGTTTTGCTGTATGCGTTCAGCTTAATTTTTTCGTCTTTATCATAAATAACCAGATCTAAAGTTTTTTGTCCTGAATGGGCTTTGCAAATGTCATTTAGTTTATCAACTTGCTTTTCTTCAATAGATTTGATATCTAATTGGAGTTGTATTTTCTTTGTAAAATCAGGAATCACATCTTGCAACTGCTTAAAAGACAAATATTGTGTTCTTATCCGTCCAGGTTCACCTGTTTCACGGTTTATATACTGTGTGGGTTTTACTTTTAAATGAACAAATTGATCAGGAATTAGATAATGACGATTTTTTAGGTAGTCTTCTCCAAAAATCCAAAACTCATGACTGTCTTTGTAGTCTTCCAAAACAAATGTTGCAAAACCTTTACCGTTTTTACTGACTCTGTGGTTGACATCAGTGATAACTCCAGCGATTTTCATTTCTTTGTTAATGTAATCTTCAAGATGAGAAAATGCGCTTAAATCAGTATTGCAATAATGTTTGAGCTCTAATTTGAAATCATCCAATGGGTGAGCAGAAAGAAAGAGGCCCACTACTTCTTTTTCGGCTTTTAATGTTTTCATGTTATGCCAAGGTTCACAAGGCGGTACTTCAGGCTCTGGAATTTGAACTTCACTGGCATCACCAAATAAACTGACTTGAGCAGAGTTTTTATTTTCTTGATATCGAGCAGCGTATTTAATTACTTTTTCAATAAAAGTTTGTTCAGATTCGTCAGTTTGATGAAAAAATTGCGCGCGATGTTCATTTCCAAGATTATCAAATGCACCAGCATAAGCCAAACTTTCAAAAGCTTTTTTGTTGGCAGCCCTTAAATCAATTCGCGTGGCCAAATCAAATATAGACTTGTATTCGCCATCTTCCTTCCGATTATCGACAATAGTTTTTACCGCATTTCGACCAACGCCTTTAATAGCACCCATACCAAAGCGAATAGCATTATCTTTATTAACTGAAAATTTATAGAACGATTCATTGACATCAGGCCCTAAAACAGGAACTCCCATTCGGCGACATTCTTCCATAAAAAAGGTTACCTTTTTAATGTCACTCATGTTGTTTGAAAGTACGGCTGCCATATATTCTGCGGGATAGTGAGCTTTAAGGTAAGCAGTTTGATATGCAACAAAAGCATAACAAGTGGAGTGCGATTTGTTAAACGCATAAAGGGCAAAGGCTTCCCAATCTTTCCAGATTTTTTCTAATTTTTCTTCTTCAAAGCCTTTGGCTTTAGCCTGATTAATGAATTGAGGTTTTAGCTTGGCCAGCACATCTTTCTTTTTTTTACCCATAGCTTTTCTCAAAATATCGGCTTCACCTTTGGTAAAATCAGCTAATTTTTGGGAAAGCAACATCACTTGCTCTTGATAAACTGTTATACCATAAGTTTCTTCTAAAATTTCTTGCATTATAGGTAAATCGTACTCAATATCTTCATCGCCGTGCTTGCGCTTGATAAAGCTTGGAATGTATTCCATGGGTCCAGGCCTATACAAAGCGTTCATAGCGATAAGATCTTCAAAAACAGTAGGTTTGAGGTCTTTCATATGCTTTTGCATACCTGGTGATTCGTATTGAAAAATACCTACGGTTTCACCACGTTGAAAAAGCTCGTAGGTTTTTTCATCATCAAGTGGAAATTGTTCCGGATCTAAATCTTTGCCGTGTTTCGCTTTTACAATTTTAACGGTGTCTTTAATTAGGGTTAAAGTTTTAAGCCCTAAAAAATCCATTTTTAGCAGACCTGCAGATTCAACTACATTGTTATCAAACTGAGTAACATAGAGATCAGAATCTTTGGCAGTTGCTACTGGGACAAATTTTGTAATATCATCAGGTGTAATGATGACGCCGCAAGCGTGTGTTCCTACACTTCTCACAGAGCCTTCAATTATTCTGGCCTGATTGATAGTTTCAGCCTGATCATCTTCGTTTTCACTGATTTGAAGTAGTTGCATAATTTTTTCAACATCTTCACTTCTAAACTTGGCTTTGAGTTCTTTTTCATCTTTGCCAAAAATTTTAGACAACTTAGTCATATCAGGAACCAATTTGGCAATTCTGTCGGCTTCGTAAAGGGGTAAATCTAAAACTCGAGCCGTGTCTCTAATAGCAGATTTAGCAGCCATCGTACCATAAGTGATGATTTGTGCCACTTGGTTTTCGCCGTATTTTTCAATCACATAATTCAACACTTTGCTTCTACCTTCATCGTCAAAGTCGATATCAATATCGGGCATACTGACACGTTCTGGGTTTAAAAACCGCTCAAAAAGCAGGTCGTATTTTATGGGATCAATATTGGTGATTTTCAAACAATAAGCCACAGCACTTCCTGCAGCTGAACCACGTCCTGGACCTACAGAAACCCCCATGTTTCTGGCTTCGCGAATTAAATCTTCTACGATTAAAAAATAACCGGGATACCCCGTATTAGCAATAACGGAGAGTTCAAAATCTAAACGTTCTTTAATCTCTTCAGTGATTTCTGCGTAGCGGTTTTTAGCACCTTTGTAGGTCAAGTGTTTGAGGTATGCGTTTTCACCGCGTTTGCCTTTATCTTCATCGTCTTCTACATTCTTAAATTCTTCGGGAATTTCAAAAGCAGGCAAAAGCACATCTCTCGCTAAATCGTAAAACTCTACTTTTTCAGCAATGTTTTTGGTATTGACGATAGCCTCAGGATAATCTTTAAACAGATTTTTCATGTCTTGAGCAGACTTGAAATAATACTCATTATTAGGTAAACCATAGCGATAACCGCGACCACGACCAATTGGTGTCGATTGCTTTTCGCCATCTTTTACGCATAATAAAATGTCATGAGCGTTAGCATCTTCTTGATTTTCGTAGTAAACATTGTTAGAGGCCACTAACTTGACCCCGTGTTTTTGAGCTAATTTGATTAAACTTTGATTGGCGCGATCTTCATCTTCTTGCTGGTGTCTGTTAAGTTCAATATAAAAGTCATCTTTGAACTGCTCTTTCCACCACAACAGGGCTTCTTCAGCTTGGTTTTCACCAACATTTAGCAACATTGACGGAATTTCTCCATATAGGTTTCCTGATAAGACAATAATATCGTCTTTGTATTGCTCGATAATGGTTTTGTCAATTCTAGGGACATAATAAAAACCTTTGGTGTAAGCAATAGAAGACATTTTAGCCAGGTTGTGATAGCCACTTTTGTTTTTGGCGAGCAGTACAATTTGATAGCCGTTGTCTTTATGGCTTTTGTCTAAATGATTTTCACATACAAAAAATTCGCATCCGATAATTGGCTTAACTGATTGGTCTTGTTGTTCTTCGGATAAAGCTTGATTGTGTGCTTTAGCGGCATTAACAAAATGAAAAGCCCCCATCATATTGGCGTGATCGGTTAGGGCAACCGCAGGCATATTGTTTTTAGAGGCGACCTGTATCAAGTCTTGAACCGATAGTGTGGATTGTAAAATAGAAAATTGGCTATGGTTGTGCAGGTGTACAAAAGTTTCATCAGAAAGTTGCTGAAGATTTTGATCTAATTCTTTTTGACTTGGCTTTTCAGTTTCATGGGTTTTTTTCTCTTGTTGAAGGGCTTTTGAAGCTTTAGCTAAGTTGATATGCTTTAAACCAATAAGCTTAAAAGATTCAGGGTGTTTGTTTTGAAATTCAGTGATATAGCCAGCTTCTGCATTGAGTTGAGTCTCTGAATAGTGTGCTTTTCTGATTAACTCTAAAAAACATCTTGTGGTAGCCTCAACATCAGCAGTAGCATTGTGGGCTTCTTTAAATGGTTCATTAAATAGAAATTGATGAAGTTCAGTTAAAGTCGGTAGTTTAAAACCGCCACCACGACCACCTGGAATTTCACAGAGTTTTGCTGTTTTTTCTGTACATGTATCTAATACTGGGAGCTCTGTTAACGGACTTTTTACTTCAGAGCGATAAAATTCAGCGCCCATAATGTTGATGTCGAAATCGACATTTTGACCGACTACAAAACTGGCTTTTTCTAAAGCATGATTAAAGGCTTGAAGTACTTCGCTAAGGGGTTGACCCTCTTTTTTTGCTAAAGCGGTAGAAATACCGTGGATTTTTTCAGAATCGTAAGGAATATCAAAACCTTCGGGTTGTATTAAAAAATCTTGGTGTTCTATGAGATTGCCCCATTGGTTGTGAACTTGCCAGGCAATCTGAACGGCTCTTGGCCAATTGTCAACATCGGAAATAGGAGCGTTGAAGCGTTTAGGTAAGCCAGTGGTTTCGGTATCAAAAATAATATACATGTGCTGCAGAAGTTTGAGGTAAATTTATAAAATAGAGGCCGAAAATAGTATTGAAAAATTTGAAAGTTATGAACGAGTTTTGATAACCTTGAGGGTTTTAAAAATCTAAAAGTTATAATTCACTTATAAAAATTTGGTGTTCAAACGGACTATAATTATGCGCTGTGTGCTTTTTTTATTTGTTTTCAGCCAAGTTTTGATACTGCTCAGAGACCTTTGGGCATTGCCTCGGCTTAGGGATTGAGGCTTTGTTGGAGCTTTTGGCACGCCCTAAGCGTGACAAAGCGACTGCCGAAAGCCCGACTCCCGCAAATGCGGGAGGAAGCCCCTAAAATATCACATTCCAATGTTCAACAATTTTGTATATGAATAAGCCTAAATAAATTATACTTACTAAGGCTTTCATAAACGTCGAGGCTAAAAACCCTATAAAAGACCCAACTGCTGATTTAAAAGCGTGTTTTGAATTGCTTTTGGAATTGAATAAAATTTCGCCTAAAAATGCGCCAATAAATGGACCGATAAGAAAGCCTAAGGGAGGAAAAAATAGACCTACAACTAAGCCGACTGTAGAGCCAATAGCCCCAGCACGGCTTCCACCGAGATATCGGGTTCCGATGATGGGAATAACGTAATCTAAAGCAAAAATGATTGCCGCGATAGCTAGAGTTATACTGAGAAATGTATAATTAAAAGTGATTTCTGGAATGAGGTAAAGCATAAGTAAGCCTAGCCAACTGATAGGTGGGCCTGGTAAAATAGGGAGGAAGCTCCCTAGAATGCCACCGAGACAAAAGATAAAGCCTAAAGTGAGCAATAAAATATCGATAATCATATATGTCTATTAATTTTACAGTTTGAAAAGGGTAAATTTATAAATTATATTATACTTTTGAACAGTTCGGTTTTAGGGGAAGCTTACAGATTTGAGATCTGGACAATTGGCCTTCCATATCAAAGTATTTGCGATCAATGGCCAAGTCAATATCTTCAGAAAAGCGATTTATTAATCCATAGCCTTTGCTCAAAGAGGGTACCTCCTTTAAACACTAAGGCTTCTGCATAGGGTAATGAAAAAACAATTCTGAGAATTTCTGTAACCCACCAATCTTTTTCTATTGCAAATGCAGGAAGATCAGCTCTAACACCTGTTTGGATAAATATATTTTCCTTTTGTTCTTTAGTAAGATTTAGTAAATCATTCATAATAATGCATTAGTAGATCCCCAAAAATATCAGTTATCCATGAAGGAGCAAGTTTCATATCGTGATATATGTTTTCAGTCTCTTCTTTTTTTAGGTGTTCCTTAATTTTAAGTATTTCTTCTCGCGTAATATTATTTTTTCCAATCTCCTTTAATGCCTGAATAGCTAGGCCGCTCAACCTTCCTTTGGCAGCTAAATTTTTCGGACTAGTTTTTTTAAACTTTATTTTACGCTTACCAATAATTATGGAACGCGGTGAACCGTCGGTTAAAAAAACAGCATTCATTGGGACTTGTGTTGAAAGTCCAAGTAGATTTAATGCTTGTATTCCTGTAGGAATAATACGAGCATTATCGCGTAATGCAATTTCTTCTGCAATAGATTCGATATCAGGATAAAGTACACCTAGCATCTTGTCTTTCTCTGGATAAAGGTAAATTCCGCGTGCCAAACGTTCCAAAAACCCCTCATTGGTAAGTCGCATTAAAGATTTCTTTGTGTTTTCTACACCATACTTTAGTTCAAAATCTGATGGCATTACGATCTTACCCTTTTTTCCAAGTTGAATTTCGTCCTTTATTTTCTCTTTTATAGACTTCAACATTTTTATTTTGTCCCAAATATATGCTTTTTTTGGGACAAAAATTAATACAATTAATTTTCTTCAATATTAAGAATCTCCTAAATACTAAAAATATTGTCTAGAATGAATAATACTAGTATTAAAAATTTTCAAATGAAAAAAGTTTACTTCTTTAATGAAACTTACAAGCAAATGAAATCAGTTAGAGTTAGATATAATTATTAAATAAAAAATACTTTATTCTGTACTAATAGAAAAACAAAAAGGCTTCACATTTCTGTGAAGCCTTGTATTTGCTAGTAGCGGGGACTGGACTCGAACCAGTGACCTTCGGGTTATGAGTTTTAAATCACATCCTTATATAAATTGTAAAAGGCTGAAAATTAACAGTATGTTATTTTGTTTAGATTTTAGGTTTTAAATTTTTAGGTACGATTATATGATTTTAAAAAAATTTAAATTAATTGTTTCTAACTCAACACATTTTAAATTTCTTTTTTTAAAGCTTACGTTATAATTATTAACTATGTAATTCATTATAGTTTCTAGATGAATTACTGATTTTCTAAAATGTTTATCATAAGTTAGGGATGCATCTTGTATATCGACATTTGCATCGTGGTTTTCTTTCAACAAATATCTAGAACGCCTTGATAGTGAAAGTAATTTATTATATGCTAAAAAAGTGTTTTCATCTAATTTAGCTGGAGACATAACTTCATAGGGATTAATAAGCTTGTTTACTTGATTATGGGTAAGATAATTTTTTTGAGTTTTTTTTACGATATGAGCATTCATTAAGTGCAAAGCAGAATAAAAACAAACTGTCACTTTCCAGTCCCAATGATAATTTTCACTGCAACTGATTTTAGACAAAAAATCTAAATTTTTTTTTGATTGGGTTATATGATCACTAAAAGTACCCAATAATAATTAAGAAATAGAAACTTTATTGTAATGCTCAGGAACTTCTAAGCCATCAACTGTTTCTACTATTGTTGTAGATATATAAAATCCATATTGGCTAAATTTTGCATTGATTTTAGCCTCTGTTAGAATTAAATGATTTTCCATCACATCGTCATTATCTTCAATTTCAGCCCAAACTAGTATTTTTGTGTTAGAAAGTTCAAACGCTAATTTTTTAGGCCTAGAATCGCAATTTTGAAGCTCTTCCATATAAGCATTTATAATCTTTTCTATAAAAAAAATTGAACTAGCTTCACGAGTTAATGTATGAATTTTGGTCTGATTATCTGATATAAAAGCTTCGTAAAATTCTTTTTGGCTATCGTTTAATATACCAGTATCATATTTAAGCTTGTCAAGTTTGAGATTATCTATCATTTGACCAAACCAACTTTCGCTCGAAGTATTTGAGGTGATATCAGCTGAACTAACATTCATAAGGAGTAATTTTCATAAACTTTAATAGAAACAACTATTAAAATATTTATACATTACAAATATATATAAACATTAATATATTTAAAAACATTTAACTTTTTAATCCCCCTTCTTATGCTTATGCGGTTTGAGCGATGGCGTATTGCCCGGTGTTTTCTTGTTATCACGTTGCCGTCTGTCGGGCTTGCTTGTTGTTTTGGCTGTTCGTTTTGGTCCTCGTTTTATTCCCATGATATTAAATATTTAGTTTATACTCTACCCATTCTTCCAAACAACCCTAAGATACTCTTTTCTCGGTGGGATGCTCTTTGTTGCGCTTTCTACATTCTGCAAGACTTTCTTTAAGCAACTGCACTTGATCTTCTAAACTTTTAATCAGTTTATCTTTAGTGGCCATTTCATTTTGATTAATACGCTCCGCATTACCATCACCATTTAACATTTCTCCTTCGCCTGTTATTAACCAGTAAGGATTTATTTGCTTATAAATGAGTAAAATTTCAGCTACTGCACTTGAATTTAGGTCGCTTAATTTTGATTTACCAGTGAAATTACTATACTTTAGGCCTACTTTTTCAAAAAAAATTCTCTTGCTATCTTCCACGTTTTCAGATATATACAAAACTCTTTCTTTTATGTTAGGTATTTTTTTACTCATTTATTTGTTTTTTAGGTAAAATTTATACTACATTTGTATCACATTAAAGATAAAGACCAAACATCATACCGAAAACCGATACAAAATTTATAAAAGTATAAAAATATGAGTAATACAGGTGCTTATAGTCAAAAAAAATCTAAAGACAAACACTGTAAAAAATGTGGCAATAAGGTAGTTGTGTATAAAAACTCAATTGCTGAAGACTTTGGTTGTTTTATTTGGAGAAACTCAAGACTTCATCTAGTTATATTTATTTCTGTAGTGGCTGGTTTAAGTTTTTTTAATACTGTTTTGCTTACAACCTACTGGAAAGAAAACAGAGATCTGCAATACAAAATTGAAGAATACATAGATGAAATAAAAGTTAATCGAAACAGTGAAGGCCTTTCATTGGCAAAGACAATTAGTCCTCAAGACTGTTATATAACGTATCAATTTCATCAAAAAGAACTTTATCAACAGTGGTTAGGCTATCAACCTTATACCCCAGCTTCTCGGTTATGTTCTTTTGCTTCTCAATCTTTTTTTCAAGGGAATGAATTTGATTATTTGAGTGAACCTGAAGCCAGCCTAACCAACCAGCCATCAATAAACTTAAAACTGTAAGCCCTATGGTAATTATATTGTATTTAGTTAAAGGTGTTCTGTTTAAAGCCTTATATATTTTGTCGAAACCACCTTTGTCCAGTATTCTTTCGGTGTTTTCATTTTTACGAGCAAACACGGCATCATCTTTAAAAGAACATTCACAGGCTTCATGTTCGGCTAGAATAGACAAGTATTTTTTAAACTCTTCAACAAAATCATATGTTTCCTCTATTTCTCCATACAAGTTGTGTTTGTATCTAGGTAAATATCTCCCAAATATCAATACATCTGGTAATATAGTCTCTTTCTTCAAGCATTCTTTAAGTATAAAATCTAAAACAGGAATGTCTTTTTTATCAAAACTAACCATTTAAAAAAATTTAAAACTAAAAGTATAAAATCTATGTCAAATCAAAACAACACCGCACAAAAAAATTATGTAGAAACACAGTATGACAACCGCATTATCAATTGGCTTGTTGATGCGCTTCAAGTTTCTAAAGTTTACATAAGAAGATGCTTAAGACGTGAAGAACCTAAGATGATGGAAAAATTTATCGTTGACAAATACAACGAAATTGATGCCAAGTTTAACGAAGTGCTAAATGACGAAATGCAGTCGCTTATTCAAAATAAAGAAAACTAAAAAGATATGTCAGATCAAAAAAAATCTTCAGTGAAAACCCAATATGCCATCATTAGAGGTCTTGGAAATTTGTATGGCAGAATTGTTAAGGCAGAAATTATTGAAGTTATAGAAGAAGAGCGGATAGAGGTACAACTCCCAAATGGAGAAAGAAAGCATTTTGATTATGATACGGGGTTAGAAATTTTATCAAGAGGTATAGTCTGCGATAAAGACAGTTATTTAGAAAAATTAAAAGTCTGTTACTCAATGTATCAGCTTGACCTAACCCACTACCATAGTTGGATAAACGCAAAAGAAATAAACCTAATGGATTATCATTTGTATTTAAACAACATCTTCTAAAACCTTACTAATGTCCACATTAAAAACATCAAAATTAGAATTTGTTTTAGGCTTTGAAACATTCCTATTTTTAAGCCTATACAGTTTTTTAAATAAAATTTTGTTTGGGCTAAAAGCGATAACAATACCATTTAAAACATTTGGGTTTTTACTCATTAATTTTTCTAATTTTTTTAAATCAGAGTCAATATCCTTTAAATGGCAAATTTCAATATATGCAACAGGAACGTTGCTTTTTTTAGTTTGTTTTAATACAACGACATCAGGCACTTTACCAATATCATATTCAGGCAAAACTTTGTACCTGCTATATTTTTTCACAGTTTTGGTTTTATACATCAACGCATATAATATTTCAGCCAAAATACTTTGGTGTAATAAAGTATTTCCAACGCCTTTCAAGCCTTTAGTTTCGATTTTAGACTTCATAGAAAATAGTTTAAAAAGAAAATTATTTGATAAAGATATTAAAACCATTCAACTATAAAATAGAATTATGAAAAAAGCAATTACCATTTTAATACTATTTAGCTTCTTGTCTTGCAAAAGTTATGATTATTTATACACTAAAGAGGTTAATCTGCCAAAGAGGGTAGAACTTCTTTTTAAAGAAATAAACTACACACCCTGCAATCAAAAGGAAGCCTTAGATAAGCTTCTAAGCTTTACTGAAAATAATGTTTATGTTTTTTTTGAATATCAAAAAACTTACCCTAAGTGGGTTCAAGCATACTTTGAGCTTAATAATAATGAACTACATCACATAAGCCCAAAGCAAGTTTACGAGTCGTTCAACGAAAAGCTAAAGCACGATATAAACTACCTAACCTATAAATAACCCAAAATACCTATCAATATGCCACTTATCACAAATCAAATACTTTACCTAAAATACATAGACGGCAAACATGTTGTTTCTGCACAAAACAAACATTATAAAGAAAAAATTGTTGGTCAAGGCGGTATTAGTCATTTAATAGATTTTGTAAACACGCTTAATGATAAAGTATATAATGTTCAACAATTACAAAACCTATTTGCCAATTATACACTTCAAAAGGTTTTAAAACAAAATAACATTCAATTATCTAGAAACCGTAGCCTACTTAATAGGTTTAAGCGGTCTTTAATCGGTCAAGGTTCCGGGGTATGCCTTGGCCGTATTTTTTATAAATCTAAAAACCTATTTCAATGAAAGTTATTGCTGTATATGAAATGTTATCAACAGATAACGGCTACCACAAAATAGAACATTTTAATAGCCTTGAAGATTGCTATACATGGTTATACCAAACTTTTAATTATGTAGAACATTTTGACACACTAACCAGGGTAAAAAACAAAAAAATATTCCTTGATCTATTCGGTATGGGTAGCCAAAGATTAAGACTCACACAACTCTCAATGGATGGTATTTCAGAAAAAATAACAATTATCAAAATCAAGGAGAAAAAATCTAAAAGCAATCCAGCGCTTTATCTGTCATGGCAATTTGATCCAGACCCAGTATTTGAAGGCGAAAAAAATCCAAGAGTAAAAGCAGTTGTTACCAATCTTAAATCAGGCAGACGCTTTATAATAAGTCACTACCCAAATGAGGATAAAGCCAAAAAGCTTGCACCTAAAAAGCTTCAAAAAATGCTTAAGAACCCCTCAACCAGTTTTAGCAAATTTTTAAAGCCTTTACTATGAAAAAACTAAGTGAAAAACAAGCTTTATTTAATCTAGGCCAATGCAAAGGTGTTGATCTTGATCTGGAGCTAAAAACAATCAGTTGCCCACAACAAATAGAAAACAACGAAAACATATTGTTTTTAAGACAAAACGGCGATAAAATTCAACTCAAAATATTTTGATATGACAGTAGAAAACTATCAAAAACATGAGAATGTAAATACCGAGTTAGGCAAGGCAATGAAGCACCTTAACAAAGCCGCAAGACTTATTATAAACTGCGGCGAAGCTCACAAGCAAAACCGTATGGAGTTAATAAGCTTACGTATAGAATTATCAAAACTTAAACAACACTACGATTTTAAAAACCTAGACTAATGGAAAAAGTATATGGCATAAGCCTTTCAACTAAACACAAAAAAGACAACACTCAAGACGATTTTTGGATGTATAAACCAGATTATAATATTGAGACTGCTATACTAACAGCTATTACGCTTTTACAGTTAATTCCCTATCAAGCATTTAAGGCTTATGTTGAAATTATCCAGTATGATGTTTTAAAGGACAAATCCTTAAAATATGATAAAGTTCTTTTTAAAAAATACTTACGAGCAGAAACAGACAATGAGGTAGATGAAGATACTATCAGAAAAAAAATAATGAAAAAAATAAAACATGCCAAAAATCAATAAAATATTTTTAATAGATATCACGCCAGAACAATTTGTAGCCGCTTGTGATCATGACGAGCTTCAAGAGCTTAAACTGGAACTCGATAAAAAATTAAACAGAACCCAAACTGTGGCAGAAGCCATGAGTATAGTAAAAAAACAATTCAAAACTTTAGAACAATGAGCAAAAACAAACTTACAACAGATCAATTTTTAGAAGGTTGCAAAACACGAGGCTACACCTTCAATAAAATCAAAAAGGAAATTTATATCGAGCCTAGACAAAAACCAGATGGCTATTTAGATAAAGCCAGATGGTTTGGCTATAAGCTAAAACTCAAAAAAGCTTAAAACACAATGTCTCTATCCGTTGATTTTGCCATACAAGCCTATAACAATCTTGACTCAGAAGGTCAAGAGGAGTTTGTGCGTTGGGTAAACAAACATCACGGAACGCCAAAGCCTAAGAAACGTAAAAAGCGTAAACAAAGAGACTACAAGCCAGAAATTAAGGCTCGTATAAAAAAATTATATGGAATTGAAATGCCTTAACCATAAGACACCAAGCCGCAAATTGCGGAATGCTTGCGACGCCCGGTGCAAAAACGCCGGGTGTCAATGCAAGTGTTTAAACAATCTAGTTGCTCTAAAGCAAAATAACTGGAAACACAAAGACAAAATCATAATAGCTCAATTTTATAATCAACTCATAAAAAATTCTGCACCATGCAAAACGATCCGCAACAAGTCAGAAACATTATACCAAAACATCTGCAACAACACATCCAACAACAAAAGCAACAAGAACAGCAACACGTTGCAACAACAAAAGCAACAACAAGCAACAACAAAGCAACAACAAAGCAACAACAAGCAACAGGCAAAACAACCTACATTAAGCCCTGTATAAATCAACAAGATTTTGCCCAAACCCTTAGTAATTATAGGGTGTTTGTACACAATTACAACAAAGCATTACCAGAAACTAACAAAAACATTCGTCATTACAACAACAACGTGTTGCAACATAAGAGCAACGAGGACGCAACAAAAGAAATTGAAAACAAAATTTCTTTATTTCACTATTCAAACAGCTCGTCTTACAATAATTGGCAGTACAACAAAAGCGTAGAAAAATTTAATAAGGAAAACGGCTTATGGCTTAAAAAACGTAAAATACAAAGCGTAAAACCAGCCACAGTAGAATATTTTGCTGCTTTCCTACACGAGTACATGACTCAACTTCACAAACGCAACAAAATCAGAACCCAAGCTGGCATCAACCACAAGCAAAATTTACCAGATTTTAAACTAAACCCCAACAACATTATAAAGCAAATGCGTAATGGTATTCAAAACTTAGACGTTTCTACAAGGTCTGTAAGAAGGCATCGTCAACGCTTAGAGGAATGCGGTATTTTAAAAGATTACAGTTTTCACAGCCACGCCAGACCTATACAGATAAGTTTCAACACAAGCGTTTTATGTGCTTCTGAGAGCTCGAAAAACCAAAAACAGCAAAAAACTGAAAATCAAACTCTTAGTTCTGATAAACGGACAGTTTGTCCGCATACCAACGTAGTTGTTACTAGTACATTTAAAAATAATAAAAAAAAGAAAGAGATTGTTGATAACCAATCTCATGATAAGGAAGTAAAAAGTGCTAACGCTTACAAGAACAATTACAAGAACACCAAGCCACAAGTTGCGAAGTCTGAAATTGCTGGCCCGGCCGAAATTTCAAAAAAAGAAGCTCAATACAGCCAAAATTTAAGAGATCGCCTTGAAATTCCTTTTGATTTCGCCGCCAAACTGGCTAATGGCGAATTTGATTATTACCTTCCAATAGATAAAAGGCGTTTACTTTACGAAGTTCGCACCGGAACACTAAACGCTGACGAGTTTAAAGAATTTTGCATTCAAGACTTTTTAAAATCATCTGCCAAACTTTGGAAAAACAACCACGCCGCAGCTGGGTGTTGGTATAACACTTACGAAATGTTGATGAACGAGTGGTTTGTGACTTTTGCAGGTGTAACTTTTGACAAAAAAACAACTTTTGAAAAACTTTTAGAATACAGATATAGACTTAATAGAGCTAAATCATTTTTTGACCACACCAACTGGAATAATGTAAGATACCCTAGCGATTATTTTAACCTTCAAGTAAAAGATCCTAAAAATGTTTGTTTTGGCTACACTAGAAAATTTTGGAAACAAAAGCTAAAAAAAGACGAACAGTATCAAGCAAAACAAGCCAAAAGGCGAGGCAAAGCTAAAAGGATTGACGCTCAAAGAAAACAAGATAGACAACACAATCGAAAACTTAAAGCTGCAGTCAATAAATTCCTAAAAAAGACAATAACTTTTGATCAACTCACTGATTATGTAACCAACAATTTACCATCAAGTTATCTATATAAAATTCCTAACATCATTCAAGAAAAAACAAAAACCTATGCTTAGAAAAAAATGTATTTGTGGAGAAAAAAACAGTAACGGTAGTTGTAAAAACTGTAGTAAAATTAAAATGATACCACTACTTAAAAATGACGAGTTCAAAATTAATCATTCAGGAACTGGAAAGCTTATAAACCCTGTCTTTTATAGCTATCTAAAACAGAACCATAAAAGCAATGAAGTTATAATAACAGGTATGCTTAATAGATTTCAAAAACAACCTATCTACAAAGCATCCAGATACATTGATTTTTATGACAACCAGACTAAAACATTAATCCATAGACATGAAGCTTATTAAAACAACACTTAATCACGAGCTGTTGATGGTTTTGTGCAGTATTATCAAAAACACAACGCAACAAACAAAAGCAACAGAGAGCAACAATAGCAACATTGTTTATTTCAGTCTTTATCACGATTTGTATTACAAACTTCTAAAGCTCATTGCAAAACCACATAGAGTAAAATCTGAAATATTAGTCAAGTTTAAAATACATGAAGCTATAATATTAAATGATATGATTATAGATTTCATTGAAGATCATGACGATATATATATGTGCAATATGCTAAGAAAGGTTCATTTTGATATAGATCAACAACTTCCAACACTTAATCAATTAAATATTTCAGTATGAGTATAATCAACACAATTTTAAATGTATTTTTTTGGGTCATTTTTTTTATTGGCTTTTTTTTTATTGGCTACATATTAGTTTTTCAAGTATGGCCAAAAGTTGCCTACAAGTTTAAACCTAAAAGTTTTAAAGCAGCACTAAAGCATCGCAAAGCAGAAGCACGCTTAAAAGCCAAACAACAAGGAAAACAACCTTATGTTTTAAACAAAGACAATCCAGATAAAAAAATAACCATTTGGGCAACATCCCTAAGACGAGCTCAACGTAAATACAAGCAATTATCAACTAAAAAAAGACCAAAAGAAATTTTTTAAGACATGGAAAACAATCTAAAAACACTGCCGTGGGCACCGAGAAAAAAACAAGTGTATAAAATGTATTCACAACTTAGCGAAAATCAAGTAAGGCGAGAAATGCACATTATTATTAGAACAAACAGAAAAATTCCAAAAGACAAACCTTTAAAGGATCATCACTTATATCATAGTGAGTTTAAAGAACTGATAGATCTGTTAGGTATGCCGAAAGGTTACAAATCATGGGATTAAAACATGTAAAATAATGACTCACGGCAGTTTATTTAGTGGAATAGGTGGTTTTGATTTAGCTAGTAAACAAGTAGGCTTTAAAAATATATTTCATTGTGAAATTATTGAATATAAACGAAAAACACTTATAAAAAATTTTCCAAACACAAAAACTTATGCAGACATACAAAACTTTGAAGGTCAAAAATACAAAGATAAAATTGACATCCTTTCTGGAGGATTTCCATGTCAAGATGTTAGTATTGCTCAACAATCAAAAAAAATTAACCAAAGAGACATTTCAGGAAAAAGAACTGGATTATGGCAAGAATATGCGAGAGTTATTCGGGAAATTGAACCTGGAATTGTCATCTTTGAAAACAGCCCAATGCTACTTATTCGAGGATTTGAAAAAGTCTTATGCGACTTTCACAAGCTCGGGTATGATGTTGAATGGCGATGTTTTTTCGCTTCCGACTTCGGGTACCCCCATTTTCGGAAAAGACTTTATGGTGTTGCCTACTCCCGCTGCAAGCGATGGAAAAATACTATTAAAAAAGGTGGAGTCTTACAAAAAGTATTACCAAAAAAAACACCAAGACAAATCCCTTTATCAATTCCAATTAAACGGTTTAACGGCAATTCAAGCTATGAAGATGTACGAATGGATGATGGGTTTTCCAAAGAACTGGATAAAAACTTTATACACGGATTTGGAAACGCAGTAATACCAGAAATACCCTATCAAATATTTTATAAATTAAAAAACCTTAAAACTTAAATCTATAAACCCAAAACCCATGAAAACTATCAAAAATCTTATTGTTTTAGCCTTTTTTACCATTGCCTTTTGGATCATGTTTTTATATTTTTTGACAAGTGTTGAATAACTTGCTAGCTATGAGTAGTGCGACTTTGGAGCATTACTTATAGCGTGAGTTGTGCACCACAACTTTAAACCTTAAACTCATAAAACTTAAACTCATAAACTAAAAACTACCTTAAATAATTCAAAACAACCTCAATTAAACCCAAAGTCTTTTAAAGTCTTAAACTTCAAAAAAACCATATCATAATTTAGCAATCGAAAGCAAGTTCATTGATAGGTTTAGGTATGGACATAGATTTAGGTTTAAGAAGAAAGGTTGTAAAAAACTCTGAATTTGACAGTTTGATAGAAAAATCAAGCTGTCAATCTTCTTTTTTAGGTCAAGGCGATACATTTTTATCAATTCAATTGATAGCTGAATTAGCCAAAAAACATCGCAAACAAACCCAGAAATGGGCTAAAAGACTTAAAAAACCTACAACTCAACAAACTGTTAATGGTGATTATAAGTTTTTATATGATCACTTTCAGTATAAAGCTGATGCAGAAAAACAAAATCTTAAATCTCCCAAATGTGCATGGTCAAAAAGATTTGATGGTATTGATTGTAAAACGTATAGCCTCATAGCTTCAACGCTTTTACTTAATCAAAACATCAATCACTATATCCGAAAAATCAAACAACCCGGATTTATTGAAGATCAATACACGCATGTATATGTTATAGTACCTAAAGATCAAAAAACAAACAAGCTTAATAAAGGCTATTACGTTGTTGATGCAACAACGCATGACAACAAAGAGCCTTTATTTATTGAAAAATATGACGTTTTTATGGAAGCAATGCCACATTATGGACTTAATGGATTAGCTATGAGCAATATAAGCCAAAGCATAAAAGCAATGGAAAAACTTGCAGATATTCTTAATGATGCTGGAGTTTTAAAATCCATTACTGATGCTATGCTAATAAGGGTTAATAGGTTTGTTAACAAAGGCATTGATCCAGTTATTGCTATAAGCAGAAACGGAATTGTTATTGAAGGTCAACTTTTTAGGTTTCAACAACCAGGACAAAAAATAGAGATTCCAGAAATATTTGTCCAAACAAAATCTCAAGGTTTGCAAAGAGCTGTTAATTCAAGCTTGTCTAAAAACGCAGAATTTACTTCTACAAATGGAAATTCAGGTGGTGGAAGCATAGATTTTGGTAATGTATTTAATACATCAAACGACGATTGGTTTCAAACAGCCTTGTCTGATATAGGAGATTTTTTTGGAGGTATTTTTGGAGGTGGTTTTTATAAAGAAAATCATGTCAAAGAAAACGCTGAAAGACTTCACAATGAGCATAACAAACTAGTTGATGAAATCAATAATTCACTGTCAAATCAAAACTTTAATATTTTCTCCCAAAAAATCGCAAGACTAAGACATATTTCAGAGCTTGTTGAAAAAGCATTTATAAAGAAAAAAAGCGAAGGCTGGAGTAACCAGTCAGAAAGCAATCTACAAGCATCAATTGATATTGCTAAAAGATACAACACCCAAATTAACAAGGCTATAGATGCTTACGTAAGTCAATTCTTTAATATTTCAGGTTCAGGAGGTAGTGTAAGCTTTAGCTCAGAAGGGTGGGAAAAGGAAAAGGGCTTTTTTGGGATGTTTTTAGGTAGTCCAGTTGTGTTTACAAAACAATATCAAAACCTACAACCAAAACAAACTAACATTCCTGCATTTAAAATTACTAAAAAGTTAACTGAAGCAATTTTTCAAAAAAAGCAAGTTGATACAGGGAGCTTTTTGTCTGACTTAAAAAATATTGTCCTTCAGTTTTTAGGCAATGACAACAATAACAATTCTAATAATCAAACTACCCCTAATAATAGTCATCAATCAACCGGTACAGTAAACACAAATTCACCATCTAAGGCTGGCTTTACACAAAATTTATTATTAGGCAGTTTAATAGCTGGCGGTTTATTTATAGGAATGCGAAAAATGGGTAAGAAAAATGGAAAGTTGCAAAACATTAAATCAAATTAAAATGCAAACGGCAAGCAAAAAAAATTGTAAAGACAAAGGTTTCTTAGGTCGCATGTGGTGCAAAACAAAAAATTTTGTTGAAGATAACGCCGGAACTATTGTCGGTGGTTTAATTGGTGGATTTGCTGGTGCATTAATTGGCAAAGGTATTGATAAATTTATTGTGCCTATGCTTTTTGACACAGCTCAAAGACTTAACATTCAATTAAATGAAGATTTAGCTTCTAATTTCTTACTTGAAGAATGGGCAGAAAACTTTATGGACGACTTAATCTTTAGTATTAACAAACCACTTATTCAAGCTAGTGATGATGAATTAAAGTCAAAACAAATAATTGATCATTTAAACTCAGGATTATTTAAACTATCAGTTTTAAAAGCATACTACGATTTTAATGCTCAAACTAAAAAACTTAAAGGAACACTTAAGGCTGTAGAGGAACAAAAAGCCGTGGCCGTTCAAGATGCAATTGTTAAAATAGTAGAGAGTTATAATGAAGCAGTAGAAGGGGTTAACAGCCCTTATGTGATGGCTGAAAAACCCTTTAAGCCTTCCAAGCAAAACAAAATATCTGGATTAAATCTTGACTGGAAGGGTGCAAGCGTTGATTCTAACCGCATACTTTATGTAAATAAAAACGCTAACAATACAGGAGCAACAGTAATTACTAATCCAGAAACGGGAGGCAACACTCCTGTTTCAATTGATCAAAATCAAAACACAAATACTAACAATAACAGTTCTGGCACAACTAAAGAAACAAGCGATCAGGCTTTCTTTCCTACAAATCAGCCTACCGAAACAAATACTCAAAAAGAAGATAAAAACAAATATTGGTTAATCGGCGGGGCTTTAGTTTTAGCCGCACTAATATTTAGAGGTAAAAATTAATCAAAAACAGATAATAATCATGGTCAAAACACCAACACTCAAAAATGTTACAGACACAGCCTTAGATGGCGTGACTTTAACTGGTGGAGCAATGTTAAGCAACGGTGTTGCTACGTTGATCCCGCAAGAACACGAAATGATTGGTAAAGGCATTTTCTCTGGACTTACAATCGTCGGAGCAAGTGCAATGAAAACAAAAGGAAACCAATTAGGAAAATCGATAAAGCTATTGCTTCTCGGCATGGGTATCATGCAAGCAGCAAGTTTAGGTCAAATCGCACTTAAAAAAGTAATTGAACCAAAAACAGACCCATCAACAGTTGATAAAATTGTTGAGGGTATTGCAGGATTACGTGGATGTTCATGCAATGGCTTAAATGGCGAACTACCAAGACTGATGGCTACTTCTAACGTGCCACAAACACAACTAAAAAACATTGAAATAGACTCAGAGTTTATTCCTAGTAAAGATGTTGTAGATGTAGAGCATGAGGAGCTTCCACTTATGTAATTAACCGAAAGAAAAAATAATCAACAACAATAATCAAAATCAATAATTAAAAAAAAAGAGACATGAAAACTAAGTTTCAATTAGCACAAGCATTTTTATTCGCTCTAGCTGCAGCGAGTGCATTTTCAAGCAGTTTAAATGATCTTGTTAATAGATCAAAAGGTCGTGACGTTGCAGAAACAACTCTTCAGAGTGATGAGTTATTTGCACGAAGAGATGTGTCTGGACAAGGCGGAATCTTTGAATTTATTAACAATGAAGTTGACAAAGCTCAGGGGTTAGTAAATTTTGACAAGGGTAGATTAGCCCAAAACGAAGCTTTTATTTTTGATGCTATATCAATTTCTTTTGGAGAAGCAGATGCAGGAGATGTTACTGCTGGTGCGGTTGATTATACAGCCGATATGATAGCTGCTCTTAAAAATGCTGAGTTTGAAATCAAACAAAGTGGTAGAAAAGTTATAAGCCTTCCTGTAGCATCACTTTATAACCCTTATGTAGGATCAAGTGAAAAGGATAATTGGACAGAACTAGGAAACTTACATTACCTAGTTGATAACGAAGATTTTACTTGGAACATTAAATTTCCTAGTAACTTGTCTGTACCACAATTTACGGGTAGTACTGGTTCAAAAAAGAGTTTTTTACAAGTAAGGCTAAGAGGCTACAGAACTTCTAAACGTTCAATTTAATAAAAGTAATTTTTTTTCATAACAAAAGCCACCAATACCAACCGTGTGTTGGTGGCTTTTTAAATAAGATACTATGGACAACTTAAGACTAAGTTCGGTAACTTTAAAAATACCAAGTGGTGAGAAAATATCAAACGAAGCTGAATTCGAAACCATTCATAACAAAATTGTAGGCTATTCAACTCACACAGTAAAAAAAGCAGACAACACATCTGTTAAGCTCACAATTAATGACAATGGGAATGAAATAAACAGACCTCACAATACAGCATTCTCTGAAACTTCGGGCAGATCTAGTTTTATGGATGCTTTAATCCCGACCCAAATCGACCAACCAGGACGACTAAGCGCTGTTGTTAAAACAAAACAAGCAGTTGCAAATGATGTAATTGTAGAAGTTTTAATAGCATCTCTTAACAACAAAAATTGCTAAATGAAAGTCAAGTTAGGCATAACAATAATTTCTAAAAACACATCAGGTTTTCTTGTTAGTGGCATTAAACCATCACTTTTTAATGCAGGAAGCAACGATGTTGAAGTTTTAGAAAGAACATTAAAGCCTGGTCAAGATGCACCAATTGACTTTGGTGATCACGAAGTAGAACACGAAATTGATGTAGAGTTTAAAGGGACTGGCAAAAATAAACTAGTTGTTTATACAGGTATTCCGATAAAAGATTCTAGCAAAAATTGTGATGAGTAAATTAGAGCAAATACAGAAAGCATTAGACGAGTCAAGAGCTAATGTATTTATAAACGTATTGTGGCCAAAAACACATACTAAAATTGACTCTGCAAACAAGCAAAAAATTGAAAACAAAGGTGGTCTCAAAACTTACTTTTTCGAGCTTCATAAAAAACATAATTTATCAAGTGTTGATGTTGAATTTAGAAAACCAAACGGTACATCTAGCAAACCTTTTGGGCAAAGGCTAGAGTTAAATTTTAGTAAAAAAAATAAAGAAATGCCAAACAACGAAATCATTCAAAATCAAAGCCATACTCAAAATGTTCCAGAGGGATTAAATGGCCTAAATGGACTTAGTATGTATTTCGAAAAACTGAGGGATGAAGGAAAGGACTTTAAGCAAAAGTATGAAGCTTATGAAAAAGAAAATAAGGAATTAAGAGATAAAGTAAACTCCATTCAGCGTAAATATGACTTGCTAGAATATGAAAATAAAAACCTTATTGAAAAAAACAAAGAAAAATCACCTATTGATGGAGATACCATAAAGAAAATAGTGTTGCCATTAGCTCAACAGTATTTTCAAAGCAGGCAAGGCCTAAACGCCCCAAAAACCGAAAACAAATCTTTGTCCCAAAACCGTAAAGAGATCATCAACTTAACTAAAATGACAGAAGTAGATGAAAGTATCATTGACCGAATATATTTTGTATTTATTCAATACGCACAAGGGAATAACGAATTTGTACAAAAAATTGAAAAACTTATAAAAGATGAGCAAAACATTTCAAACAAAAATAACAGTCAAGGGCAGCAATAACTTTGATTTAAAAGCAAGACAAGAAGCACTACAATTTTTAAACCAAGAAGCTTCTACGAGCGAATTAAAAAACTTAATAAGGCTTGCTAAAGACCCTACAATGAGAGAAATGCTAAAAAACATGTAAAAATGAATAATAAAGGCTTAAAAAATCCAGCGGCAATAATAGCAGCATCAGAAGCATCAGACAAGCTGAGCAAAATTTCTGATAGTGCTAAAAAAACCGTTTCGGATATCAACAGCAAGACCAACAACGCTCTAGCGTGGGTTGCCGCTATTGGTGCCGCTGGTGTTGTCTATTTTATTTTTACACAGTTTAATAAAATTAACAAAGTTCAAAATGAAGTAGGAAACACAATAGGTGACGCTATTGATAATATAAAAGAAGGAGCTTCAATAGAAGGTGGTGGTAGTGGTGCTATTACTGGATCTTCAGATTTAGGAAATATAACCATAACCGAAGTTCAAGCGCAATCTAAGGCAAGCCAATTGATGGAGGCAATGGATAGGCTAGGAACTGACTTTGATAGAATAAAAAATGTATTAAATGGCATTACCCCAGCCGATTTTGTTTTGATAGCAGACAAGTTTGGCTTGGTAAGATATAATCTAACTGGACGAGCATTTTGGCCATATCCAGAAAGAAATTTACTTGAGTGGTTAGCCTTAGAGCTAAATGAAGATGAAATGAATGAGCTTAGGCAACTGCACCCTAAAATATTTGGCACATGAAGAAAATAATAGTGAAAGATCAAAGCGGAGAAACATTAGAAAACGCCGAAATTAAAATAGGTAATAAAGGGTTTTTAACTAATAAGTTTGGAACAGCTATAATAGATGCTAATCCACAAGATTTAGTACTGGTTTCGTTTGTTGGTAAAGAAGATTTTATGTCAACATTTGCTAATTTACCAAATACTGTTGTTTTAAAAAACGAGAGTTTACAGGAGGTTACCGTGTTTTCTAACAAAAAGAAAAGCTATTTCAAACCCATAGCAATTGGCACATTTGCAACAATTTTAGGATTTATAATACTAAAAAACCAACCCAAAAAAATAACTTTATAATGGCTTCATTTTCAACATATATACCACTATTGTTAAACGTAGAAGGGGGTTTTCAAAACCATCCAGAGGATCAGGGCAACTATAATAGTTTGGGAGAATTAATAGGTACAAACCATGGTATTAGTACAAGGCTTTACGAAAAAATTATAGGCAGACCACCTAAAGAGTGTGATATTAAATGTATCACTAAACAAGAAGCTATAAGCATATACAAAAATGAATTTTGGAATAAATTAAGAGCTGATGAGATAAACAGTCAAGCAGTTGCAAACACTGTAGTTGATCATCATGTTAATAGTGGCCGAGGAGTGATTTTGGCTCAGCAAGTTTTAAATCAAAATTTTGGTTTTGAATTAACTAAAGATAACATCTTAGGAAATAACACATTAAATGCGCTGAATACAATAAGTGAGATAAAATTTGTTAAGGAGTATAATTCAGCCAGAGAGGATTTTTATAAAGCACTAAATAATAACACAGCTTTTATTAATGGCTGGATTAATAGAATAAAAAAATTTGCTATAAACAATAGTGAAAGCATTTCTGTTATGGCACTAGTAATGGCTTTAAGCACTTTTTTTTTGTCTTAAAAACTAACAACAATGGGAGTAGTGGTAAAAAATAACTTACTGAATTTAAAAACCTCTAATTTTTTAGGACAGTTTGTTTCTTTATCAGAATTAGAAACAGAACACCCAAATCCTGAAACAGGAAGCTATGCTTATGTTGATAGTGGAAACGGTAGCGAGGTACAAGTGTATGTTTGGGATAAAAATGATAGCACATACATTAAACAGGCTGGAAATATAACTAACGTATTAAACCAAAAAGTTGATAAAGTGACAGGTAAAGGATTGTCTGAAGAAGACTTTACTTTAGCACTAAAAAATAAGTATAATAATTATCAAGAAGGTCAGTATAGAGGAAGATACGACTCATTTTTTGATCTAATATTTGCTGTACCAGCTGGCGGTAATACTACTAACGGTGATTACGCTACTTTTTATGACGGTAGCATTTTTCGTGATGCTATGGCTTTTTATTCAGCTAAACAAATGAATTGGTTTAGATTAGCTAGTATTGATCATGTAAATAAAAAAGTTGATAAAGTATCAGGAAAAGGACTATCTACTGAAGATTTTACTACTGCCGAAAAAGAAAAGCTCTCAACATTAGAAAGTTCAAAATTTTTAGGACAGTATTTAGCTTTAGCAGAACTAGAAACGCAACATCCCAATCCAGTAGTTGGTAGCTACGGATATGTAGATTCAGGAGTAGGAAATGATGTAAATGTTTACGTATGGGATAATGACGACAAAAGATTTATTAAACAAGCTGGAAATATAGCAAGTGAAACACCTTCTTCTATAAGAACTAAATTATTAGAGAACCCAGACACTAAATTACTTACTGATGCAGAAAAAAACAAAGTAATTAATTTACCTATCAACACAGTTTCTAGCCTCAATCAAAAAGTTGATAAAGTGCCAGGGAAAGGACTATCTACTGAAGATTTTACTACTGCCGAAAAAGAAAAGCTCTCAACATTAGAAAGCTCAAAATTTTTAGGTCAATTTACGACCATAGCAGCACTAGAAGCAGATCATCCTAACCCCAAAGTAGGAAGTTATGCCTATGTCGATGCAGGAGTTGGAAAAGACGTAGAAGTTTATGTTTGGGATAATGATGATTTAAAATTTATTAGGCAAGCCGGAAACATAGCGAGCGAAACACCAACTTCAATTAAAACTAAACTTCTACAGAACAGTGATACAAACATTTTAACTGATACTGAGTTGGCTAAGCTTAGAGATATGCCAATTAAAATATTAAGAAATGATCAGACTACTCAGATGTCATTAGCACAATTAAACACCGCGTACCCAAATGCAATTGATGGAGATGAAGTTATTTGTCCTCAAATAAACAGAATATACATGAAAGCTTTAACTGAAACAAGAAATCTATGGCAAGAAATCACAACCGTAGATGTAAGCTAAAATATTACAAAAAAAAATAGAAGTATTATGAAAACTAAACTAATAGACTTGTCAAACTTGTGGTTTGCAGTAGCATTTACGACCGTATTTCTTTTTATAAGAAATATTTTAGAATGGAATGAAACATCAGCTTTTGTCATACCGCTCATTATAGCCATGATTGTTGAAGTATTTCTATACTACAGCGCTTTTACAAAAAGGCTATCTGGGATGGCTTTATTTGTCAGACTCGTTACAAGCTTGACACCAAGTTTAATTTTATTTTTTACAACATGAAACTATTAAGCAAAATAACACCAGCATACGATAAGTTAAAACACGCTTTTTTCGGCACGTTAATTTTTATTGTCGCTTCATTATTTGTCGCTCAAAACATTGCGTTTATGGGCATTCTAATTGGTTCAGTCTTGTGGGAAGCTTATCACTACTTTATAAAACCAAAATACAAACGCAATAGCCTTAAAGAAATGGTGCTTGATGTCTTTTATAGCAATATTATTAATCTTTTAATCCTATTATTTATATGATACACACAATTTTTCAAATCGAACAAGCAGGGAATAAACTACTAGACTACGGTATATTAGGGGTGGTATTGTTGTTTATTGGCTTTTTCGCCTGGAAAATGTATCAAAAAATTAATGCAGATCAAGAAGTATGGAGAAGTGAAGCTATTCAAAGCCGAAAGGACTTAATAGAGCTTTCTGTTAAGCAAAATGAACTCAACTCAAAACTTGTTGATATTAGGGAGAAAGATGTAGAACAAAATAAAGACAATCATAATAATATCAAGCGTCACTTAGAGCGTTTGCCAGAAGAAGTTGCAAAAGAGGTTAAGATAAATCTTACAAGCTCCAGAACATGAAAGTATTTTATAACATGTTGAATTTTTTGATTTTCAGTTTAGTTGTTGCACTTGTTGTTCTAGCGGTGGCGGGTCTTTTTATGTTATTTGAATGAAAAAATATATCTACATACTCATTTTTTTAATATTTGCTTGTGGAAGCAAAAAAAAGTCTGTTGAGCAAACCAAAACTAAAACGACACTTAAAACCAATCAAAAACTCCAGAAACAAAACGATATTTCAAAATCTCAAAAATCCTCGATTTCAAGCCGAGAGGTTATACAATTTAGCGAGCTTTCATTTAACAAAAAATTAACTCTCGATCTTACACAAGCCAATCCTAAAAAAACTATAAAAGTAAAAACACCAACTGGTGATTTTGAAATAACCGGTGCCAATGCTAAAATCAAAAAAGAAACCGAAACTAGAGAAGCTAACCAAAATACCATAACCAACATAGATCGGTCAAGTGATTTTACGTTGTTAGACAGTTCTTTTCAAAATTCAGAAACTGAGATAGATTTTAACGAAAAAGATAAGCGTAAAACCAAAGACAAAGAAGCAAAGAGTTTTAATTGGTTATGGGTTTTGTTCGGATTAGCCATTGTCCTTGTGGTTTATAAACTGTATCAAAAGTTTAGTATTTCAACTAGAATCAAAAATTTATTTAAAAGTGTAATATCATGAAAAACATAATATTATTATCTATAATTGGAGCTGGATTTTGGGCTTTAAATTCTATAGGAAATAAAAAAAATGAAATCATTAATATTTCAAAAAAATTAAAGTTCAAACCATTTTGGCCTTCAAAAATTAATTTAAAAAACGGCAAGCTAAACATTAAGTCTGACCTAGAAATTGTTAATACTTCAACAAACGATTTTACTTTAGATGGTGTTGGATTGATGACAATCAAAAAAATTATTTTAAAGCTTGATGAATCTGGTCAAGCAATTGGAACTGCTTTAACAGACATTAAAAACATAAGTGTTCCTGCAGGAGGTAATATTGTTATTAAAAATGTTGATTTTGAGGTTTCGTTAAATAGTGCTTTTGACAAATTAGGTGAAATAATATTTTCAAACCCTAAATTCTTCATAGATGCAGAAATTGAAGTCTTAGGAAAAAAAATGATTATATGATGAATGACAAAACAATAGAGACATTACAAATTGTGGCAACAGTATTAACTGTTGTTTTGAGCGTTTACAGATTAAAAGAAATGACCAAAAAAGATAGTAAGAATGAATCTAATCAATAAGTATAACAGTCTTGACGGTGAAATTGTAAATAGAGAGGTTTTACAAAACATGCTAAATGAAGCCAAAGCTTCTAATATTGAAGTGGTTGCTCAAAAATTATCAAAGGCATTACAACATGATAGTTTGAGATTTAAAGTTCAACTAAAAGACAAATTAAATCCATTAGAAGCATTAGGGCTTAAAGGCTTGACTGAGTTGTTTGAAAAAGCACCAGACAAAACATTAATTGGTCTACAAAAAGCAGTTACACCTAAAGAAATTTTCGACAATATTTCTAAAGATATATTAGATGCTATCGATAACTCTGGAGACTTAGAATGGCGAAAACCTTGGAAAAACAAGTATGGTTTTTCAGCTACAAATTTTGTATCTAAAAAGCCTTATTCGGGTATTAATTCACTTTATCTGAACTTAATATACCCAATGATTAAAAATAGAAAATTTGATATTCCTTATTTCTTAACCTTTAAACAGATACAAAAAAATAAGGGTAAACTAAAAAAAGGATCTTCAGCCTTTAGAGTGTATTACTATGATCTATTTTACATTTTTGAGTCAGAAGAAACAGGTAAAATTTTTTCATACAAAGAAAAAGAGTTTGAAAAAGAACTTAGGGAAAAAGTAAAAAACACGTCATTTGACGACATTCCTTTAGATACACTAGTAGAAAACTCAACAAGGGCATTTATAAAATATTACAACGTGTTCAATGCTGATGACATAGAAGGCATTGATTGGGGAATAAGTCAAGTGAAAAACAAGGAAAAGGCAGAAAAAATTAAATCCGCTGAAGCTTTAATTGATGCTTATAAAGACAAACCCAACGTATCTATTGAAAATTCTAATAGAGCGTTTTATTCTCCCCCTAAAGATCATTTGGTAATGCCAGAGCCAGAACAGTTTGATAACATTCAAGAATTTTACTCAACCTATTTTCACGAGTTAATACACTCCACAGGCCACGAAAAAAGAACCGGGAGACTAAAAGGCGTAAAGGGAAAATTTGGCGACTTTGAATATTCAAAAGAAGAATTAGTTGCCGAGCTTGGCGCGGTCTTTTTATGTGCTGAAAGTGGTATTCTATATCATACTTTAGACAATTCAAAAGCTTATCTACAAGGTTGGAAAAAAAGACTTAAAAAAAACATAGAAGAAAACAACAGATTTTTTACTCAGGCAGCGGCTCAAGCTCAAGCCGCAGTTAATTATATGCTGAAAGATTACCAACCAGAATTTATAAGTGTTAATAACAAAAAGTTAAAACCAAAAGATAAAAGTCAAAATTTTAAACCAGGCGTATATCATAGAGTATTTGTCATTCCTAAAACTGGAGATAAAGTTACAGATCATCAATTTATCAAAACAAAAAAAGAAGCTGAAAAAATATATAATTCCTACTTAAAAAAAGATAACGTTGAAATTTTAACTTGGGAAAAAAGAACCTACAACAAAAATAAACAAGTTACGTCGGTTGAAGATGTAAAAATACAGGCTTTTCCAGACCATAAAAAAACCAACAATAAGAAGACTTCAAAAAAAAAGAAAGCTAAATTTAAAGTAGGCGATAAGGTGCTTTTCACAAACAAACCTCTAAAGATTATATCTAAAAAGTATGAAAGTGGCGTTTGGCTATATCAAGCTAATGACGGGAACGAATATGTAGAATCAATGCTAAATAAGCCCAAGGCTGAAAGCAACAAAAAAAATACAGTCAAAACTACAGCCAAAAACAGTCAAAAAAACAAAAAAACCAACAATAATAAGGCTTCATCAAAATCAAAGCCTAAAAAAACTACAGTCAAAACTACAGTCAAAAAAGACAATAATACACTTGTAGTTAAAACTTCAAGCATTAAAACAGACGAAAAACGCTTTCAAAATCGAAGCAAATTAAATCAAAGATTGGTCAATCAAATTGTAAATAATTTTAGTCTAGCTCAGTTTGATCCTCCGGTAGTATGGAAAGACCCTAAAGACAACAAAACATATATTTTAGCCGGTCATCACCGCCTAGAAGCAATTAAACGCCTGGACAAAAAAGAAATACCAGTCAGATATTTTGAGGGCACAGAAAAACAAGCAATACGCTTTGCAAAAGTAGAAAGCAACGCCAACAGAACACTTGAAACACCCTTTGAGCGAGCTAAAATTTACCGTGAAATGATTAATGACGGCGTAAGTAAAAAAGAGCTTGAAAAAAAGGCTAAAATTGAGGGTAAAAACAAAAATTTCATTTTAAATCTGGCGCATTTAAGCGACAATGGAATAGTTATATCAACATTACAAGCTTTAGAAAATGGCCAAGACGTGCAAGATCAGCAAACACTAAACAAAGTTGCAGATTGGATAGGCCAAGCGAGGCGACAATTTACAGATTTGAGCAATGCCCACGAAAGGGAAATGTTTGATTTTTTAATGGATAATAAAGCGTCTAAACGCATCACAACTAAAGTTGAGTTTTTACAAAAAATAAATTCAATCGTTCAAACTTTAGATTTTAATAAAAACAAGCCGTTAAATTTAAAACGCTTCAAATTTAAGAGCGAGGGCGAAAATCAATTTGATGAAGAAGTACGCGAACTCAAATCAAATATTAATGACGCTTTAGATAAAATTCAATATATTAAAAATCGTTTTACTGATTCATCACGTAGTGATTTTATAAGTCAAGATAAAGAAAATTTTGATAGCCTTAGAGAATTAGCAGACGGCAATATTAAAGATTTAAACGATGACATAAAAGTTTGGCAAAAAAAGCTAATAGAGCTTCAACGCAATAAATCTAAATTTATTAACGCTGGATCAAATCAAGGTGCTTTATTTGGCGCTAAAAAGGGTTTAAGACAACCTAAATCTATTTCAGTAAAACCAAACCCTACCTTAAAAGAAGCTAAAGATTATGCCCTAGAAAAATATGCTGGCAAAAAATATTTTAATAAAGACATTGGTAAGCATATTAACGTATCTAAAAGTAATATTAAAAAAGCTGCATCTGGAAGAGGACAAACCAATCTCAATCGAAGATTATTATTATATGTAATTGATAGAATAATACAATCATCAAGACTTATTAAAACAGAAGTTAATCGAAATGAAATAAATAAAAACTCTTACATTACTAATGGTAAAATTGTAATAAACAATAGGGTAATTAATTATAGACTTAGATTAAATGAAGGCGGAAATGGTGTAATATACTATGATCACTATGGAATAGAAATAAAAAAGAGTGCAATTACGGAGCCTAATAAAGGTTATCCGTCTATCGAAAGCACTCTCAATAACAAATATAAGAAAAACAACGGCTTAAACCAAAGTTTTACCAAAAATTCTAAAACCTACAAACGCAAAAAATCAGCTTGGAGCAGCACACGCAAAGCATGGCAAGACGTAGCCAAAAAGTCAGGTTTGCATCACACTCAGGTAAAAAGCAAACATACTGAAAAATGGTATGTTTGGGAAGTTATAAATGGCTTAAGAGTACCTAAAAATGAAGCCTGGTGTCCAAAATACCACCAATTTAAAAACAAACCTCAAAAAGCAATAAAGCATTTAATGAAGGTTAAAAAAGGCGATGCAGTTTCAGCACTATTTAGGGAAGATATTGGATATATAGATATTATTTGGGGAGAAAACGACCCAATAACAAACAAAGGGTTTGGCTTAAAACACATTATTGAAAAGCACGGAAATGAAATTAAAGAATTAGGTTTTAAAGTTGAAAATTTTATTCCTATAATAGTTCTGTTTGGAAACTACAATCAGTCTAAAAAAAATAAAAATAGAATAGAACTGACTGGGGACACTTTCAAAATAGTTATTTCTAAAAAAGCATTTGGAAAAGATAAAAACTTCGTGTTAACGGCTTTTGATTTAAGACCTAGCAAAAAGAAAGGTTTAATGGGTGTTTTTGAAGATATTAATGTAGAAAAACTAAGGAAACACAACAAAAATGTTATTGGTGCTGGTTTTACGATGCCTCCGCTGTATAGCTCAACCTTAGTTTCTGATTACAAAAATAGTAAAAACAAAGATTTGGGGCAAACTGTTACCAAAAATTCTAAAATTCAAAATGGTGCTTCGCTAAATAATGATGTTGAACCTGAGTTTTGGGAGATAGGTGGAGAAACAGGAAAGTTTTTACAAAGAGTTGAAAAAAAACCTACTCATTCTATAGCTATTACTCTTGATGGGGATAAAGGATCGGGTAAGACTACTACTATTTATAAGTTTATGAATGATTTTAGTAAAGCCGGAAAAACCCTTTGTGCTACATTAGAAATTTCTCCTGATAGTATTCTTACAACAGAAAAAAAAGAACAATATATTGATGATCCTGGCCTAGTAGATTTTATTGGCGACTTTGACAATAAACAAGAGTTTTATGAAATTATACAAGATTATGATTTTATTTTCATTGATAGCTGGCAAAAACTATTAGAAATGATCGGATTTATTAATTTCGATATCGACTTAAGAAAAAAATTTGATGGTAAAGTTTTTGTGGTAGTTTTTCAACAAACTACAAACGGCAAAACTCGTGGTGGTGCTAAAATTGGTTTTGATGGCGATATCATTATTAAAGTTACAAAAGAAAAAGTATTTACGGATAATTTTGCTTGGTTTGACAAGCATAGATACACGTTAGTTGATACTAGTGATATTCGCTATAATGTTGCTAGCGGAAAAGTGCATTTTTCAAGCGATACAACAAACAATACAGAAGAAAACACAACTTCAGAAAACGACGCATCTAAAAATATTGATGTAGATTCTAACTTTGTTATAAGTTAATGCTATACCTGTGTCCATAATCTTTAGGTAACATTGATCCAATGTCTCTAAGGTAATTTCTAAGACCAGATAAACTTTTATGCCTGGTTATAGGTAGCATTTTTAATTGAGCTTCGGTTTCGGTTAATCCTTCATCTATAAACGACTTGTAAATATCTAACGCAAAAGAATGTCGGAAGGAATAAATTGAATAATCATCTCCAAAATTAAACTTCTTTTTTACCACTTTAAAAGCGTCTGAAAAATGCTTTGTTTTGGTAGTTTCTCCAACATTCCAGGCACCAGCTTTTTTGTTTAAAGTCATTAAATAGTGGTCTGGTTTTGCATTTAAGTACAATCTACTTTTTATCACTTCCTTTAAAGCATTAATTATAAAAACATGGGAGACTTTTTGAGTTTTGGTTTTTACGTATAACAAGTTGTCTTTCAAATGAACATCTCCGACTTTTATACGGCATATTTCAACCGGCCTTAAAAAAGCATAACCAACAAAACGAATATAATCCAACAAAACAGGATCATTTTTCTCTAAATACTTTTTAATATCTTGGATTTGAGTTGGTGTAAATGGTTTGTTTTTAACTGGATTAGTTTTTCTTTTTTTGATTACACTTAATGGATTGGTCTCAACAATAAGATCATTGACTAGAAAAGAAAATAAACTAGACAAACAAGCTCTGTAATTATTAATGGTTTTGGCGTTTAGCCCTTTATCTTCAAGATTATTTAAAAAAACAATAAAATGTTTAGTTGTTATGCTTTTAACTGGATAGTTTATAAAGCCATTTGATTTAGCAAAAGTCTTAAATTTCTCAGTTCGGCTTTCCCAATCCTTGTAAGTGTTGTCAGCAACGGTTTTCTTTTTAGTGGCCAGGGCATAATCTAAAGCATCATTGAGATTATAAGATTTTTCAAGCTCTGTTAGGTCTGTGGTTCTTTGTTTTTCGTAAGGATTGAAACCAGAAGCAAGTAATTCGGTATAGACTTCAATTAAGTTTTTGCCGTATTTTTTTCGTTCAGCTACAGTTTTAAGTCGATTAATACCATGTTTCACTGCAAATTTACTTTTAGAATCTAAGGCGTTGGTTTCAGGATTTCTAAAGTAGTAATAAACATACCAATATTTACCTTTTGCAACTGTAGGCTTGCCGTTTTTGTCTTTTGGAATAAATAGTTTAGGTAAAGTGTATTGCTTAGGCATTGGTCTAATTTCAATAACTTTAGGTACGATTTTAGGCTCGTTTACCTTTAATTTGATAATTTTAGTCATAAAAAAAGGTTGTTAAACTGCTGTTTATCAACCTTTTTATTTAGTAGCGGGGACTGGACTCGAACCAGCGACCTTCGGGTTATGAGCCCGACGAGCTACCTGCTGCTCTACCCCGCGATATATTTTAATATTTTTAGAACTTCTTTCAAACTCGAACCAGCGTCCGCCTCAGGCAGATATGAGCCCGATGAGCCTCTTCCGATACTTCGGGACTCTACCCCGCAATATATTTTTGAAAATTACTTTTCTAATTGCGGGTTGCAAATATAAGAATAATTTTAGTTTTGAACAAAATAATTCAAAAGTATTACATCTTAGATTTTATAGCCTCTAATTCAGATTTAATATGCTTTAATTTTCTTACCAAATCATAGTTGTCCAGCGTACTGCCTTTATGAGTTTTTAGGTGTTGCTTGGCACCTTCTAAAGTGAAGCCACGTTCTTTTACCAAATGGTAGATTTGTTCAAAGTTTTTAATATCTTCAGGCGTAAATTTTCTGTTACCCTTAGCATTTTTCTTTGGTTTGATGATATCAAATTCTTTTTCCCAAAATCGAATTAATGATGTGTTGACATCAAACGATTTGGCAACTTCGCCTATGTTGTAGTACAGTTTTTCTGGTAGGTCAACTTTCATATAATTAATCCAAAGACTGATTTTCTAAAGCAGAGTTATTGATCATCGCTTCAAATTGTTCTGGTGTCAAGTCATTGAAATAATGATAAATAGGATTAACGTGACGACCATTTTTCAAAACTTCGTAATGCAAGTGAGGCGCAGTTGATTTACCAGTATTACCCACATAACCTATAATATCACCTCGCTTTACAGTTTGTCCTCGATACACTTTAATTTCACTGAGATGCCCATAAAGGGTTTCGTAATTAAAGCCATGGTCTAAAACAATGTGATTACCATAACCTCTTCTAGAGCGCTTTACACTTTTTACTCTTGCATTACCTGTAGCGAAAACTGCAGTGCCCTTAGGTGCGGAGAAATCCATACCTGTGTGCATTTTTCTGGTTTTGTAAATAGGGTCTATACGCATACCGTAACCTGATGCCATTCTCTTTAAATCTTTGTTTTGCACAGGCTGTATTGCTGGAATTGATGCGAGTTGTTCTTCTTTATTCAAAGCATATTCAACTATTTCATCAAGTGATTTAGACTGAACTACAACGCGTTTTTTGAGTTGATCAAGTCGTTTTTTAGTTTCAATTATAACTTCAGAATTGCTATAGCCTTCAAGATTTTTATAGCGATTTACCCCACCAAAACCGGATTTCCGTTGTTCTTCAGAAATGGGGTCGGCTTCAAAATAAACCCTGTATATTTTATTATCGCGCTCCTCTAATTCTTTAACAACGCCCGTAATTTGTTCCATTTCTCTATTCATCATTTCGTATTGAAATGTCATTTGGTCAAGCTCTCGTTTATAGGCTTTTTCTTTTGGAGTTTCAATTCCAGGTATATTAAGATAGACTATTAACAGCAGTATACTTGCTACCAAAGTCCCCAAAATAAACAAAAGGGTAAGTCCAAAGGTTTTACCTTTCTTACGTTCTATCTTACGATAAGAGAGTGTTTCGGTATCGTAATAATATTTTACCTTTCGCATTCTTAAATTTATATTACTTTTGCGTCATCGCTTATTAACATTGCAAATATAATAAAATTCAATACTTATTCAGGTTAAGCCATATTGCCTATGAATTCTAAAGAAATCAAAGCCAATTTTTTCAACTTTTTTAAACATAAAAATCACAACTTCGTGGCATCAGCGCCAATTGTGCTTAAAGACGATCCGACTTTAATGTTTACCAATGCCGGGATGAATCAGTTCAAATCTCTATTTTTAGGAACTGAAAAAGTTGAGCACTCCAGAGTTTACAATACTCAAAAATGTCTTAGGGTTTCTGGCAAACACAACGACCTTGAAGAAGTCGGCAAAGATCACTATCACCATACCATGTTTGAGATGATGGGCAACTGGAGTTTTGGGGATCCTGCCCGTCCGCCTGCCTCGCCGGCAGGCAGGGCAGGCGGGTACTTTAAAAAAGAAGCCATCGAATGGGCTTGGGAGCTTTTAACTGAAGTCTATAAAATCAATCCTGACAATTTATACGTTACCGTTTTTGAAGGTTATCAAGAAGAGGGTTTAGACAAAGATCATGAGGCTTATGATATATGGAAAACCATTGTCAGTGAAAATCAAATTGTTCTTGGTAATAAAAAAGATAATTTCTGGGAAATGGGCGAACAAGGGCCTTGCGGTCCTTCGTCTGAAATTCATATCGACTTAAGATCAGAGACCGATAAAAAAACGATTCCTGCAAAAAACTTGGTCAATAAAGACCATCCTGAAGTCATTGAGATTTGGAATCTTGTCTTTATTCAATTTAATAGAAAAGCCAATGGTTCTTTAGAAAATTTACCTCAAAAACACGTCGATACAGGTATGGGTTTTGAACGTTTATGTCGAGTGCTTCAAAATAAAACATCTAATTATGACACCGATATTTTTCAGCCTATTATTAAAACTATAGAAAAAATATCTGGGCATACTTACGGAAAAAATGAAGAGACAGACATTGCCATCAGAGTAATTGCAGACCATATTCGTGCCGTGACATTTTGTATAGCCGACGGACAATTGCCATCAAGTAATGGCGCTGGTTATGTGGTTAGGCGTATTCTCAGGCGAGCTGTGCGTTATGCTTATACTTTTTTAAACATAAATAAACCATTTATGTTTGAATTGGTTGAAATTTTAAATCAACAACTTGGTGAAGATTATCCAGAATTATCTAAGCAAAAAACACTTTGCCAACGCGTGATCAAAGAAGAGGAGCAAAGCTTCCTCAAAACTTTATCTCAGGGTTTAAAACGTCTTGAAGATATCATCAAAGAAAGTTCATCTAAAACTATTTCAGGTCAAAAAGCCTTTGAACTCTTTGATACTTTCGGTTTTCCTATTGATTTAACGGCTCTAATTTTAAGTGAAAAAGGGTTTAATTATGATGAAAACGAATTTAAATTGGCTTTAGAACAACAGAAAAAACGCTCTCAGTCGGCTTCAGAAAGTCAAACGGATGATTGGACACTTGTTGAAAATAATGAAGCTAATGAATTTGTAGGTTATGATAACTTAAAAACGACTTCAAAAATTATAAAATACCGCAGTTTTAAAACAAAAAAAGAAGGTCAACGTTTTCAAATTGTGTTAGACCAAACCCCTTTTTACCCTGAAGGTGGCGGACAAGTTGGGGACCGTGGACAGTTCATTTTTGAAAATGAACGTATCGACGTTATAGATACCAAAAAAGAACACGGTGATATCATTCATGTTACAAAAAAATTACCCTCAAATTTAAAACAGAGTTTCACCGCTAAAGTCAATAATGAAAAACGTTTCCTTGCGGCCTGTAATCACTCTGCAACGCATTTATTACATCACGCTTTAAGAGAAGTTTTAGGTCATCACGTTGAGCAAAAAGGTTCATTAGTCAATGATAAATATTTGCGCTTTGATTTTTCTCATTTCGAAAAACTGAGCTCTGATGAACTTTCCTCAATTGAACAAAAAGTCAACAATCAGATTTCGGAGCATATCGCATTAGAAGAAAATCGCAATGCTGATTTTGAAGAAGCTAAAGCCCAAGGTGCAATGGCGTTGTTTGGAGAAAAATACGGCGATAAAGTCCGCAGCATCAAATTTGGAAAATCCATAGAGCTTTGTGGCGGCACACACGTTAAAAACACGTCTGAAGTATGGTATTTCAAAATCACGAATCAATCTTCCGTGGCTTCTGGTGTGAGGCGAGTTGAGGCTATTACCAATAAAGCAGCTAAACAGTATTTGGAAGAAAAAGATACTGAAATTCAAAAGATATTAGATTTACTCGATTCAAATCAGCAACCCGTTCAGCAAGTTAAAAAGTTACTTCAAGACATAGAGAGTCTTAAAAATGAAAATCAAACACTACTTCAAGACAAGGCCAAAACCATCAAACATGAATTAAAAACTTCTGCTGAAACTATTAATGCTATTAATTTCATCGCTAAGCAAGTTGATTTAGATGCTAAGGCCATGAAAGATGTCGCCTTTCAACTCGGTGGCGAAATTAATAATCTCTTTTTAGTTTTAGGCTCTAATCAAAATGGAAAAGCAATTTTAAGTTGTTATATTTCAAAAAATTTAGTTGAAGAAAAAGCTTACAATGCTGGACAAATTATTAGAGAACTCGGCAAGCACATTCAAGGCGGTGGAGGTGGTCAAGCCTTTTTTGCTACAGCTGGTGGCAAAAATCCAGATGGTATACCAAAAGCATTAGAAGAAGTTAAATCGTATCTTTAATATGGGGCTAAAAATTTTGTTGTTAAGCGATACACATGCCTACATCGATGAAAAAATTCTGAAATACGTCAAAGAAGCCGATGAAGTCTGGCACGCTGGCGATATTGGCGATCTTAAAGTCACTGATGCCATTGAACAACACACCAAACTCCGAGCCGTTTACGGCAATATAGATAGCCACGAGATTCGGTCGTGTTTTCCTTTACACCAACAGTTTAAAATTGATAATTTAAAGGTTTGGATGACGCATATTGGAGGTTATCCCAAACGCTACAACCCTCAAATTAAGCCTCAATTAGAAGCCAACCCACCTGATGTTTTTATTTGCGGACATTCCCATATTCTAAAAGTCATGCATGACAACAAACTCAAGCTTTTGCATCTCAATCCAGGCGCCGTCGGTAAACACGGCTTTCATCAGAAAAGAACCATGCTGCGTTTTCAAATCAATCATTCTAAAATAGAAAATTTAGAAGTGGTTGATTTTGGCAATAGAGGTGCAATTTCTTAAAACAAAAACCTATGGAAAACATTGATATCAAAGACTTTAGCATTCAACCAGAAATTAAGTTATCAGAGCTTCCAACACACATAGATTTAGAGGCTAAAGCTTCAAAAGTCGAAAAGCAACTCCTCAAAACTCGTCGTAATCTTGGTGAAATGCAGAACAAACTCTACGCTCATAGCAAATACAGCGTTTTGGTTTGTATTCAAGGGATGGACACTTCTGGTAAAGACAGTTTAATTAGAGAAGTATTTAAAGATTTTAATGTCAGGGGTGTCAATTGTTACAGTTTTAAAAAACCTACACTCTTAGAGCTACAACAAGATTTTTTATGGCGACATTATAAACGACTTCCAGCCCGTGGGAAATATGCAGTTTTTAATCGTTCTCACTACGAAAATGTCTTAATATCAAGAGTTCACCCTAAAATTGTGCTTAATGAAAATTTACCACACATCAATCAAGTAGAAGATCTCAGTGAGGAATTCTGGAACAAAAGACTTCGACAAATCAATCAATTTGAACAAATTATTGCTGAAAACGGAACGATTATTTTTAAATTCTTTTTGAATATTTCAAAAGACGAACAAAAAAACAGATTACTCAGGCGCCTCAATAAACCACACAAAAACTGGAAATTTGCGCCAGAAGATATCGAAGAACGTCAACTTTGGAACAACTACACTTCTGCATATGAAAAAGCCATCAATGCTACTTCAAAATCATACGCGCCTTGGTATAATATTCCAGCTGATGACAAACCTACTGCAAGATATCTCGTCGCTAAAATTTTAGAGGAACGAATGTCAACATTCTCAGATATAAAATATCCAGAATCTGATTTAGATAAAACAATTAAATTTTATAAAGACAAGCTTGATAATGAATAATTTTAAGTTCAGCAAAAAAATTAATATAACTTAGAAATGTTGTTAAAAACTATTTTTTAGAGTTGTAATTTTACATTCAGCTTTGAATCTAAAGCATTAAAAATTCTCATAACAGTCTCAAAAGTCACATTTCCAGTACTATTTTCTAATCTTGAAATTTGAGCTCGTTTCACTCCTACTAATTGACCCAATTGCGCCTGAGTTAATTTTTTATGTTTTCGAGCCATTTTAATCATATCGCCTATGAGTTCTAATTTAAGCTCAAATTCATATTCATCTCTTTGTTGAGTTCCTTTTTTTCCAATTAAAAGATCTTCGGCTTCATCTAATTTATAACTTTTCATTTCTTTTTTGTTTTCAGGTATTTTACTCTAATTTTTTCAGCTTTATCTATCTCTTTTTTACCTACTTTACTGGTTTTTTTGATGATTCCGTGTGTGGCTATAACAAGTGTTTTAGTTTCATATTCTTTATCCCAAAACGCTAATAACCTGTATTGGATTCCAGAATACAAAATTCTAAACTCCCATATTTCTTTCGTGAGTTTCTTAAAAAATTTAGGGTCAGCATGTTGTTCTGCTCTTCTGATATTTTGAAATATTTTCTTTCTAACTTTTAAACAAATTCAAATGCTGCCTCTAAAAGTATAGTTTCAAACCGTTTTATCATTAGTTACTTACCTAATTGAAATTCAAAGGTATAAAATTGTTTCGTTAAATGTAAACATTTAGCGCAAATTAGTATTAAAAACTAACATTTTCTATTACAATTATTTAAGTCTTTTACCTTAAGTTGGTTTTAATTTTGAATATAAAAATAGAGCTTATCTATTTGCTTTACCTCAGTTTACTTATCTTTGTTTTTTAGTGTATTATGACCATAAGAGACTTACAATTTGAGCTTTTTATCACGCAAGACGATATTAACAAGCGTGTTGAAGAGTTGGCTAAGTCTATACAAAATGATTACAAAGACAAAACGCCAACCTTCTTAATCATATTAAACGGCGCATTTATGTTTGCTTCAGATTTAATCAAACATTATCAAGGCGAATGTCGCGTAAGTTTTATGCGTCTGGCCTCATACCGTGGCACTCGCTCAACAGGAAATATCAGTACTTATCTCGAAGCCGAACAGCTCGAAAATGAAGATGTTATCATTGTAGAAGATATTGTCGATACAGGCAATTCTATTGAATATATCATCCAACACCTCAAAACCAAAAACCCTAAATCTTATCGCATTGCGAGTCTATTTCACAAACCTGATGCCTATAAAAAATCATATCCCATTGATTATATCGGCATATCCATTCCCGACAAATTTATTGTAGGTTATGGTTTAGACTACAACGGTTTAGGTCGAAATTTACCCGATGTCTATCAACTCAAAACTTCATAAATTATGACAAATATTGTTTTATTTGGTCCGCCAGGAGCAGGAAAAGGCACACAAGCCGAAATTTTAAAAGACAAGTATAATCTCATCCATCTCTCAACGGGCGATATGTTTAGATATCACATCAAAAACAAAACGGAATTAGGTCAGCTCGCCCAATCTTATACCGACAAAGGTGAATTAGTCCCAGACGAAGTCACCATCAAAATGCTCAATGCTGAAGTTGACAGGCATTTACCTTGTAATGGTTTTCTCTTTGACGGTTTTCCACGCACCGAAGCCCAAGCCCAAAGCCTTGACCAATTAATGACCCAAAAGTCAACTCAAATCAACGCTATGATTGCTTTGGAAGTCGATGACGAAGTTTTGGTTAAGCGTTTACTTGAGCGTGGCAAAACCTCAGGCAGACCCGACGATGCCAACGAAGACGTCATCAGAAAACGCATCAAAGTTTATTACGATGAAACCGCTATTCTGAAATCCTATTATCAAAAAAACAATAAATACTTTGGTGTAGATGGCGTCGGCAGTATTGAAGAAATTACTTCACGAATCAGCAAAGTTATTGATAAAATTTAATGAATTATTTTGGCTTTACACGGGCTATCCGCTATATCTTTTTGAGCTTTGTTAAGTCTCAGTAAGCATTTTGAGATTACCGCTTTATGGCGGCACTCTCAAAATACAACTTCGCTAAGACAAATCTCAAAAAGGATGCCGCTACTATCCCTAAGCTAAATTCGGCTTACAATTTGCCATTTTTAGGAGACAAACTCCACTAATTAAAAAAGTTAATTATATTTGAATACCAGAAATAAATACACTTGATGGAACACGAATTAGAACAAGATGGAAAATTTAATTTTATTGAAATAGGCGAAGGTACACCCATAATTATTTTACATGGTTTAATGGGTGGACTAAGTAATTTTGATGGTGTCCTTAACTTTTTCCCGCAACATGGTTACAAAATTGTTATCCCAGAATTGCCTATTTATTCTTTACCCATTTTAAAAACTAATATCAAAAATATTTCCACTTACATCAAAGAATTCATTGATCAAAGACAATACAAAGACGTCATTTTATTAGGTAATTCTCTTGGTGGTCATATTGGTTTACTTACCACAAAATTCTATCCTGAATCCATAAAAGCTCTCGTCATCACTGGCAGTTCTGGACTTTATGAAAGCGCAATGGGCGAAAGCTATCCAAAACGTGGTGATTATGATTATATCAAAAAGAAAGCAGAAAACGTCTTTTACGATCCGAAAGTCGCTACTAAAGAAATTGTTGATGAAGTTTATGGCGTTGTTAATGATAGAGGCAAACTCATCAGAACTTTGGCCATTGCTAAAAGTGCAATTAGACACAATATGGGCAAAGACTTGCCTAATATGCCCCAACCCACTTGTATTATTTGGGGCAAACAAGACAATGTCACACCGCCAAACGTCGCTGAAGAGTTTCATGAAAAGTTACCCAACTCAGATTTGTTTTGGATAGATAAATGTGGACATGCCGCTATGATGGAGCATCCACAGCAATTTAATACTATTTTACACGAATGGCTTCAGAAACGTGAATTATAATGGATATCACAACCTCAAAGTTTGTCATCAGCAACTCAAAAGTTGAAGATTGTCCTAACTCTCAATTGCCCGAATATGCTTTTATAGGCCGAAGTAATGTTGGTAAATCTTCACTCATCAACATGTTAACGGGCAGAAAAAATTTAGCCAAAGTTTCAGGAAAACCCGGTAAAACGAGGTTGATTAATCATTTTTTGATTAATGAAAAGTGGCATTTGGTCGATTTACCCGGTTACGGTTATGCCAAAGTTAGTAAGTCTGAAAAAAAAGTCTTTCAAAAATTTATAACCGATTACTTCAAAAAACGAAAACAACTCGTCAACGCGTTTGTGTTAATTGATTCCCGTCACGAACCTCAACCTATTGACCTTGAATTTATGCAGTGGCTTGGCGTCAACGCCATTCCTTTTTCACTTATTTTTACTAAAACTGATAAGTTAAAACCCCAAGCTTTAGATAAAAATATTATTCATTACAAATCTGTTTTAATGGAATACTGGGAAGAGCTCATGCCTATTTTCTTGTCATCATCTAAAGACAAAACAGGGAAAGATGAAATTTTAGTTTACATCCAAAACATCAATCAAAGTCTGAGCTAAAAAAGCTAACCATTAAGAAGTTAAGACACATTAAGACTTAATGAATTCCTTAATGCCCTTAATTTCTTAATGGTAAAAAAAAATACAGTCAACAATAAAACTACTGAGAATATTAAGATTTTTATTGTTATATTTTGCTCAATTTTTTAAAAAATAAAAAATGACTAAAAAAGAAGTCACACAATTATCTTATGAAGTGACTGGTTTCGCAATAAAAGTTCATAAAGAGCTTGGTCCAGGTCTTTTAGAAAGTGTTTATGAAAAATGTCTAAGGTATGAATTAGAAAAAAATGGTTATAATATCAAGCAACAAGTCCAAGTTCCGGTAATTTATGATCATCTTGAAATTGATACAGAATTGAGATTAGATTTAATGGTTAACAATACCATTATAATTGAGTTAAAAGCTGTGGAACACATTCTACCCGTTCACGAAGCACAATTATTAACTTATATGAAACTTTTACAAAAACCTCAAGGTTTACTCATCAATTTCTACACCGACAATATCTCAAAGACTCTAAAACCGATGGTCAATGAATTTTTTAAGCAATTGCCAAATTGAAAAGCTAACCATTAAGAAGTTAAGACACATTAAGACTTAATAAAAACACTTAATAACCTTCATTTCTTAATGGTTCAATAATATGGTTAACAAAATACATGAAAAAACCAACAAAATCCTACACGGTTCAAGAAGCTTTTCAGGCTTTGTGTAAATACTGCGTCTATCAAGACCGTTGTCACCAAGAGGTTGAGCAAAAACTCATCAATATGAATATGATTCCTGAAGCCAGAGCGCAGATTATTTCAGATCTAATTCACCACGATTTTTTAAATGAAGAACGCTTTGCAATGAATTATGTCGTAGGAAAATTCAATCAAAAAGGTTGGGGTAAAATCAGGATACGTCAAGAGCTCAAAAGACGAAATATTTCAGAGTATTTACTTAACAAAGCTTTAAATCAAATAGAAGACAAAGCTTATCTTGATAAACTCAATAATTTAGCTGAAAAAAAATTTAAACAACTCGGTAAAGACAATAGCTGGAAAAGCAAAGCAAAACTCAAAAATTACTTGATTTACAAAGGCTATGAATCAAATTTAGTTTTTGAAACCATTAACCACTTAACAAAGTTTTAAAGTTTTAAAAAAAATTACTAATTTACACGCCATAACCTAAATCTAAAAAATCATGGAAGAAACCAACCAAACTCAGCAACCTAAGCCAAAGAACCATATGGTCATGGCAATTATCTCTACCGTTTTACCTCTTGTTACTTGCACGTTTTACGGTATAGTTCCAGGCATTGTCAGTATTGTATTTGCTTCTCAAGTTAATTCAAAATACAAAAACAATAATTTTGAAGCTGCCCAAAAAAATTCAAAATATGCAAAAATAGCTTGGATTATAGCTATAGTAATTACAATTGCGGTGTTGGCATATTACGCTTACATGTTTACAGTTCATGGTGAAGAATTTATGAAAGAATTTACTAAAGCAATGGAACAACAAAAATCCCTACAATAAAGCTAAGTTTTTTCTACTAATGACAATATCCAAACCCATTAAAATATTACTGATTACGGTCAGTGTTTTAGTGGGTTTGTTGTTGTTATGGATGTATTATAGTATTAATCCTAGCGGACAATCTTTTATTCCTAAATGTCCTTTTCATTCTATCACAGGTTATCATTGTCCAGGCTGTGGAAGCCAACGGGCGTTACACGATTTTCTTCACGGTAGAATTATCGAAGGCTTTCAACATAATGTTTTAATTGGCTTGGGTTTGTTGGTGATGTTTTATAAAATCTTTTTATGGATTCGCTCTTATTCTTATCCTCAAAAAACCAATAACTTACTTTATCATCCCAAAACTGCTTGGGTTATACTTGTTTTGGTTTTGGGGTTTTGGATTTTGAGAAATATTCCGTTTTCACCCTTTAATATTTTAGCACCTTAAGGATTTATAACTTTAAGATTTCTTAGATTTGGGCTAAAATTAAAATTATGCTACAAAACATCGAGCCCAAAGTGGTTTGGAAACATTTTAGCCAACTCAATGCGGTGCCAAGACCGTCTAAAAAAGAAGAACGCATTATTCAATTTATGATGGATTTTGGTCAAAATTTAGGCTTAGAAACTCTTAAAGACAAAGCCGGTAACGTTATCATCAAAAAACCAGCAACAAAAGGTTATGAGAATAAAAAGACCCTTGTTCTTCAGTCGCATCTCGATATGGTGCATCAAAAAAATGAAGATACTAATTTTGACTTCAGTTCTCAATGCATAGACATGTATGTCGATGGTGATTGGGTCAAAGCCAAAGGCACAACCCTTGGTGCTGATAACGGTCTCGGCGTAGCAGCTATAATGGCTATTTTGGCTTCTGATGACATTGAACATCCTACTCTTGAGGCTCTGTTTACCATTGATGAAGAAACAGGAATGACAGGGGCTAAAAATCTCGACCCTGATATTTTAAATGGCGAAATTTTACTCAATCTCGATACCGAGGAAGATGACGAAATCGGCATTGGTTGTGCTGGCGGTGTTGATATTACTGCAACACGTTTTTATATTGAAGAATCCATTCCCGAAAACACAACCGCTTTTCAAGTTGTTGTCAAAGGTTTGCAAGGTGGGCACTCTGGTATGGATATTATCAAAGGATTAGCCAATGCCAATAAAATTTTAACACGTTTATTATTTGATACGCATAAAAATTATAATATGCGTTTATCAAGTTTTATTGGCGGTGGTTTTCGTAATGCTATTCCAAGAGAAAGCAAAGCTCAATTTGTGATTTTAAACAACGATATTGAAGCATTTAAGGCTTCGTTTGAAACTTTGGTTAAAGCGATTCAGTCTGAATACCAATCACTTGAACCACAAATGTCAATTCAACTTCAAGATTGTGATCAACCGAAATCTGTTTTGAGTAGCGATGTGCAAGACTTGATGATCAAATCACTGCAAACCGCTCATAATGGTGTTTATCGTATGAGTCCAGACATCGAAGGTTTAGTTGAAACCTCAAATAATGTGGCTAAAGTTCATATTGAAAAAGGAAAAATTGAAATTTCTTGCCTGACGCGTTCTTCGGTAGATTCAGGAAAATGGGATTTGGCGCATAGCTTAGAAAGTGCATTTGATTTGGCTGGTTGCCGAGTGAGATTTTCTGGCGATTATCCCGGTTGGACACCAAATCCAAATTCGGATATTTTAAAAGTCGTTGACAGATTATATCAAAACAATTTTGGTGAAAAAGCAAATATTGCAGCTTGTCACGCGGGATTAGAATGCGGTATTCTCGGCAGTCATTATCCTGACATGGACATGGTGTCTTTTGGTCCAACTATTAAAGGCGCGCATTCACCAGATGAACGTGCCAGCATTTCATCAACGCAAAAGTTTTGGACATTTTTAAAAGACATTCTTAAGAATATACCTAAAAAAAATGAACCATTAAGAAATGAAGGTCATTAAGGGATTTCGTTAAGTCTTAATTCTTCTTAATGCCTTAATGGTTAAAAAAAAATAAAACAATGACAATTTTATCATACAACGTCAACGGTATTCGCGCTGCTATGCGTAAAGGATTAGCCCATTGGCTTCAAAATACCAATGCTGATGTGGTTTGCTTTCAAGAAACCAAAGCTCAAGAAGAACAAATCGAAGTCGAAGCCTTTAAAAAATTAGGCTATAAATATTGCTACTGGTTTTCTGCTCAAAAAAAAGGCTATAGCGGTGTTGGCATTATTTCAAAAGTGAAACCTCAACATGTTGAAATCGGCTGTGGCATTGATTATATGGACGATGAAGGGCGAATCTTAAGAGTTGATTTTGACAACTTTTCTCTGATGAGTTTGTATCTGCCTTCAGGTACCAATGACGCCAGACTCAATCTAAAATTTGATTTTATGGCTGATTTCTACAACTACATCGACAAGATAAAAGAAGAAAAACCCAACTTAGTAATTTGTGGTGATTACAATATTTGTCACGAGCCAATTGATATTCACGACCCTGTAAGACTTAAAACGGTATCAGGATTTTTGCCTGAAGAACGCGATTGGTTGACTCAATTTTTGAAAAATGGTTTTATAGACTCGTTTAGATTTAAAAATCCAGAGGTCGAACAATATTCATGGTGGAGTTACAGAGCAAATGCTAGAGCCAACAATAAAGGCTGGCGACTAGATTATCATTTGGTTTCGGAGCCCTTAAAACAAAATATCAAAAGAGCCGTTATATTACCAGAAGCTAAACACAGCGACCATTGTCCCGTTTTACTAAAATTGGAATTTTAATACAAAAATCATGAAAACTAAATATTTGCTCTTTTTAATGACTGCTGCATTACTTGGTGCATGCGTACCTAAAAAAGATTTTGTCAACCTTCAAACCCGTTATGACAATTTGCAGTCTCAAAACGACTTATTAACAGAAAAATTAAAAGCTTGCCAGAAAAGCAAAAGCGAATTGACTTCAGATTTTCAAAAAAGTCAGAATAGACTTGAAGCCTTGCAAAAAGATTATGATGCCCTTTCAGAAGATTATAGTGAGCAAACTTCAAAATTTAAAAATCTTGAAACCTCTTACGAAGCTTTAGAACAAAACAGCAGTGAATTACTCCAAGCCAACGCTAAGAGGAACCGAGAATTACTCAAGCAACTTGAAGACAAAGAAAAAGCCCTTGCCAAAGAGCAAAAACGACTTGAACAACTTCAAAAAGATTTAGACAAACGCTCCTATAGAATAGAACAATTAGAGAACTTAATCGCTTCAAAAGATGCTAAACTCAACAATTTAAAAAACAAATTGAGCGAGGCTCTCGTCGATTTTGAAGGTCGGGGCTTAAGTGTTGAGCAACGCGATGGCAAAGTTTATGTTTCTATGGAGAATAAGCTTCTTTTTGCTTCTGGGAGTTGGAATGTTGGAACAGAAGGTCAAAAGGCTATTAAGGAATTGGCTAATGTATTGGCGCAAAACCCTGATATCTCTGTTTTGATAGAAGGCCATACCGATAATGTGCCTTATGGTGGCAACGGCCCGCTTAAAGACAATTGGGATTTATCGACAAAACGCGCTACTGAAGTGTTAAAGCTTTTGCTTAAAAACAATGGTATCAACCCCCAAAATTTAACCGCTGCTGGTCGTGGCAAATATGCGCCAGTTGCAAGCAACGAGACTAAAGAGGGAAAAGCCAAAAACCGAAGAATAGAAGTCGTTTTAGAACCTCAACTCGACCAAATCAATAAGCTTTTGGAAGAGTAAAAACCTCTTTTTGCTGCCGGCAGCTAGGTTTGCGAGAAAATTTTAAAACCGAAGTCTAAACATAACATTTGGCGTAAACCCCAAACCGTTTTGTCTAAAAACATGGATGTTTTGATTTTCACCAATAGAGTAGAATTGGTTATAAGCATTGGAATTATCTAAAATATTTAAAAAGGAAAGTCCAGCTAAGGCTTTTACATTTTTAAATAATTTAAAACTGTAAGTTGTAGAAAAATCAAATCTGAAATAATCTTTCAAACGCTCAGCATTAGGATCTTCAAATTGAATTTGTTGAGGTAATTCGCTTTGATTTTCAGAAGGTAGAGTAGTAGTTACGCCCGAATGCCAATTAAAACCAGTAGACAATTTTAAGCCATTTTTTTCGTAACTTAAACCCGTTGAAATAACATGCTTTATATCCAAATTATTAGGAAAAGAAGATGGGGATAAAGCTTCAAAATCATAATCATTTTCAGACCAAGAGTAACTGACCCAACCTGAAAACGGATCAAAGTTTTTGTTCACTAAAACATCAAAACCTTTAACTTCATAACTACCATGCGTTTCGGTAAATTCAAATTGATTTTGAAAGCCTTGCCCTTGAGTTGTGATACCATCCACTTCTTTATAATAAAAATCTAGATTAATAAACCAACTGGGTTTTATAAAATTGAAACCCGCCGAAATTTGCTGACTTTCAATAATAGGTCTGCTATCAGGGTCAGATAGTACCCAACGCCTGTTTTCAACCCCGAGAAAATCTGTTTGTAAATCAATACTTTGTGAAGTGACTTGACTTTTTTGTTCGCCTAAAATTTCTAAAAATAAATCATTTAAAAATTCATAACTTAAATTAAACCTCGGTTCAATAAGAAGTTCATCAAATTTTGTAAAGTGATTTAATCTTCCGCCTAAACTGAGGTTCAGCAAACTATTATCTGAACGATAATGGAGTTGAGAGTACAAACTATTGGTCAAAATTGAATTTTCAGTTTCTGAAAAGAATCCAGGATTATTGATTTCTTGAGAGTTTAAAATGCCAGTTTCATTCAATTGATAGCCGTTTTCAATTTCAAAATTTGAGGTTAATTGCGTCTTAACATTAATTTTAAATCCTGTTTCTCTAACCTCATTAATTTGTTCTAGTCTTTGTTGATTAAGCAAATCGGTGTTATCTGCGTTGAGGTTATATATTGAGGTGTAAAATTGAAATTGAGAGGTTGTTGTTTTAGACCAGTTTCTTTCATAAAAAATACCACTTGCAAAATTAGTTTGTTCTAAATTACTTCTTCGGATATTGACTTGGGTGTTCTCAGTTTCAAATCGGTTTAAAGAGAATTCATCTTCAGCATAAAATAAATTAACTTTTAAAAAATCTCTATCGGTGAGTTGGTGTTTGTAATTGAGTGTTGCATCAAAAAAGTTAAAATCATCATCTTGTTGAATGTTTGGTGATTCAAAATTAGTGACCTGTGTATTTTGAAAAATCTTATCAAAATATTGATCGTAAGTTGGACTTTCCCAAAGTGAGTTAATAGATTGTCTTGACGACACTTGAACGGAAGATGATTTGCTTAATGGCAATTCCACAATGGCATCAACGTTAATAAGGTTTGAGCCAACTTCAGCCTTTAAACTATCGGCAATGACATTGCTTGTTTTCATATTTATCAGACTGGAAACCCCATCGCCAAATTGGGCTGATGTGCCATTTTTTATCAAACTTACTTTTTCAGTCATATAAGGATTAAAGGCTGAAATCATTCCGAAGAAATGTGAGGTGTTGTACATTTTAATGCCATCCCAAAGAAATAAATTTTGATCGTGTGTGCCACCTCTTACGTTTAAATAAGAAACACTTTCCCTCCGACTGATAATGCCAGGTAAAGCTTGCAAACTTTGCAATACATCTGGCTCAACCAAGCCTGGTAGTAAACCAAATTCTTTATAATTAATTTCTAAGCCACCTGAGGCTATTTTTTGAACACCTCGAGTTAATAAATTGGTCAGTACAACTTCATCTAATGCTTGATAAAACGGACTGATATAAAGTTTATAACAATCTTGTTTTTTTGAGGTATCAAGCGTAAATTCTTGAGAAATAAAATCTTTAGAAAAAATTTTGAAACTAATAATTTTTGAACTCACGGGAATTTCAAACTGACCTTTAGCATTTGATTTAAATAAGTAAGAGTTGTATTTTAATATTGAATTAGGTAAAACTTCATTTGTCATTTCATTGAAAACGGACACGCAAACCACGTTTTTGTTGGGCTTTGGAACTACCAATATGCTGTTATCATTTTGTAACAAATATTCAAACGGCGTTTGTTTTTCTAAGTAAAGTAGATGTGCTTTTAGCGTTTTTGTTTCGTTTGAAAACTTTATCCTTATGTTTTTAATTTTATCATCAGCATATGAAAACACGACAGGATGTTGGTTTTCTATATATCTAAAATAGGAAACTAAATCAATATACTTTGTATTAGATTGAGCACAAAGGTTTTTGCTCATTCCAACAATAATAAGAATAAAAAAAAAGGCTTTTAAAAATCTCACTTATTAGACAAAATGATGGTGTTACCGTCAATAGTATAGGTTAAACCTAATGGCAAAGTAATGGAATTTAGGGCAATTTTTAAATCCTTGTGAGAAAAACTTCCAGTGTAAATCCGAGTAACATCAATATTGGAAGTGTCAAAATTAACATCGTAATAGTTTTTGAATTCTTTTAAAACAGTATCAAATGGTTGGCTATTGATAAGTGTTTGATTTGATTTCCAATCGGGTATTGCAGATTTGTTTTGTGATATTGAAATATTATTTTGGTTTAAAACCAAATTATCACTGGGTTTTAAAATGTAAGAATTGCCATCAACAGTAACTTTTACTGAACCTTCATAGCAGGTTACTTCAAAGGCATAATCACGAGATTTGACGTTGAAGATTGTGCCTAAAACTTCAACTTTAGCATAAGAAGTATTGACAGTAAATGTTTGACCTTTTTCAACTTCAAACAAAGCTTCGCCGTCGAGTTGAAGTTCACGGTTTGAATCCCATTCAGATGATTTATAAGTCAAACTGGAATTGGCGTTAAGATTTACTTTTGAATTGTCTGGTAATTCTATTACTTCTGTTTTCGCAGTTGAAGTTTCAAAAGATTTTAAACTTGGAGTCTTTGTTAATGTTTTAAACAAGGTAAAAGCTATAATGGCAATGGCTGCAATAGCTGCCACATATTTAAAGCCTGAAAGTTTTGAGGAGGTTTTATCAGAATGCGTTGCAAATTCTAATTGTTCAAAAGCCGTTTTTTCGTCGTAATTTGGTGCTTTGAAATGTTTAGCTTTTTCTGAAATTTTAGCGTAAGCAGGATACTCGTCTAATTGCTTAAACGCTTCTAACTCTTCGGGAGTCAACTCATTGTTGAGCCACTTTGTTATTAAATCTTCTTTCTCCTGTTTCATCGTTTATATGACAATTTAAAGCTATATTTTCCTACCATTTAAGTGTTAAATTTCGTGAATGTCTTTTCGCAATTGTTCTAATGCTGTGTAAATTCTTTTTTCAACCGCTTTTCTGGAAATCCCCAACATTTTAGCAATTTCTTTATGTTTTTTGCCTTCAACTCTATTGAGTAAGAAAGTAACTCGCTTTTCTTCAGTTAATTTAGATAAAGCTTTCTGATACTTATCCATATATTCTTTTTCTTCGAGAAGAAATTGAGGGTCTTGGTGGTCTGAGTCGTTTGCTTTGCTATTTAGCTCGTATTTTAAAACTACTTTTTCATGCTTAATCACATTCAGTGTGGTGTTATTAGCAACCGAAAAGAGATAACTTTTAGCTTTGTCTGGTGTGATTTTTTTACAATTTTCCCATAATTTCAAAAAGGCTTGTTGCACTTTATCTTTAGGGTTAAACTGTTCCCCAAATTTGTAATAAATAAAATCGTGTAAATCTTTAGCGTATTTTTCATGTAGCTTGGAGAATATCGTTTTCTCACAACAATTTTTATGTAAAGATTTATCTTTCGCCATATTCAATAAATTGTAAAAATAGTTAAATTAAGTAGGAATTTTTATCTTTGAATTGTCTTTATTTACGAAGACCATATTTATGAAACGATTACTTTATTTCATATTATCAATTGCACTTGTAGGTTGTTATAACGATGACGCTGCACAAAGGGAGTTGTCTGAAGATTCATCACACAGAACTTCTGAGTTGACCAGACTTATTAAAGCAATGTCACTTCATAATGCAAGGTTTGATGACGCTATTGATAACACCTCTTGTTTTAGTTTGATATTTCCTTATCAAGTTCAAATCAATTCAGAGTTGAGAACGATTAACTCTATTCAAGATATTTCAGCTTTAAATAATGAAGATGAAATAGATATTGTTTATCCAGTTAATGCTGTTTTCTATAATTATGAAGAGCATAAAATTAATTCTACTACAGAATTTAATTTGGTAAAAAATACTTGTGATCAGAATTTTAATATTCAGACTAATCTGTGTTTAGACTTTCAATATCCTATTACATTTAAAGAGTTTAATGATTTGACGCGGAGTTTTGAAACTTTTCAACTCAATAGTGATAAAGATGTATTTTTACACTTAGAAAATCTTCACGATAATGATGTTTTTGAAATAGACTATCCTATTTTCTTATCAGACTCCAATTCAGGTTCTATTAGAATTGATTCGAATGCTGAATTTATATCAGCCTTTAATCTTTCGCTTCAAGACTGTCGATAAATCTTAATTTTTTAACAATTTTGTTTAAAAAAGTTAAATAAATACTAAACAAAAAAATTACGGTAGTAACTTCTAAGTATGCATTGTCTAATTGATGTAAACCAAAAAATAATTACTTATGAAATCACTATCAAAAATTATGTTTTTAGCAGTATTGCTGATCACCTCAGTATCTTGCTCAGACGACGATGATGCAACACCCGTTGTAAACGAAACTCCAAATTTAGTTGAAGCAGCACAAGCCGCTGGCTTAACAACACTATTAGATGCAGTTGGTGCTGTTGATGGCTTAGGCCAAACTTTACTTAACGCTGAGGCCATCACTGTATTTGCTCCGACAAATGAAGCTTTTGGAGATGCTTTGACTGCTTTTGGTGCTGCAAACTTAGACGAATTAGTTACAGCGATTGGCGGTGTAGAAAATTTAGAAACAGTTTTAGGTTTTCACGTCGTACCAGCAGTTGCATTTTCTTCAGATTTACCTGAAGGGGAAGCAGATTTTGCTACTTTATCAGGTCAAGAAATCACAATTACAAGAACAGGAAATCAAGTCACAGTCACAGATTGGGCCGGTAATGTTAGTAATGTTGTTACTGCAGATGTTGAAATTGAAAATGGCGTAGTACATGTTATTGATGGCGTATTGTTACCAGAATTACCACCAGCATCTACGTTTAGTATAATTGCAAATAGCCCTGTACACGAAACGCTTGAATCTGCATTAGTAACAACTGGTTTAGACCAAGTATTAATGAATGGTACATTTACTGTATTTGCACCAACTGATGAAGCTTTTTCAGGTGTTGATACTTCAAGCCTAACTGAAGCACAACTTACTAATATATTGCTTAATCACGTGGTGACAGGAAATGTTTTATCATCAGATTTAGCAAATGGCTATGTCAAGACCAATGCAATAGAAAATTATTCTGGTAATGATAACTTTATTGATTTATACGTCAATATTGATAATGGCGTTACTTTGAATGGAAATGCAAGCGTAACAACTGCTAATTTAGAAAGCAGTAACGGTACTGTGCATGTTGTTGATGCGGTAATAACTATTCCTAATGTTGTCGATTTAGCCGCTGCTAATCCTATGTTTTCTAATTTAGCTACAGCTCTAACACAAGAAAGCTTAATAGCAACATTATCTACAGACGCAGGAACGAGTCCAGCTCCATTTACTGTGTTTGCTCCAAATAATGCAGCGTTTCAAAACTTTTTAGACGAAGACCCTAATGATGGATTTGCAACCATACAAGATGTTTTAGACCTGCCTATTTTAGCTGATGTTTTGACTTATCACGTTTTACCTGATGGAGCTGTAAGAGCTGCTGATATTACAGATGGTATTTCACCCGCTACAGTTCAAGGTGAAACGATTACAATTAATACACCTGATGGTGTTACCATAACAGATCAAAACGGAAGAGTAGTAAATATAGTAGCTACTGATGTGACTGGTTCAAATGGTGTAATTCATGTTTTAGATAACGTGATTTTGCCAACACTACCTTAATCTTATACTTCAAATAAGATAATTCAAAGCCGGCTATTTTTAGTCGGTTTTTTTGTTTAAAAAAGGTGCTTAATTAAATCAACAACACTTTTAAGCTTGATGATTTCAAGCTGGTAATTCTTTTTAGATATTTTGGTATTTTGAGCGATAAACATTTTTTCAAACCCTAATTTATCAGCTTCAGCAATGCGCTGTTCAAGTCTTGGTACAGGTCTAACTTCGCCAGCTAATCCAATTTCGGCAGCAAAACAGTATCGATAATTGAGTACCATATCGTGACTTGAAGATAAGATTGCCGCAACAACTGCTAAATCTATCGCTGGGTCATCAATATTAATACCGCCAGTGATATTTAAAAACACATCTTTTGCACCTAATTTAAAGCCAGCTCGTTTTTCTAAAACGGCTAAAATCATATTCAGTCGTTTTGCATTATACCCAGTGGATGAGCGCTGTGGCGTGCCGTAGACTGCTGAGCTTACTAGAGCTTGTATTTCAACCATTAGTGGTCGCATACCTTCTAAGGTTGCGGCAATAGAAGTGCCGCTCAAATCGTGTTCTTGGTTGGAAATTAAAATTTTAGACGGGTTTAAAATTTGTTTTAAACCATTGCTTTGCATTTCATAAATCCCAAGCTCGTGCGTTGCTCCAAATCTATTTTTTTGAACTCTGATAATACGGTATATAAAGTTTTGATCACCTTCAAACTGTAAAACTGTATCAACCATATGTTCTAAAATTTTAGGACCTGCGAGGTGACCTTCTTTATTGATATGACCTATGAGCAAAACTGGCGTATTCGTTTCTTTTGCATATTTAATTAATTCGGTCGTACAAGCTCTGATTTGAGAAATACTACCTGGCGAACTTTCTATCATCTCTGTATGCAGGGTTTGAATAGAATCAATGATGACAAGCTCGGGTTCAATTTTTTTAATTTGATTAAAGATGTGCTGTGTTGAGGTATCTGCTAATATGAAACAGTTGTCATTTGTTTTTTGAATGCGATCTGCACGCATTTTGATTTGCTTGCTACTTTCTTCTCCAGAAACATAAAGGCTTTTTATGGATAAGTTGAGGCACAATTGAAGTAATAATGTGCTTTTGCCAATACCAGGTTCGCCACCAAGCAATATTAAAGAGCCTTTTACTATACCTCCGCCAAGTACTCTGTTTAATTCGTTGTCTTTGGTAATGATTCTATCTTCAGTTTCAAAACTAATATTGCTAAGTTTGGACGCTTTCGGTAGTTTTGAAGTATTGTTTTGAGTGTTTGAATCTTGCCAAGTTTTATCTTGAGATTTACTGATAACTTCTTCTACTAAAGTATTCCATTCTTTGCAAGAATTACATTGACCTTGCCATTTTGGGTGTTGTGCACCACAGTTTTGACAAAAGTAGACAGTTTTAGATTTAGCCATATATTTTAGTAACCAAAAGTTTCTTTTAGTAAATCTATCTCATCGAGAAGCATTTCTTTTTTAATTCCAGCAACTTCATCATAAGTATATCCTGCTTCATAAGCTTTAATAGCTTTTTTTGGCTTACCTATTTTTTGAAAATACATACCTGCAAAATAATCAGGTAACAAAGTTTTTGGATGATATTGTTTTGCAATATCACCTAAATCTTTTAGGTGGTCCCAAGACTCCTTTTCCTTAATAATCTCATATACTTTCATTATATCTGAAATTCTTATTGACTTTTCAATGCCATAAAGTTTGTAAATAGTCTCATATTTATCTTCTAAATATTTTACAGGGTCTGAAGAATCAGACAAACTTGTTTTATACTCCTCTTCATCTATAGCTGTGTAAGGTTTGAAGATTTCTAGAAGACTGTATGGTAAAGCGTAACTCACAAGTGTATAATGATTTGTATTTTCAAATTCCTTGTAACTAAGTTTCAATTTTTCATTACTAACTGAAGATAAATTTGTGTATAATGTTTTGGATTTTTGCTTTAAAAATTTTAAGTCGTTTGAGCCTGAGCTAATGCTATACCATAGTTTTTGATCTAGATTGTTCATTTTTTCAACAATATATGGTATAAGTCCATTTGGAAAATCAGGGCTCAAATTAATAAAACCATCGAAAGGTATGTTTTTGCTAAAAAGGTATAAATTCATAAAATTAGCCATATAATCGTGACCTACAACCACAGAAAAGGAACCAACATTATAGTTTTTATTTAAATAGGGTAAGATTTCTAAACCTATAAAATCAAAGAATTTTTCACCTTTTTCAATAGGAGTAAAGTTTATTCGATCATAATTGCCATCTTCTATCCTATGTCCAATTTGATTAATGCCAACTACAAAAGCCTCGGGTATTTCTTCCCAGTAGCTCAAATAATCAACTGTTCCAGCGACAGGTTCAAATAGATAATCGCCATCAAATACAAATATTAATGGATATGTTTTTTCATCTTCTGGATTATAATTTCGAGGAAGCTGAATTTTTAATTCTCGGGTTTCTTCTAAAATTTTAGATTCTACCTCTATATATTCTTTTTGTGCAAAACTGTAAAACTGGGGTATGAAAATCACAATGACGCACAGCCATAGCTTATTCATAAAAATTGGTTTTTCAATTCACAAATTTATGACTTTTATTTACAATAGGCAACACTATTGCAGATGTCACTCCAAGAGCCACAACTAATACGGTTTGGGCTATCCATAACACCCAACCAAATGCTTGGCCAACATCTAAAGGAATGTCAAACATTTTATATACAGAAGCAATTGCAAAAGGATATAATCCGATTCCCCCGCTAGTGACCGTCATTGCAAATGTGCCTGCAATAAAACCTACTAAGGCAGCACCAAAGGTTAAATTTTCAGCACCAACTACTGCGTATTTTATAATCCAAAACATCAATAGGTAAAGTGACCATATAGCTAGCGTCTGAAGTATAAAAGACCATTTTCGGCGGAGTTTCAAAACACTTTTAACGCCTTGCATTATTCCTGTTAAAAAATCTTTGACTTTAATTATTAGTGTGTTTTTAGAAAATTTAAGTAGCCTTAAAATTATCAGTATCAGCAACCCCAAACCAAGTAGGTAAAAAAATGATTTTAAGGGATTAATTTGATTTAAATCAAGATAAAATAAAAGTTCCTTAGCTTGAAAAATGAGTGTAAAACCAATAATAATTAATAACACCATAAAATCGATTACACGCTCAGTAATTATTGTACCAAAACTTTGTTCGAAGCTTAAGTTGGAATAACTCGCATAACTTGCACCTCTTAAAACTTCGCCCGATCTAGGTATTCCAAGGTTTGCTAAATATCCAAACATTACTGTATAAAAGCAGTTAGAAATTTTTGGCTTATCGTTTAAGGGTTGAAGTAATAACTTCCAGCGGTTTGCTCTGATAATATGAGATAGCAATCCGAGAAGCATAGACAAAATGACCCATAACAAGTCTGCGTTTTTAGTGTTTTCCCATATAGCTGTGCGCTCTTCTTGTGTAGTATCTTTGAATGAGTACCAGACAAAAAATATACCCAAAAGTAAAGGCAAAAGAATTTTAATCCACTTTTTAAATTTTGATTTGGGCATGGATTATTTTAGTAAGTTATCGTCATTTGGGAAAATAATAGAAGGACTAAATTCCTTAGCTTCATCAGGTGTCATAATAGCATAAGCCATCAAAATTAAAATATCTCCTGGTGAAACTTTTCTTGCAGCGGCGCCGTTAAGGGTTATTTCTCCACTTCCTCTAGGCCCAGGTATAGCGTAAGTTTCTAAACGCTCACCATTTGAATTGTTAACGACTTGAATTTTCTCGCCGTCAAAAATGTTAGCGGCATCCATCAGGTCTCGGTCAATGGTAATACTTCCAATATAATTCAGGTCAGCTCCTGTAACTTTTACGCGATGTATCTTAGATTTTACTACTGTTATTTGCATTTTATTTTAATTCAAAGCTATATTATCTATTAATCTCACCCTGTCGCAGAAAGCTGCTATAAAGGCTCTATATTTTTTATTTTTTTTGGCTGATGTTGTTGGTGTTAAATCATCTTCGTCAGCTATTTCAAAATACTCTAATTTAAGATTATTTGCAGACTTAAAAACAGATTTAACCTTTTTTTTAAGCTGTTCGATGTTGTGATAATTGAAATTTTGTTTTACGTATTTTAAGCACTCGTAAATAATTTTTGCATCATCTTTTTCGTGTTCTAAAAGCAATTTATTTCTAGAACTTTTAGCTAATCCATTAGGCTCTCTAAATGTTTTACAGCCTATGATATCAACATTTTGTCCTGTTAAATGAACTAATTTTTTTACAATAGCTAATTGCTGAAAATCTTTTTCACCAAAATAAGCCTTTTGAGGCTCAACCAAATCAAAAAGTCGACTTAATACAGTGCCAACACCATTGAAGTGCCCACTTCTATACTGGCCTTCCATATATTTAGATAAGCTTCCAAAATTAAAAGATTCTGACTTTGGTCCCTCAGGATAGATCTCTTCAACTGAAGGTGAATATATTAAAATATCTTTGCTAATTGCTTCAATTTTTTTTACATCTGTTTTCAATGTTCTGGGATAGTTAGATAAATCATTGGGATCATTGAATTGTGTAGGATTTACAAATATGGATACAACAACAATTTCACAATCTTGTTGAGCTTTTTTTATGAGCGACAAATGACCATTGTGCAATGCACCCATTGTAGGTACTAGGCCTTTTGAATAAGATGGTTCCTTATCAATAAAATCCCTTAAGGTATCAATGGCTTTAAATAGCACGTAAACTTTTTTAAAATTTATGCAAAACTAACATTTTAAGCTCAATCCGCATAAATTTTTGTAAATTTGCACACTTTTAAATATTACCTGGCTCTAAACGTATTTTTATGAAGGATAAGCGCGTTCTCTTTGTTTCGTCTGAAGTTGTTCCATATCTTCCAGAAAACGATATTTCAACATTATCGTTTGAAGCACCAAAAATGATTAATTCCACAGGCGGGCAAACCCGTATTTTTATGCCTCGTTTTGGTAACATTAACGAAAGAAGGCACCAACTCCATGAAGTTATTCGATTGTCTGGCTTAAATCTCGTTGTTAATGATTTAGACATGCCTTTGATTATTAAGGTTGCATCTATCCCGAAAGAAAGAATGCAAGTCTATTTTATAGATAACGAAGACTACTTTAAAAGAAAAGCCATGTATAGCGATGAAGATGGAGAACTTTTTGAAGATAATGATGAAAGGTGTATATTTTTTGCTAAAGGGGTTATTGAAACTGTAAAAAAATTGAATTGGGCGCCAGACATTATTCACGTTAACGGTTGGATGGCATCGCTTCTACCTCTTTATTTAAAAAATTATTACGGTAACGAACCCCTATTTAAAGGCTCTAAAATAGTAACATCTATTTATAAAAATAATTTCGAAGGCAAGCTTGATGATAGTATGTACAAAAAAGTGATGTTCGATGGAATTGACGATGACAAAGTTGAGCAAATTAAAACCCCAAACTATAATAATTTGATAAAATTATCGGTTATGTATTCTGATGGTGTTATTATTGGCAGCGAAAAAATACCTGATGAGTTAGATGATTTTATTAAGAAATTTAAAAAACCTAAATTAAAATACCATTCATTAGAAGAATTCACTCAGGCGTACCAAGATTTTTACTTAAAAGATATACTAAATGAAGAGATTGATTAACTTGAAGTCGAAAATTAAAACTTTTATATTCCTTTTTGCTGTCTTAATATTATCAAATGCATGTGAAGAAGACTTTACACCGTTAGGCTCAGGTTTTATTAATAGTCTTACCTTGCCAGAACCTTATGAAGTTCAAAATTTAGCTGCTTATAGTGATAATATTTTATCTGTTCAATCTAATACATTAAATAATTATCTTTTAGGACAATTCAATGATCCTGTATTTGGGAGTTCTGATGTGAGTATACTTTCTCAGCTTGAATTACAAAATACAAGTCCTGACTTTGGAGTAGATCCAGTTTTAGATAGTGTTGTTTTAACTCTACCTTTATTTTCGCAAGTCATAGATAGAAATGATGAAACAAATAAAGATGTATATCGTTTAGATTCAATTTTTGGAGATGGCGGGTTTAAAATTTCAATATTTGAATCCAACCAATTTTTGTCAGATATTGACCCAGGTGAAGACGGTGATTTTGAAAATGCTCAACTTTATTATTCTGACCAACTTGCAGAGTTTGAAAATAATATCGAAAACACAGCATTATTTGTTTCTGAAGACATTATCCCTTCTGAACTTACAGAAACTCAAATTCTTTTTGATCAAATTGACTCTACAACTATAGACACTTTAAGAGTATCACCAAGAATAAGATTAAAATTACCAAATGATTTTTTTCAGGAAAAAATTCTTGACAATCAAAACTCAACAAACCTTGTGAGTCAAAGTAGTTTTAAAAATTTCCTAAGAGGTTTATATATCAAAACAGTTCAGCCAACCAATGGAGGAGCCATGATAAACTTAAACCTTAACGCACAAGATGCAAATATTAGGCTTTATTACAGATCACTTAGGCCACCACCAAGCTTAGAAGTAGAAAATGATGAAGAATTAGTTGAGACTTTTAATAAATTTGATTTAAGGTTTGCTGGTAATACTATTAATTTCTACAACAATACAAATACATTAGATTTATCAAATCAAGACACCAATAATGGTGAAGAGAATTTGTTTATTAAAGGTGGTGAAGGTATTGTTTCTATTGTAGATCCTTTTAATGGCCCTGATAATGATGGGAACGGTGTAGCTGATGAAATTGATCAGTTAAGGCAAAATAATTGGTTGGTTAACGAAGCAAACTTAATTTTTTATGTTAATGAAAATTTGGCAGACCAAATTCAAAATAAACCTAATAGAATATTTGTATTTGATTTAGATAGAAATAGAGTACTGATCGATTACAACTTAGACCCAGGCGCTACAAATAATCCATTGACATCACGACTAAATCATTTAGGACCACTTCGAGAAGATGAAAATGGCAATAGTTTTTACAAAATAAGAATCACAAGTCATATCAATAATATCATTAACAATGATTCAATTAATACTAGAATTGGGGTTTTAGTTACTCAAAACGTTAACCAAGCAAGAATATTAGATGTTCGTGATAGTCAACTTGGTGAAGTTGAAAATTTTATAGAAAGCTCCATATCAACACCAAGAGGAACAGTCTTTCATGGGAATTTATCTCCTGATGAAGAGAAAAGACTTAAATTACAGATATTTTTTACAGAACCTAACTAACCAATTAAAAAATTATGTGTGGAATTGTAGGATACATTGGGCATCAAGACGCCTATGACATTGTATTGAAAGGTCTTCAAAGGCTTGAATACAGAGGCTACGACTCAGCCGGAATAGCTTTATTCGATGGGCAAAACTTAAACATTTGTAAAACCAAAGGTAAAGTTTCAGAACTCAATCTGAAATGTAAAAAAGACCGAGTCAATAAAGGTAAAGTGGGCATTGGCCATACCAGATGGGCAACCCATGGAGAACCTAATGACGCCAACTCTCACCCTCATTGTTCTAACTCTGGTCGTCTTGCAATTATCCATAATGGAATAATAGAAAACTACGACACCATAAAAAAAGTTTTAGATGACAGAGGTTATACTTTTAAATCTGAAACTGACACTGAAGTCTTGGTCAATCTTATTGAAGAAGTAATGACTAAAGAAGAGGTTAAGTTAGGTAAGGCTGTTCAAATAGCTTTGAATCAAACTGTTGGCGCTTATGCTATTGCAGTTTTTGACAAAGAAAAGCCTAATGAAATAGTTGTGGCAAGACTGGGAAGCCCTTTGGCAATTGGCGTAGGTGACAATGAGTATTTTATCGCTTCTGACGCTTCTCCTTTTATTGAATACACCAAGTCTGCTATTTACTTAGAAGATGGAGAAATGGGTGTGATTAGACTTGGTAGAGAACCAAGAATTAGAAAAATAAAAGATGACAAACTAGTAGACCCATACATCACTGAGCTGCAAATGAGCTTAGATCAAATTGAAAAAAGTGGTTACGATCACTTTATGCTTAAAGAAATATACGAACAACCCACCGCCATTAAAGACACCTTTAGAGGCAGAATGTTAGCAGATGAAGGTATCATTAGAATGGCCGGAATAGATGATCACTTAGAAAAATTTGTTAATGCTAACAGAATAATAATCGCGGCTTGTGGAACATCTTGGCACGCCGGACTCGTTGCTGAATATATCTTTGAAGATATTGCAAGAATACCTGTAGAAGTAGAATACGCTTCAGAATTCAGATACCGCAACCCCGTTATCAATAAAAATGATATTTTGATAGCCATCTCACAAAGTGGAGAAACGGCCGATACAATGGCAGCTATTAAGCTTGCTAAAGAAAATGGTGCTTTTGTTTTTGGTGTGTGTAATGTCGTGGGGTCATCTATTTCTAGAGAAACTAATGCTGGAGCCTATACACACGCTGGCCCAGAAATTGGAGTGGCGTCAACAAAAGCCTTTACAACTCAAATAACTGTTTTAAGTTTAATTGCTTTGAAACTCGGAAAAGCAAAAGGCACAATTTCAAATTCTGATTTTCATTTATATTTAAGTGAAATGGAATCTATACCAAGTAAAATAGAAAGAGCCCTAAAACAAAATGAACATATCATAAATGTTGCCGACAATTATAAACTTGCTAAAAATGCCCTTTACTTAGGAAGAGGTTATAATTTTCCAGTAGCTTTAGAGGGCGCATTAAAATTAAAAGAAATTTCATATATCCACGCAGAAGGTTATCCTGCTGCCGAAATGAAACACGGACCAATTGCTTTAATTGATGAAGAAATGCCCGTTGTAGTTATAGCCACACGGAAGGGACATTATGAAAAAGTAGTAAGTAATATCCAAGAAATTAAATCTAGAAAAGGTAAAATCATAGCTATTGTCACAGAAGGTGATGAAACTGTGAAAAATATGGCTGATCACGTCATAGAAGTGCCTGAAACATTTGAAGCTTTCACCCCTTTACTAACAACAATCCCGTTACAACTGCTTTCTTATCACATCGCTGTAATGTTAGGAAAAAATGTCGATCAACCTCGAAATTTAGCAAAATCGGTTACGGTTGAGTAGTAATATTTTTGCAAAATAATATTGCAAATTTATTTAAAAAACATACGATTTATTTTGATAGAAAACCCCTATATTTGCAAACCAAAAAAATACATTAAAATCATAGCTAATGTCTCAAACAAAAGGTAAGATTGCACAAATCATAGGTCCTGTGATTGATGTGGCTTTCGAAAACAGCAAAGATTTACCACAAATTTACGATTCTTTAGAAATTAAACGCAAAGACGGCTCAACTCTTGTATTAGAGGCTCAATCTCATATTGGCGATAACATCGTTAGATCTATTGCCATGGATACGGCAGACGGCCTTTCAAGAGGAACAGAAGTTATCGCCACAGGTAATCCTATACAAATGCCTGTTAGTAAAGATATCTTTGGAAGATTGTTCAACGTTACTGGCGATGCTATTGACGGTATGGATAATTTACCAAAAGACGGTAAAAATGGACTACCTATTCACCGTGACGCGCCAGATTTTGAAGATTTGTCAGTGTCTAAAGAAGTGCTTTTTACAGGTATAAAAGTTATAGACTTGATTGAGCCATACGCTAAAGGTGGTAAAATTGGCCTTTTTGGTGGTGCTGGTGTCGGTAAAACCGTTTTGATTCAAGAGTTAATTAACAATATTGCTAAAGGACACGGTGGTTTATCTGTGTTTGCTGGTGTTGGTGAAAGAACTCGTGAAGGTAACGATTTGCTTAGAGAAATGCTTGAGTCTGGTATTATAAAATATGGTGATGATTTTAATGAATCTATGGAAAATGGCGGTTGGGACTTAGCCAAAGTCGATAAAGAAGCTATGAAAGATTCAAAAGCTACTTTCGTATTTGGTCAAATGAACGAACCACCTGGTGCTCGTGCCCGTGTAGCTTTATCTGGTTTAACTATTGCTGAATATTTTAGAGATGGTGCTGGTGATGGGCAAGGAAAAGACGTGTTGTTTTTCGTTGACAATATTTTCCGTTTTACTCAAGCTGGATCTGAGGTTTCTGCGTTACTTGGTCGTATGCCGTCTGCAGTGGGGTATCAACCTACCTTAGCTACAGAAATGGGGGCGATGCAAGAGCGTATTACTTCTACCAAAAAAGGTTCAATTACATCTGTTCAAGCGGTTTATGTGCCTGCCGATGACTTAACTGACCCAGCACCTGCAACAACCTTTTCTCACTTAGATGCAACAACAGTATTATCTCGAAAAATTGCTGAGCTTGGTATCTATCCTGCGGTTGATCCTTTAGATTCTACATCAAGAATTTTAACTGCTGAAATATTAGGTGAAGAACACTACAAATGCGCACAACGTGTTAAAGAGTTATTGCAGCGTTACAAAGAATTACAAGATATTATCGCCATTTTGGGTATGGAAGAATTATCTGAAGAAGATAAACTTGCCGTATCTCGTGCAAGACGTGTACAGCGTTTCTTGTCTCAGCCTTTTCACGTAGCAGAACAGTTCACAGGTATGCCAGGCGTTTTAGTTGATATTAAAGACACCATTAAAGGTTTTAATATGATTATGGATGGCGAGTTAGATAAGTATCCAGAATCTGCTTTCAACCTTAAAGGAACCATAGAAGATGCCATTGAAGCTGGTGAGAAAATGTTGGCTGAAGAAGATTAATTGTAGTATGTAGTTTTCAGTCATCTGATAACTGATAACTGATAACTAATAACTGATAACTGAAAAACTATGCATTTAGAAATCGTTACGCCAGAACAAATTTTGATGAGTCAAGAGGTTGATGCTGTAACTTTACCTGGAAAAACAGGTGAGTTTCAAATCTTAAATCATCATGCCCCTATTGTTTCTACTTTAGATAAAGGCTTAATCAAGTTAGACAAAACAGTCAATATTAAAGATAAAGCCAAATCATTTTTTAAAGAAACAAATGATAAATTAACTTTTAACATTAAAGGTGGTGTTGTCGAGTGCAAGGATAACAAAGTGATTGTTTTAGTAGATTAATTTTTATCATTTATAACTTTTTTAAAAATCCGGTTCAAATTGAATCGGATTTTTTGTTTAAACTTGTAACAATTTTAAACAGCTTAATACTAACCAATAAATCTTTAATATGTTTAAACGATTTGTATCTCTTCAGTGGAAACAATTTCGAAGATCTTCTTACTTTGAAGCGGCTATTGCTATAAAAATTTTAATAATTTTAGGGATTTTATACTTTGGCGGTATTACTATCTTGGCTGGAGTTGGCGGTTATTTTATTCTTCAAAAAGCTTTTCCAGAAGTAGACCCGCTTTTAACATTAAACCAATATCTAATTTACTGGTTTTTAATTGATTTAGGGATTAGGTATTTTATCCAGCAAATGCCAGTTATCAATATTAAACCTTTATTGATTATTCCTATTAAACGCAAAAAAGTTGTCCAGTTTTTATTGGGTAAAACTGCTACGTCGTTTTTTAATATTCTACCCTTGTTATTTTTTATCCCGTTTAGTATCACTCTAATCGTCAAAGGTTATCATCCTCTGTATGTAACGGCTTGGTTTTTTGGAATTTTAAGCTTGGTTTTTCTAAATAATTTTACAGTTTACCTCATCAATAAAACCAATATTTATTTCTTTCTGATCGTCGGAATCGTTTTAGTGTTTATTGCACTTCAACGCTATGAGATATTTGATATAACGGCTTATGCTCAAGTCTTTTTTTACGGCATGTATAGCCAACCTTTTTGGGTTTTACTCCCTATATTATTAATGATTTTGGCATTTTATGCCAATTACCAATACTATTTACAACACTTTTACATTGACGGTGCTATTTCTAAAAAAGCCGAAAAAGTAAAAGTTTTAGATTTAAAGTTTGTAGATAAATTTGGCAAGATTGCACCTTTCTTAAAAAATGATATCAAACTTATTTTAAGAAATGCCAGACCTAAGCAAGTTTTATTGACTTCGTTTTTCTTCTTGTTTTATGGTCTTTTCTTTTATACAATGGATGTTTATAGAAATATACCTGCCGTTATGGCTTTTGCCTCAATTTTTATAACAGGAGGTTTTTTATTAACATTTGGACAGTTAGTGCCGTCTTGGGATAGCGGATACTACAAATTGATGATGAGCCAGAATATTCCTTATCGGGAATATTTAAAATCAAAATTGGTTTTAATGATTTTTGCAGTTGTGGTATCTACCATATTAAGTTTGCCTTATCTGTATTTTGGTTGGGATATTTACAAATTAATTTTAGCTGGCGCCTCATTTAATATTGGCTTAAATTCATTTATCACCTTATATGGTGGTGCTTTAAATCGCATACCTGTTGAGCTTAATGTTAAAGCTAAAGCCTTTCAAAACACAAGCGGATTTAATGTCACTCAGCTTTTAATCAGCTTGCCTAAAATTATAGGCCCAATTATCATTTTTTTCATTCCATATTACTTTATCAGTTTTAATGCTGGCATCATCACTTTGGCATTGAGCGGTTTGTTGGGTTTAATTTTTCAAAATCAATTTTTAAATCTTATTGAAAAGCTCTATCAAAAACAGAAATACAAAACCATTGCAGCCTTTGACGAAAAAAAATAAAACAACATGATTAATATTTCAAATATCAGTAAAGCCTATAACGGCGTAGAAGTTTTAAAAGTTGAGGAATTAAATATTCCTAAAGGACAAAACTTTGGTTTAGTCGGTAATAATGGCGCCGGCAAAACCACAATGTTCAGCTTGTTGCTGGATTTAATCAAACCTACAACTGGCGAAATTACCAATGGCGATATAGTAGTGAGCCAAAGTGAAGATTGGAAACCTTATACTTCAGCGTTTATAGACGAGAGTTTTTTGATTGGCTATCTTACGCCAGAAGAATACTTCTATTTTATCGGCGATTTAAGGGGTGTTGAAAAATCTGAAGTTGATGATTTGTTGGCTGGCTTTGAAGATTTTTTCCACGATGAAATTCTCAATCAAAAAAAATATTTAAGAGATTTATCAAAAGGAAACCAAAAGAAAGTTGGTATTGTGGCGGCTTTAATTGGCAATCCTGAAGTCATTATTTTAGATGAACCTTTTGCTAATTTAGATCCGACAACACAAATTCGCCTTAAGAAAATACTCAGTGAATTGACCCAACAAAAGCAAACCACAGTACTGATTTCCAGTCACGATTTAATGCATGTGACCGATGTTTGCAAACGAATAGTGGTTTTAGAAAAAGGTGAAGTGGTTAAAGATATTAAAACCAATGAAGCCACTTTAAAAGAGTTGGAGCAGTATTTTAGTCAGTAAAAATACTTTACGGCATTACATATTGTCATAAAAAGACGTACAAAATTCTAAATAAATTCGACTTTGATTGAATTTGAATATTTACTTTTATATCAGTAAAATTCAAAATCTAATGAAATCTATAGCTCAGAAGTTAAAAGAATTAAGACAAGTTAAAGGTCTTACGCAAGAAGAGCTTGCCGAAAAAGCTAAAGTTAATTTAAGAACAGTTCAACGTATAGAAAAAGCCGAAAGTGAGCCAAGAGGAAAAACCTTAAAGCTCATTTGTGAAGTTTTAGATATTGAGGCTGAAAATTTAGTAAAGTTAAAGGACACCCATCAATCTAAAATTGGGACAACAATAGCAAACGGTTTTTTTCTGTTAGCTCTAAATTTGGTTTTAATGGGCATTATTGGGTTTTTAACTTTAGATTCTAACGCCAACATGAACAGTGTTTTTGCAGGCGTTTTACTAAGCTTTTTTATTCCTTTTTTCCTAACAATTTTGACCCCAAAAATGAGTGGTCTGGAACGAATGCTTAAATTTGGTTTTGGTTATATTATTTATTTCGTTTTGACAATGATTCTTCACGGTTTTCCAGTTGGGTTCAGTTCAGGATTATTTCCTTGTCTTATGATAAGTGTTGTTGTTTTATACTTTGGAAATGATTTGATAAGCCTTAGAAAACTTAAATACAATTAATACTTTTCAATCAAATTTTTATCGAATTCTGCTTTTAAAGCTTTGACTTTATCCACATTTTCATTTGGAATAGTAATGGACAATACATAATGCTTTATTTTCCATTCTCCATTGACCTGAACCAAAACCCCTGAACCTTGACAAATACCCATTTGTGTATCGAGCAGTTCGTCAAACCACGCCACTTGTTTTGATTTATCTATATAAATATGCCGTTCTAATTTGCGAAATGTCCAAGCTTTTCCTCGGTCAAAATAAGGTTTTGCAAAATTAATAAAGTCTTGACCTTGCCAATATTCAGTAGGGTCGGTGCCTATAAAAATGGCATCTTCGGTCATAAGACTTCTATAAGTTTTTAAGTCTGCATCCGCAGCGGCTTGGTGCCACTTACTAATTTGCTCATCAAGTTTTGGTTTAAGATTGTCATTTTGAGCAACCGTTAAGTTTGCTATAAATAAAAAAACAATAATAAATCTATAAGGTTTCATAAGCTAAGGATTAGATTAGCAATGTAATCAATCTCCTGATTAATAGCAATAAGAATATTTTTAAAACTTTATCTATAACTCAACCTTGCTTGAGAGGCACAGTCTCTTCATCAGAATTATCTTCAGAATCTTGTGAACCTGGGAACACGAGATTAGTGCTACTGTAGGAACGCCCAAAAGTTTCTGCAGCGCTATAGACTTGTTCTATAGCATCACTGGCTTGAGCATCGCTCAACTCTTTTAAAGGGTGAATAAAGACAGACCACATGATATCGTCAGAAATAGCATACTTAACATCTAGAGCGGTGTGAAAATTAGCCGCTAAAGCACTGAGAATTTCTTCAGGATTTAATTTTTCAACTTCTACAATTGGGGTAATTATTCGCATACGATTATGGTTTGTGTCTGTTACACAAATTAATACACGTTCGTTAATTTTGAATTGCCACTGTCCATTTTGACCTTGTACCTCATCAGCTTTAGACTGAATAATGGTGTTCAGCGTTGAGTTATCCATATTTTGAGCTTGCATCATTAGGGGAAAGAGAAACAATAAAAGGCTTATATTTTTCATAAGAAATTGGTTTTATAGAACTTTTAAGTCTTAATATTCGCTAAATCCTTACGTTAAGCCTTGAACTTTAAAACTGGTGATCGTCCTTTTTTAAATATTTTATTGCTGTTTTTCTTACCTGCTCTCAATCTTTTTTGCTCTTCGTAAGGCAATTTTATGATGTCTTGACAATCTGTTGAACAGCAATCATCCATTTTTTCAGCACAGGATTGACATTGAATAAATAAGAGGTGACAAGCTTCATTAGCACAATTGACATGCGTATCACAAGGTTCGCCACATTGGTGGCAGCGTGCTATCACTTGATTAGATATTTGCTCACTTCTTCTGTGATCAAACACAAAATTTTTACCTAAAAATTTATTGTCTAAGCCTTTAGCTTTCACCTGTCTAGCATATTCTATAATGCCGCCTTCCAGTTGATAAACTTGTTTAAAACCCTTGTGTTTGTAATATGCGCTCGCCTTTTCACAGCGAATTCCACCGGTACAGTACATTACTAATTTCTTATCTTCTTTGTGGTCTTTAAGGTTATTTTCTATAATATCTAAAGAATCTCTAAAGGTATCAACATCTGGCGTGACAGCATTTTTAAAATGCCCAATTTCACTTTCGAAGTGATTACGCATATCCACTAAAACCGTATTAGGATCTTCAATCAGTTGATTAAACTCTTCTGCATTGACGTGTTTGCCTTTATTAGTGACATCAAAGGTTTTGTCATTTAATCCATCAGCTACAATTTTAGTGCGGACTTTTATCTTTAGTTTTAAAAACGATTTATTGTCTTGTTCAATAGCAATATTAAGTCTTACGTTATTCAGAAAATAAATGTCGTCAATAAATGTTTTAAATTCTGTAAAACGTTTGGCAGGAACAGACAGTTGAGCATTAATGCCTTCGTGAGCCACGTATATTCTGCCGAGAACGTCTAAAGCATCCCAAGCTACAAATAAATGATTTCTAAACAATTCTGGATTGCCAATGTGTGCATATTTATAAAAGGAAAGCGTAAGGCGTTCTTCACCAGCTTGTTCAATAAGCGCTTCCCTTTCTTTCGCACTTAAAGTATTGTACAGTTGCATGCTATACTAATTTTAAAGTTAGAAGAAAAGTATTGCAAAAATAATATAAAACTTGGGAATTATTTTAGAATTAATTAGAAATGCTTTAATGCAAACGAGTTGTTCTAAATAAACTTATTGAAGAGTAAAACATGAAGCATTTTCATTTTTTTTTTGTGGGATATATATTTTTTCTATATTTATCCAAAATTTATAAAATCAAATATTAACTCTAAGACAAACAACAATGAAAAGATTATTTTCGACTTTGGCCATTTGCATAATGGTTTTTGGAATTTACGTAACTAATGCAAACGCATCAAATTCAAGTTTTGACAACTTGCCGGCATTTATTCAAGAAGAAACAGAAGATGCTACAACTGAACAAGACTCTACAGCTGTTGTTGAGGAAGAACCAGTAGTGCAAGAAGTTGCTCCAGTAGAAGAAGCAGAGCCTGAGCAAGCCGCAGAACAAGAAGAACTAGGTTTTCATCAAGAACTTAAAAAACGTTTTATTGAGGGTGGACCAACTTTTATGGGAATTGTACTTTTATGTTTAATTCTTGGTCTTGCAATTGCAATTGAGAGAATTATTTTCCTTAATGCTTCAACAACAAACTCTAAGAAATTAGCTCAAAGCGTTGAAGATGCTCTAGAAAGTGGAGGTGTAGATGCAGCCAAAGAAGTTTGTAGAAATACAAGCGGACCTGTTGCTTCAATTTATTACCAAGGTTTAGACCGTGTTAATGAAGGTATTGATGTAGCAGAAAAATCTATTGTTGCTTATGGAGGTGTTCAAATGGGACAATTAGAAAAAAATGTATCTTGGGTATCTTTATTTATCGCTTTAGCTCCAATGCTCGGTTTCATGGGTACAGTAATAGGTATGATTAAGGCTTTCGATAAAATTGAAGCTGCTGGTGATATGCAACCGTCACTTGTTGCAGGTGGTATTAAAGTTGCCCTATTAACAACCGTATTTGGTTTGATTGTAGCAATTATTCTTCAAGTATTCTATAACTATATAGTCGCTAAAATTGATAGCATAGTTAATGATATGGAAGATGCATCTATTACTTTAGTAGATATTTTAGTTGCTCACAATAATAAAAAATAAACCATGACAAGATTTTTAAACATTTTCAAAATAATTATTGGAATTCTAGCAGCGGTTTTCTTCGTGAGAATTATGATAGAATCCGATGATGCGATAAAAGATCAAGCCAGTTTACAAACTAGCTTGATTAGTCCAGACCTCTATCTTGCTTATATCATATTAGGTATAACTGTTTTACTAGTTCTTATATTTACAATTGTTGGTATTTTAAGAGGTAATATCAAAAAGACACTCATTTCTGTGGGATTATTTGCAGCTGTGATTTTAGTGTCTTATTTCGGATTTGCTGGCGACTTTGGTATGGGATTTGAGATAAGTGATACTGAAACTTTGTCCTTGAGTGGCGCTAAGTGGATTGGAACTGGACTATACTCGTTCTATATCTTAGCACTAGTAGCCATCCTGGCGATGGTAGTTTCAACTGTTAAAAAAGCAATAACCTCTTAATTATGGCAAGAAGAAGCGCACCAGAAGTCAATGCAGGATCTATGGCAGACATAGCTTTCCTATTGCTTATCTTTTTCTTAGTTACTACAACTATAGAGACTGATAGTGGTATTAATAGAAAGCTGCCACCAATCCAAGACGAACAAGATCCACCACCACTTAAAGAGCGTAATATCTTTATTGTTTTGATAAACTCAAACGGTGATTTATTGGTTGAAGACGAACCAATGGATCTTAAGAACCTCAAACAAGCAGCAATACAGTTTTTAGATAATGGTGGAGGTAAAGGTGACGAAGCATGTAATTATTGTCAAGGGGCAAAAGACCCTTCGTCGTCAGATAATCCAGTTAAAGCTGTTATTTCTCTTCAAAACAATAGGTTGACAAAATATTCAGATTATATCGCCGTTCAAAATGAATTAGTTGCGGCTTATAATGATTTGAGAGATCGAGAAGCAAAACGTTTATTTGGGGTGACTTTTCAAGAAATGGAAAAGGCATTTAAAAGTGATAATTATGCTGGTAATACAGATAAGTTGAAAGAAAGGATTCAGCAAATAAAAGATATGTATCCTCAAAAACTGTCTGAAGCAGAACCAAAACGTACATCAAGTTAATAAACTATATTAAAGAGAAAGATTATGTCTAAATTTAAAAAGAAAAAAAGTGGTGATATACCTGCTATATCAACTGCATCTTTACCTGATATTGTTTTTATGCTGTTATTTTTCTTTATGGTTGTAACTGTGATGAGAGATACTTCTATAAAAGTTAAAAATAGACTACCATATGCAGATGAAGTTGAAAAGCTTGAAAAGAAAGATTTAATAATGTACATCTATGCTGGTGAACCTTCTGAACGGTATCAATCTGTTGCAGGTACTGAAGCACGTATTCAATTAAATGATAAATATGCAAGTCTTAAAGATATAAAGCAGTTTGTATTTGAAGAGCGTCAAGATACTCGTGAAGAGCTGAAACAAGCATTAATTGCAGGTTTAAAAGTCGATAAAGAAACCAACATGGGTTTAGTATCAGACATTAAAACCGAATTGAGAGAAGCTGAAGCCCTAAAGATTACTTACATCACTAGAAAAGGTGAAGCTTTAAAAAATCTTGAATAGAATATAGATTGATTTTTATAAATTTTAAAAAGCACCTAATGTCAGGTGCTTTTTTGTTTTACACTTATCTTTGCTTATAATGAAAGTTACACTTGTTTTTTTTGGATTATTTATATCTTCTATTTTGTGGTCACAGAAGACTCTTGAAAGCCATTTTTCAGAAGCGGATAGCTTATATAGAGAAGATCAATTTTACATAGGTCTTGGAATAAATTTTTTAGTAAATAAACCAACAGATATGTCCCAGTCTGGTTTTTCTGGCGGCTTACATTTTGGCTATATCAGAGACATGCCCTTAAATAAAAGAAGAAACGTAGCAATAGGTATAGGTTTAGGCTTGTCTTTCGATACCTATTCGCACAATTTGTTTATCGGTGAAACTACTTCAGGTGAAACCATTTTTGATGTGATTGATAGTGGCGTTGATTTTGACACAAATAGGTTTTCTACACAAGTTATAGAAATTCCAATTCAATTTAGGTGGCGCACATCATCGATAGGGGATGACTCTGCGTTTTGGAGAATTTATACGGGATTTAATATTGGTTATATGTACCACTTTAAATCTACATTCGAACAAACAAATAATACAGTTAATCAAACTGACTTAGACGAACTTAACAGAACCACATTTGATTATTACTTTTCATTTGGCAAAAGCAAAATCAATTTCTTTTTTAGATACAACCTTAATTCTATCTTTGACGCTAAATTATCTGATACTCAAGAAGAATTAAACCTTAATACGATTAAAGCTGGTGTAGTTTTTTATATTCTTTAAACAAACCAGAAGTTTATAAATAACAATTGAGATACAACTCCAAGTATTAGGCCTGTGAGAAGTTCGTGAATTTTATGTGATTTCATTGATAATCTGGAGCTCAGCACCCATCCTACAGAAAAAACTGACAAACTTATAATCCATAAATCGTTAATTTGGTAATAAAAACTAAAGCTAATAATAAAACAGGCAAAACTTGAAATGGCTGCAGCATGAAGACTGATTTTATAATTTAGAAAAGACAAAACCACACATACTAGCCCACAGAAAAAAACAGCAGAAAAAAAATAAAATGGAATTTTATAAGATATGGGATCAAAAATATAGTTGATGATTACAGCACTAATTGTTGTAAAAAACAACAATGGTAGTCGCCTTTGTTTAATGCTTTTTAAATGAAAACTGTCAATTATTCTTAAAGGTTTCAATAAAATTAAAAAAAAAATAGGAACAAAAACAGTTAGCAAAATAACAGCCAATAGTTTTGCTATTATACTTTCATAGGTAAACATAAAATCAACGTTATAAAAATAAAAGCACATGGCATATGTAGAAAGCCATAAGGGATGAAAGATATACGAACCTAATTGGAGAAAAGTTTTCATTACAACTCTTTTCGAAGTCTCGCCACTGGAATGTCTAAGACCTCTCTATATTTAGCTACTGTTCTTCGTGCGATAGGGTAACCTTTTTCTTTTAAAGCATCAACAAGTTTTGAGTCGGTAAAAGGTTTTTGTTTGTCCTCTTTATCGATAATACTCTGTAAAATATTTTTTATTTCACGCGTAGAGACATCATCACCCTCATCATTTTTCATAGACTCAGAGAAAAAATCTTTTATCAGTATAGTGCCATAAGGCGTATCTACATATTTACTATTGGCAACCCGTGAAACTGTACTGATGTCCATATCTATTTTTTCAGCCACATCTTTAAGAATCATAGGTTTAAGATTTCTTTCGTCACCAGTTAAAAAATATTCCCGCTGAATATCCATAATACAAGACATTGTTGATATTAGGGTATTTTGACGCTGTTTAATCGCATCTATAAACCACTTAGCAGAGTCTAACTTTTGCTTAATAAAAAGCAATGCCTTCTTTTGATCTTTAGTTTTTAAAGCGTTCTCTTTATAGCTCTTGAGCATATTATTATAATCCCTCGAAATATGCATATGCGGAACATTTCTTGAATTTAGAGTTAACTCCAGCTCATCGTTTTTAATTCTAATCGTAAAATCAGGTGTAACCTGATCAACAGGCTTAGACCTCGATGAATAAGAAGCCCCAGGCTTAGGATTAAGATGTTCAATTTGTTCGATAGCCGCTTTTAATTCTTCATCGGTAAGTTTAAATTTCTGTTTAAGCTTTTCATAATGTTTCTTAGAAAACATATCAAATGCGTTTTCCAAAATTTCTTTGGCAACTATCACATCCTTATTTTCCTTTTTTCTTTTAAGCTGAATAATAAGACATTCTTTTAAATCTTTAGCTCCAACACCAGCCGGATCCAATCTTTGAACAATTTTCAAAACCTTTAAAACCTTTTCCTTAGTCACATAAAGACTCTGCGTAAAAGCCAAATCATCAATAATATCCTCAATATCTCTTCTGATGTAGCCCGCTTGATCAATGCTACCAATCAAAAAATCAGCAATCTGCTCTTCCTCGTCATCAAGCCTAAACGTATGAATTTGAGATTTCAAATGATCAAAAAACGATTTTCCAGCAGCATAAGGCACCTTATTGTCATCGTCGTCAGCACTATAATTATTAGAGTAGGTTTTATAACTCGGTATTTCGTCATCACTCAAATACTCATCCACATCAAATTCAGTCTCAATAACTTCGTGCTCATCATCTTGGCTATTGTCCACATCATCAAAGTTATCTTCTTCTTCCTCTTTACCACTTTCAAGCGCAGGATTTTCCTCAAGTTCCTGTTTAATTTTTTGCTCAAAAGCCAAAGTCGGTAGTTGAATTAACTTCATCAGCTGAATCTGTTGAGGAGACAACTTTTGAGATAATTTTTGACTGAGTTGTTGCTTTAACATCTAAAATTGTTTATCATAAAAATACAAAAAAAGCCTATTCAACAACCCATTTAACAAAGCTTTTCTAAAAATAATTATGGGCTTCGAGCGGGCTGTCCGCTATATCTTTTTGCGGCTTGGCAAGTCTCAGTAAGCCTTTTGAGCGTGCCACTAACGGCAGCACACACAAAAGGCAACTTCGCTAAGTCAATCCACAAAAAGGATGCCACTCCTATCCCTAAGCCAAGAGCACAAGCCTACAAAAAATTTATAATAAGAAAAATGATTTAAAAATCATTGTTGTCCGATAAAAATCTAAACTACTAAAAAAATCTTTTTTATTACCTAATTT
>RRZV01000029.1 GCA_003931895.1 Mesohalobacter salilacus
AAAAAGCGGGAAATCCTTAAAGGAAATCCCGCTTTTAAAAATGTTTATCGGACACTAATGATTATTTATATGAAAATAGTAGATTATAATCTCCAGATTTATGACTTCAAATCAGTCGGAATCTCACAAACTGGTATAGGCTGCATTTTATGTTGATTGGCTTGGTTGAGCTTTTGATAAATTTTTAAAACTTCCTGTTGTCTTGGATTTAAATCTTTGTGGTTTCTATCCTCAAGCCTCATTGCCCATTCCAACTCGTCATAACTTGCACCGAGTTGGTCTTCGTCGCTTCGGCTATCACCAAAAAGACCATCTGTTGGGGCAGCGTTTAAAATCTCTTCAATGATATTGAGTTCGCGACCTAAGGCGTAAACTTCAGATTTCATCAAATCAGCAATAGGACTGAGGTCTACGCCACCATCACCATATTTGGTGTAAAATCCGACGCCAAAATCTTCAACTTTATTTCCTGTACCAGCAACAAGATAACCATGAAGTGCTGCAAAATAATACAAAGTGCTCATGCGAAAACGCGCTCTGGTATTGGCAAGACTGAGTGACTTTTGATCTGTGTCAGGGGTTTGTGGCACAGCAGATTTAAAAGTTTCAAAAGTCTCTGTCAAATCGACGCTTAAGCTGCTAACATTGGCAAATTGCTGATGTAAGTTATCAATATGTTTTTTAGCACGGCTCACTTGGTTAGGGTCTTGATGAATTGGCATCTCAAGACATAAAACCCGAAGTCCCGTTTTGGCACATAAGGTTGAGGTGACTGCAGAATCTATACCACCAGAAACACCAACGACAAATCCATTCTGTTTGTTTTCTTTGACATAATCTTTTAACCAATTTACGATATGATTAATAATAGCTTGTGTTTTCATGCGTTTGTATTTTGGTATATTTGCTGAAATTTTCTTTAAAAGTAAAGAAAACTAAGTTTTAGTCCTAAGCCTTAAAAGTTTTTATGAAAAAAATATCAATTGTCTTCTTGATTTTAGGCCTTAGCTTGTTGTTATCTTGTCAGGATGAACCTCAAGTTAAGCCCGAGATTTCACAAATGGAGTTAGATATTGATGTCATTCGTTTTGATAGTATTTTTGCTAAAACGCAACCGCAGGATTTGAATCGTTTAAAGGCAGAGTATCCCTTTATGTTTCAAAAATCAATACCTGATAGTTTATGGGTTTTGAAAATGCAAGACTCCTTACAAAATCAAATAGATAATGAGGTGTTGACTACATTTTCAAATTTTTCTGAATTTGAAAATGAAATCACTCTATTTTTTAAACATTTAAAATATTATTTTCCCAAGCAACCTATTCCAAAAGTGGTGACTTTGGCTGAATATGTGGATTACAAATCGAAAGTTGTATTGAATGATGAGTTGCTTTATATTTCTTTAGACAATTATTTAGGTCAAGACCATAAGTTTTATAAGGGATTTCAAGCTTATATTTCTGAATTACAAAGTGATGAACAAATTTTACCTGACATTGCAAAGCAATATGCTGATCGGCTTACTGAATTTCCTGAATCTCGAACTTTTTTAAGTCAAATAGTATATGAGGGAAAAAAGCTATATCTTAAATCTCAACTTTTGCCTTGGGTTCAGCCGTATCAATTGATTGGCTACACAAAAGATGATTTTCAATGGGCTCAAAATCAAGAACACATGGTATGGCAATATTTTGTTGAAAGAGATCTGTTATATTCAAGTCAATCGGATTTGCGCCGTAGATTTATCAGTCCTGGACCATTTACAAAGTTTTATTTAGAAATAGATAATGATACACCACCGCGCTTAGGTCAATATATTGGCTGGGAAATTGTAAATGCCTATGCCGAGAAACACCCTGATAAAAGCCTTAAATCTATTTTAGAACTATCAGAACAAGATTTATTTAATCAATCAAATTACAAACCTTAATTATGAGCAAAAAAATTTCAGATATTAATTTAAGAGTGACTACCGACGCTAATAAAATTCCAGAAAGTATCACCTGGTCGGCAGAGGATGGCGGTATTGATAATGCCGAAGCCAAGGCAGCTTTTTTATCCATTTGGGATCATAAAGCGAAAGAAAGTCTGCGCATTGATTTATGGACCAAAGATATGCCTTTGGATGAAATGAAACATTTCTTTCATCAAACCCTTGTTACCATGAGTGATACCTACTATCGAGCGACACAAGATGAAAAAATGAGTGAAACCATGAAAGATTTTTGTGATTATTTCGCCGAAAAGCTAGAACTAAAAGATAATGGAAGATAACAAACCCAAACTTATATTTGTTTACAACGCCGATTCTGGACTTAAAAATGCTTTAATGGATTCGGCACATAAAATTCTGAGTCCAAAAACTTATAAATGCAAATTGTGTGAGCTTACTTATGGCGCATTTAAAGAAAAAAAAGCTTGGAAAAAATTCAGGCAAGAATCGGACGTTGAAATGAAATTCTTGCACGCTGATGAATTCCTTCATTTATACAAGTCAAAGTTTAGACCCAACTTTGAACTGCCTGTAGTTTTATTAGAAAATCAGTACGACTTAGAGGTGCTTATAAGTTCTAATAAGTTTAAAGCAATCAATTCTTTAGAGACATTAATAAAGCAACTTAATAGTTTGCTTAAAACTATATAAAAAAAGCCCCTTAATTGGGGGCTTAAAAAATTAAATTAACTCAAACAAACAAATTAAAGCTGTTGATTTTGTTTTTTGATACTTTCTTTATTTTCAATTTTAGCAAGCCATTCTTCTGCTTCTACGATTTCATTGGCTTTACTTTCTGCTTCTAAGGCTGCAGACTCAGCTTTCCAAAAATCTGCGGTTTCATTAAAGGTTTTGCTAAATGCATTCCAGTACACCCATTCTTGGAGTTCTTCGGTTTCTGTTTTGACATTATCTGACAAAATTTCATTTTGTGTTATCACTACACTAAAGGCAAAAATTAATACGAGCTTATACATGATTTGTGTTTTTAAAAGATTATAAATATTTTGATTAATTATGATGATTACATTAAAATTTTTATTAAAATACAATGATTAAATTATATTATTAATAATTATCTTCAACACGTGTTCTATTAATAAGACGACCATATTTAAAGTTTGTTACAGGTTTTTTTAAAAACTTATTGTGGTAATATAATATGATAAAAAAATCCGCTAAAACACTAAGGTTTCAACGGATTTATAGAATTAAAAGAGTAGGGTTATTAGATTACGATTTATTTTGCTTTTTAATCATATTTAAAGCTGAACCTTCTCTAACCCAATTGATTTGAGCTTCATTATACGTGTGATTGAGTTTAATCTTATCTTTGCTTCCATCGCTGTGTACAACTTCTAAAGTTAGTGGCTTATCTTCAGCAAAGTCTTTAAGATCAATGAAGTTGAAAGTATCATCTTCTTGAATTAGGTCATAATCGTTTTCGTTATCAAACGTTAAGCCTAGCATACCTTGTTTCTTTAAGTTGGTCTCGTGAATTCTCGCAAAAGATTTTACAATAACAGCTCTAACTCCTAAATGACGAGGTTCCATAGCTGCATGCTCACGCGATGAACCTTCACCATAATTATGGTCACCAACAACAACAGTTGGAATGCCTTTAGCTTTGTATTGACGTTGTGTTTTTGGTACAGCATCATATTTGCCTGTAATTTGGCTTTTTACGAAATTAGTTTTCATATTAAAAGCATTCACAGCACCAATTAGGCAGTTATCAGAAATATTATCGAGGTGTCCACGATATTTTAGCCATGGTCCAGCCATAGAAATATGGTCAGTAGTACATTTGCCATGGGCTTTAATCAAGAGTTTAGCACCAGTAAGGTTTTCTCCATCCCATGGGTCAAAGGGTTCTAAAAGTTGAATACGGTTAGATTTTTCATCAACTTTAATATCAACATCGCTACCATCTTCTTTTGGAGCTAAGTAGCCATTATCTTCAACTTCAAAACCTTTTTCGGGGAGTTCAATACCTTGTGGGGCATCTAATTTAACTTCTTCTCCGTCTTCATTGATAAGCGTGTCATTCATAGGGTCAAAATCTAATCGACCTGATATGGCAATGGCAGCAACCATTTCTGGAGAACCTACAAAAGCGTGTGTATTGGGATTACCATCAGCACGTTTTGAAAAGTTTCTATTAAAAGAATGTACAATGGTATTTTTCTCACCTTCTTTGACATCACTTCTATCCCATTGTCCTATACAAGGTCCACAGGCGTTGGTGAATATAGTAGCACCAAGATCTTCAAAAACCTTTAATAGACCATCGCGTTCAGCAGTAAACCGGATTTGTTCAGAACCTGGGTTGATACCAAAATCAGATTTTGGTTTTAATTTCTTCTTGACGGCCTGTTCAGCTATAGAGGCTGCACGTGTCAAGTCTTCATAAGAAGAGTTAGTACAAGAACCGATTAAACCCCAATCTACTTTTATTGGCCAGCCATTCTTTTTAGCTTTTTCTCCAAGTTCGCCAACAGGTGTTGCTAAATCTGGAGTAAATGGTCCGTTGAGGTGTGGTCTTAATGTGCTTAAATCTATTTCAATAACTTGGTCAAAGTAAGCGTCAGGGTCAGCATATACTTCTGGGTCTCCTGTGAGATGTTCTCTAATTTTATTGGCTTCATCTGCGATTTCATTTCTATCGGTCGCTCTTAAAAAGCGTTCCATAGAATCGTCATATCCAAAGGTTGAAGTAGTCGCGCCAATTTCTGCGCCCATATTACAAATTGTTCCCTTACCAGTACACGATAAGTTTTTAGCGCCTTCACCAAAATATTCAACAATACAACCTGTACCGCCTTTAACAGTTAAAATATCTGCTACTTTTAGAATAACATCTTTAGCAGCAGTCCATCCTTGCGGACGACCTGTAAGTTTTACGCCAATTAGTTTTGGAAATTTTAATTCCCAAGGCATTCCAGCCATGACATCAACGGCATCTGCACCTCCAACACCAATAGCGACCATACCTAAACCACCAGCGTTTACTGTGTGTGAATCTGTACCGATCATCATACCTCCTGGAAAGGCATAATTTTCTAATACCACTTGGTGAATGATGCCTGCACCTGGTTTCCAAAAACCAATGCCATATTTGTTAGATACAGATTCGAGAAAGTCAAAAACTTCATTACTGGTTTCATTGGCACGAGCCAAATCTTTAGCAGCGCCTTGTTTAGCTTGTATCAGGTGATCACAGTGAACTGTAGTAGGAACGGCAACTTTGTCTTTACCGGCCTGCATGAATTGTAAAAGTGCCATTTGAGCAGTAGCATCTTGACAGGCTATTCTGTCTGGTTCAAATTCTACATAATCTTTACCACGGGTGAAGGCTTTTTGTGGATTGCCATCAGTGAGGTGTGAATATAAGATTTTTTCTGAAAGTGTAAGAGGCTTTCCTACAACGTTTTTAGCTTTTTCAACGCGATCAGCCATTTGGTTGTAAACAGCCTTTATCATATCAATATCAAATGCCATAATTTATGTTTTGTTTAAAGTTTAATAAAAGGAAAACAAATATAATAAATTTTGAAGATGTTTTAAATATATTGAATTTAAAGCCTTGTTAATTGAATTATATTTAATAACATGTGTGTTTTTAAACATAAAATACAGTATATTGATAATTTTAAGCTAAATTAATTATGAATGTGAAAATATTTTGAAATAGAAAATCATAATTTATTTTGAGTCTAAATTTAAGGGGAAGTCTAAACGTATACGTTGATTATAATTACAGGTATAACTTTTCATCTTAAGGCCTAAATCTGTAGCATTTAGGGCGAATTTTATAAATGAGTTACAGGGTGCAATTAAAGTAGTTTTCCGATAATTTCTTCAATGCTATAACCTTCAGCTTCAGCTTTATAGTTTTTAATAACTCTGTGTTTTAAAACACTATAAGCGACAGCTTTAACATCTTCTATGTCAGGTGAAAACTTTCCTTGAGTGGCGGCGTGCGTTTTTGCAGCGAGAATTAAATTTTGAGAAGCCCGTGGTCCAGCACCCCAATCCACAAATTCTTTTACAAAATCGTTTGTTCTACTATTGTCTGGTCGTGTTTTAGACACTAAATCTACTGCATATTCTATCACATTATCTGCAACAGGCATGCGTCTTATGAGTTGTTGAATATCAATAATTTCCTGAGCTTCAAACAAGGCTTGGATATCGTGAGATATAGTTTGTGTAGTGCTTTTTACAACTTCAACTTCTTCTTCAAAACTCGGGTATTCTAAATTAATAGCAAACATAAATCGGTCTAGCTGTGCTTCGGGCAATGGATATGTGCCTTCTTGCTCTATAGGGTTTTGCGTTGCCAATACAAAATAAGGCTCGCTGAGTTTGTGGTGGTGTCCTGAAATTGTCACCGCCTTTTCCTGCATAGCTTCAAGCAGTGCTGATTGGGTTTTTGGTGGTGTTCGGTTAATTTCATCTGCCAATAGAATATTAGTAAAAACTGGTCCTTTGATAAACTTAAAATTCTTTTGAGCGTCTAAAATTTCAGAACCTAAAATATCGCTTGGCATTAAATCTGGGGTGAATTGAACACGTTTAAAATTTAAACCAAGAGCTTTTGATATGGTATTTATCATTAAAGTTTTAGCAAGTCCAGGAACGCCAATCAATAAGGCGTGCCCACCAGAAAAAATTGCAATTAATATTTGATTGACGACGTTTTCTTGCCCTACTATAACTTTAGATATTTCTGTTTTTAATTGCTGGTGTTTTTCAACAAACCGCTCAATTCCTTTAACGTCTGACATATATTTTATTTTAACCAATCTTTTGCAAAATCACAGGTTTTGTAGTCTTCACTTATTTTGATGTAAGTGTCTTTCATTTTGCTTTTTTGCCATTTCTGGATTTCTCGTACTTTTTTTTGTTTTAATGCTAAATCACTTATACGAGCGTAATCTTTATTGAAGTTTGCTTCATGTTCTTCTAATCTTTTTGTAACGGTTAAGATTTTAAAAAAAGGTTGTTGCTGCTTATTAGATTCGGTATATACAGGCGAAACCTGACCTTCGTCAAGATTGATGATTTTGTTGTATAAATCAGGGTCCATTTTGCTCAATTCAAAGCGTTTGTCAAGTGTTGCGTCGTTAATGAGCTGGCCTCCACTTTCTTTGGTTTCTTCTTCATCTGAAAATTCTTTGGCAGCTTCTTCAAAACTAATTTCGCCATCAACTATTCTCGTGCGTAGGGTCTGAATTTCTTTCTGTGCTTTTTCAATAGCTTCATCAGTGATTTCTGGAAATTTAAGAATGTGTCTAACATCAATAAATTGCCCGCGAATTTTTTCTACTAAGAGAATATGCCAACCAAATTCTGTTTTAAAGGGTTTACTGATTTCACCTTCTTCAAGACTAAAAGCAGTGTCTTTAAATTCTTTAACTAAAGGAGAATCTCTACTTACATCTGATATTCTTCCTCCCTCACGTCTTGAGCGACGATCATCAGAATATAAAACAGCGCGTGAAGAAAATCGAGCGCCGTCTAATACTTCTTGTCTTATTTTATTTAAAAAATCTAAAGTTTTTTGGGTTTGTTCTTCTGTAACCTCAGGTTCAATAACAATTTGAGAAACTTCTACCTGGGTCCCAAAAAAGGGTTTTTCATCTTCAGGAATTTTGTCAAAAAATTGTCTTACCTCAGCTGGTGTAACTTCTATTTCCTCTACAACACTGCCTTGCATTTCTTGAGCTAAAACGGTTTCAAAGTTGATATCAAACAATTCTTTCTTTAACTCTTCTTCAGTGTCTTTGCCGTAAAAGTCTAATATTTTTTGGAGACTTCCGGCTTGGTTTACCATATATTGGAGCTGTTGCTCTGTACGGCTATTGACCATTTCCTCTTGAATTTCTATACTATCTTGAATAGCGTGATGGGCAAAAAGCTTGTTTTCCATAATTTGCTTTAGGATAAAACACTTGCTAGTTTCTTCGCCTGAAAAGCCTTGTGCTTTTTGGTCTTCTTGTGCTTTAGCAATGTCGCTTTCTAAAATGAGATATTCCCCAACAACCGCTGCTATACCATCTACTTTTACGCGCTGATTGTCAAGATTATCTACGACTAATTTTGATTCTTTTTTGTCGTCTTTTATAAGATTGTCTTTTTCGTCAATGGTTATTTGAGACCAAGACCAATTAACGATAAATAAGGCTGATAGTAGGGTTAAGTTATTTAAATATTTCATAATCATTATTTTTGATGGCATCATTTAAAATCTGCTGTTCCAGTTTTTTTTTCAATTCCAACTTTTGTTTGTTTTTTAAAATTTGTTCAATAGTAGGTTTAATATAGCTTTTTGGTGCTAAAGAATTGGGTTTTAATACATCTTTAACATAGATAAAATAGGTATTTAAGCTATCTACAATTTCTATATATCGATTCTTATTTAAAAGTTTTTGGTGTTGTTCGGGACTTAAATTGTTTAAATTTTTAAAAACATCAATTGACTTTACCCATATAGAATCGTTTAATTTGACTTTATCAAATTTAAGCTGTTCTGCGTTGAGATAATCTTTATCCTCTTGATTAAAACGCTTAAAGTTTTCCTTTATTTTTGGGTAGTCTTTTAAATTATTTTTCACCAAAACATACCTTAATTTCAATAAATGTTCATTGACTTTAAACACTTCTTTATTAGCTTGATAATAATTATCGATGGTGGTACTATCAATAATACTATCTATTTGCTTTTGTATTAGCGCATCCATATAAGCTTTTTTGTAAAGCTCAGATTTGTACTGCTCAACCATTGCTTGATACCGTTCTTGTTCTTTGACAGGTAAATTAAACTTGGCTTTGTCTAAAAGAATTTTATCCATTGCCCATTGATCAATAAAAGTTTTCGCAAATATCATGCTGTCTTCTTTTGAAATATTTTGAGGTAATTCTCGAATAAGATCAGATTTATATAAAATATGAGAATTAACTTGTGCTATAGCATTTTCAGGCTTTTGTTTTTTAAACAGTTCACAACTACTAAGTAGAACTAAACTAACTGTTATATAAAGGATTTTGGTTTTCAAAGGCTTAGTGTTCTATAGATTGAATTAACTTTTGGTTAATTACAATATCGTATTTTTCTTTCAGTTTAGCAATCCATTCTTCTTCTCTTACTTTTTGAAGATTACTAATAACTTGACCTCTAACTTCTTCAAATTTTAAGGGTTTTGACGGATGAACTTTTGAAATATCTAAAACAACATATTGGTTGTTATGTTGGTATAACTCTGGTTTGTTAGTTTGTAAATCAATATTTGAAGGTAAACTCGTATCATTAATTTCTGTTTCATTTAAAGTTTTAAAAATAGCATTAGGAAATTGCTTTCTTAAAACATTTATAGGGTCATCATCTATTTTACGTTTTATTTTTTTGGCTTCTTTTTTTGTAGAACTTGAAGCTAATAAAGCATTTATTTTTGTTGGGCTTACAAAATTACTTTTATGCGTTTCAAAATATTTTTTCTGGGCTAAAGAGTCTTCTTTTGTAGGATTCCAAATGTTTTGTTCCATAACTTCAAATAGCAAAAGCCCTTCGTAATAAGTTTTTATTTCGGCAGCAAATTCTGGAGAAACTTGCTCTAAATTTTGATTGTGAACCTCTATTAATTTAGCGTAGGAAAATTTATCTATGGCGGTGTTAATCTTTTGATTTAATGTGTTTTCTGTTAAACTTCGCTGTTGCTTTTCAATGTATTCTAAAAATTGATTTAAGTTATATTCTCTACTATCAATTTTTAAAATCCATTCATTTTTATCGGCTTCTTTTTCCTTGTATCGCCATTTGAATTTTAGAATACTTTCATCTATTCTGTCTTCTAATGCTGAAAGCAATTCGTAATTAATATTGACTTCGTATTGATTCATCAAGTCTCTTTTGATGTTTTCAATCAACTTTTTAGACCGGTCTGAAGTTTTAATTTTTTTGACGATGTCTGTTTTTATTTCCTCTAAAGGCTTAACAGGAATTTCATCAATATACTTAATAATATGCCAGCCAAATTTGGTTTTAAAAGGTTTTGAAATAGGATTGTTTTTGTCTAAAGAAAATGCAACTTCTTCAAATTTAGCTGAATTGAGTTGGCCAACGCCAAATGCTGATAATTTGCCGCCATTAGAAGCGGTAGGTTTATGGTCTGAAAATTGCTTAGCTAAATCTGCAAATTTTTCACCATTTTGAAGTTTTTGATAAATCTTTTGAATTTCGGCTTTGGCATTATAAGTGCTGTCTTGTGATTGCAAATTCTTCATAATATGTGCCACTTCAAGACTTCCTCGCGACGGACGTTCATCATTTTTTTTGATAAGATGGTAACCAAATTGCGTTCTTACAGGTTGCGAAACTTCATTGACCTCAATATTATATACTGCAGTTTCAAAGGGATAAACCATCTTGTAAGCTTTGAACCAACCTAAACTACCTTTATTGATTTTTGCAGATGGGTCTTTAGAATATTTTAAAGCTAAGTCTTCAAATGACTCGCCATTTTCTATTTTCTTAAGCACGTCAATGGCAGTGTTATAGGCTTTGAGTGTATCTTCAGGCGTTGCATTTGGTTTAAGACTGATCAAAATATGACTGGCATTGACCTCGTTTGTCATTCTATGATATGTTTCTTGGACTAATTGCTCAGTCACTTTACCATTAGAAATATATTTGTCCGCCAACTGTTTGCGGTAACGTCCATATTCATTTAAAAATTTGGGCAAAGTATCTAAGCCTTTGTCTTTGGCAGCAACAACTTTTAACTTAAAACGCAAATACATTTCAGCGTATTCTTCTATACCCAATTTGTCATTCTCAAAATTGTTTTGTGAATTTTTTTGATATTGGTTTAAAAATTCGGTTTTGTAAACCTTAGTGTCATTGATACTAAAAACAAGACTGTCGCTAAGATTGGTTTGAGCTATAGAATAGGTAAAACTTCCCAAAATCAATATTGTGAATAGAAACATCGATTTTAAATTGAAAGCCACTTTAAGTTTCATAGATTGAAATTTTTACGACCGACAAATTTAGTAAATTCAAACTTCTAAAAGCTTAAATTTTTCAAAACAGTTAAAGGATGTCTTATCAGAATTTTAAAAGCTAGAATACTGTCAATTTATTTATAAATATCAAGGTCATAATACATATCTTTCTTTAGCTTTAATTTAATTTGTATTATGATTTATGACACAGAAATTATCATAAACAAACCCATTGATGAGGTGATGGAGCTCTTTAAAAATCCAGACCATCTTAAGTCATGGCAACGCGGGTTAAAATCAACTAAGTTGCTAAAAGGCAAAAGCGGGCAATTAGGCGCTAAACGTAAACTAAATATCAATCTTGAGGGTCGTGATATTGAAATGATTGAAACCATTACCAAATGCGATTTACCAAAACATTGGTACGCGCGATATACATCAAAAGGTTTGGTGAGTTACCAAAAAAAATACTTTGAAAGATTAGAAGACAATAAAACCTATTGGAAAACCACAAGCCGATTTGAGTTCCACGGCTATATGAGAATTGTCGGTCAATTGTTGCCCGGTATTTTTAAACGCCGCTCTAAAACTGTGATGCAAGATTTTAAAAACTTTGCTGAGAATAGAAAAAATGTAAATCTGTCTTGATTAATCATAATGAAATCTACAGGCATAAATATAAGTATTAAAATATATCTATTTAGGTTTTCTAATTTGTATCGTGTATCATTAGTGGCGTAAAAAAAGTCAACACATTTTCTTTTCATTCATAAGGATAGAAAAAAATCTCAAACCTTAAACCTGCCTGCCGGCAGGTAGTATTCCGCCTAAACTCAGCCAATAATGATACACATTGTTACCATTAGTATTTTTCAGATTTTGATTTAGTCAACAAACGTTTCTTTGATTATACTTTTACAATTGGATATTTCAGATTTTGTTAATCGGTCAAATATTTTTAAAATTCGAGACTTGTCAATTGTCTGAATTTGGTCAATCGCAATCATTCCGTTTTTACCGTTATGTTTTACGTCTATTCTTGTTGGATATTTTTTAAGATTAGTCGTCATTGGAGCAACTACAATGGTTTTCAGGAACTTGTTAATTTCGTTTGGTGATATAATTACACAAGGTCGAGTTTTTTTAATTTCACTTCCAATCGTTGGATCAAGATTTACGAGAACAATTGAATATTGTTTTAATTCCATTCTTCGAAGTTTTCATCGTCAAAAACATCATCAAGTAATAAATTATCATCATCATTAGCATTCATTTCTCTAAATGCACTTTCCCAATTTTTCCTCGGCTTATCAATTGGTTTAAGGATTATTTGCCCTTTTTCCAAAATCATTTCAACTTTGTCTTTTATGTTGTACTTTTCTAAAATCGTCTTACTTAAACGCAAACCTTTTGAATTTCCAATTTTTATAATTGCTGTTTCCATAACTGATAATTTGTAATTACAAAGTAACAACTTTTATTGTTTTTCACAAATTTTTTTCAGAACTAATGGCAACTATAAATACTTAAATTTTTTCTTAAACTATTTTAAACACAAAGCATGTTCTTTTGCCGCTTCAATAAAAGACACAAACAACGGATGCGGATCAGCTAACGTACTTTTGTATTCAGGATGAAACTGAACCTCAATAAACCAAGGTTGAACAGTTGATTAACATGAGTTAAAACTGAAGATAACTTAATCAAAAATTGAGGTAATTGTCAAACTTTATACTTAGTAAGTACAAAACGAGTTTAAATCTGGCACCTGCGGAAGAAATTTTGATAAATCGTTTTGGTAGCCTTCATAGGGATTTTTAAAAAACTTTTTATCTATTTTGTTAAAATTTACATCCAAGCTGTTAGAATGAAAAGACTTTGAATTATCAACCAAAATACTGTAACTTGTAGAAGAATTTAAAGGTTTTTTGGTATTAAAAATTTCATTTAAAGAATTAGTATTTAGTAAATTAGCATCTTTTTTATTTTGAAAATTGTAATGAATTTTTAAGTTTTCATTTTGGTTTAATTTCAGTTCAAAAGCATTAAAATCAAACTCAAACTGACTTTGTGCAAAAGATGCTGAATAAAACATCAAGACCAATATGAGTATTATATTTTTCATTTACTTTTTTCTAAGTACATCAAAGATAAAGATTTTATTTTATCTATAATTACTTTAAAGACAAAGCGTGTTCTTTTGCCGCTTCAATAAAAGACACAAACAACGGATGTGGGTTGGCTACAGTACTTTTGTATTCAGGGTGAAACTGAACCCCTATAAACCAAGCATGGTCAGGTAATTCCATAATTTCAACAAGATTGGTTTTGGGGTTTTTACCTGTAGCTATAAAACCTTCTTTTTCAAGCTGTTCCAAATACTTGTTGTTGAGTTCGTAACGATGTCTGTGACGTTCAGAAATAAGTGGAGAATTATAAATCTTATGACTTAAACTATCTGGTTTCAATTCGCAATCCCAAGCGCCAAGACGCATTGTACCACCTTTGTTGACAACATCAACTTGATCTTGCATCAAATCAATCACAGGATGTGGCGTATTTTCATCCATTTCTGTTGAATTAGCATTGTCGAGTTTGAGAATATTTCTGGCGTATTCAATCACCGCCATTTGCAACCCAAGACAAATCCCGAAAAAAGGAATATTGTTTTCGCGAGCGTGTTTTACCGCAGCGATTTTTCCTTCAATACCGCGTTCGCCAAAACCAGGCGCAACTAAAATACCATCCAGCGAAATACCTTTTGAATCCTGTTCAATAAATTCTGAATGAATATTAACCACATTAACCACCACATCATTCATCGCCCCAGCATGGATAAAGGCTTCTAAAATGGATTTATAAGAATCTTGAAGTTCTATATATTTACCTACCAAACCGATATTAACAACCTGTTCAGCGTTTTTATACTTTCTTAAAAATTCTTTCCATTGGGTCAAATCAGGCTCTATTTCATTAGTGAGGTTCAGTTTTTCTAAAGTAATATCGTCTAAACCTTGTTCTTGCATTAATAAGGGAACATCATATATGGTTTCGGCATCAATAGATTGTATAACCGCATTTTCTTTCACGTTGCAGAATAATGCTAACTTCTTTTTGATGTCCTGAGAAATTTCGTGCTCTGTTCTACACACCAAAATATCAGCAGAAACACCGCTTTCCATTAAGGTTTTTACCGAGTGTTGTGTGGGTTTGGTTTTAAGTTCACCAGCAGCAGATAAGTAGGGGATAAGTGTCAAGTGAATGACGAGGGAATTATAATCGCCCAACTCCCATTTCAATTGTCTTACGGCTTCAACATAAGGCAAAGATTCAATATCACCAACAGTTCCTCCAATTTCTGTAATCACAATATCATAATCGCCAGTGTTGCCAAGAATTTGAATACGCTCTTTAATTTCATTGGTGATATGTGGCACGACTTGAACTGTTTTGCCCAAAAACTCGCCGCGCCTTTCTTTTTCAATCACACTTTGGTAAATTCTACCCGTAGTTACATTATTAGCCTGAGAAGTGTTGACATTCAAAAAGCGTTCATAATGACCTAAATCCAAATCCGTTTCCGCGCCGTCTTCAGTGACATAACACTCGCCGTGCTCATACGGATTCAGCGTACCAGGATCGACGTTGATGTAAGGGTCAAGTTTTTGAATAGTGGTTCTGAAACCTCTGGCTTGCAGAAGTTTAGCAAGTGAAGCTGCGATGATGCCTTTTCCAAGAGAAGACGAAACGCCACCAGTAACGAAAATATATTTAGTATCAGCCATAATGAAATCTTATTGATGTCTTTATGGGATGCAAAAATAGAGATTAATCTTAACATAACTCGCCTGCGCGTCTATATATTTTAAGTGTTTTTCAAAGGTCTAATTAAATCCTCTAAACCATTGGCTTTCAGTTCTAAAATTTCCTGCATTTGTAAGCCCAATTTATTTTTTGGAAATCCTTTGTTTTTATACCACACCAAATAATATTCAGGAATATCAATCAAAAAATAGCCTTTGTATTTTCCAAAAGGCATTATGGTGTTCGCAAGGGTTTTGAGGTAAACTTTAGAATTCAATTTTTTATAATTCAAGATTAATCAGCAGGCATAAAATAACTAATTTAAAAAATTCACTTCAAAGATAAACCAAACAAGACATCAGTAAAAAGAATTATTGACCTTAACTTTGCGTCCCTTGCGAAAAACCTTGCGTCCCTTGCGGTTTAAAACAGAATGTTGAGTAAATCCTTACCATTTTTGTGACTTCAAAACCATCAAAAACTTTAACCATAGTTGTTTAAAACTATACTGCCAATATATTTTTTTTGATGAACTTTTGTTGTGTTTTTTGTCAAATTCAGCTAAAGCTAAACTTAAATCACCCTTGGCATTAATGGCTTCCCAAAAGCTTTTAAAACCAGTTTTAATTTCATTTAACTCAATTTCTACTTGATGTGGTTTGTCTTTTAAAAAATGCTCAATATTAGAGTTGACCGTTTCAACATAATCTAAGCAAACTTCGAAGCGTTCATTTGAATTCAATTGTTCCGGTGGCAATTGCTTTATACCATTGGCATAAGCATAAATCATACTTTTTGGCAATAAAAATCGACGCATAAAACTGTTTGCTGTAGCTTCAGCATCGCGCTTTAAGTGAATGTAAAAGGCTTGTTTGCCATAAATTTCATCCAATTGACCGAGTTGCCAACTCAGCCTATTGTCTGCTTCAATATGATTTTCAGGAAATTTAAATCTTGCTTTACCGCATTTATCACTTAAAGATTCGTGAGCAGCCGTATAATTAGAGATGTGTTGGCAAGCTTTTATAAAACCTTTAGAGCCACTTCGGCCAGTGCACAACACAAATACATTCATCACTTTAAGATTTAGTAGCGAGTTTACGTAATTTTATGGCTGTTAAAACTTTTTTCGTATATAATGGGAAATCAGCATTTTGAATCCAATTGTAATAACCTGGTTCACGGTCTAAAACGTCTTCAACTTTTTTGCCTTTGTGTTTGCCAAAGCCAAAAACTTCTTCACCATCTTTATTGTATTGCACCATGCCAGCAAAGTCTGCAAACTTTTTATGCGCACTAAATTCCGAAAGCCATTTGGTATTGTTTTCTAAATCTTCGTAGCGGTCGAGTTGAGATTTTAAAACTTCATAGGTAGCATTGGTGTCAGCTTCTGCACTATGAGCATCGGTTAAATCTTTGTCACAATAAAATTTGTAAGCCGCTTCTAAGGTGCGTTTTTCTTTTTTGTGAAAAATGGTTTGCACATCAATTTTAACGGCATTTTTCATATCAAAATCAACTTCAGCCCTTAGCATTTCTTCTGCCAGTAAAGGGATATCAAAACGGTTTGAATTATACCCGGCCAAATCAGAATCTTTGATAAAATTATAGATTTTTGTGGCTAATTCTTTAAACATAGGTTCGTTTTCAACATCTTTATCATAAATACCATGAATCTCACTAACTTCTTTTGGAATGGGCATTTCAGGATTAATCCTTAACGTGATACTTTCTTTATTTTGGTTAGGAAACACTTTTAAAATTGAAATTTCCACAATTCGGTCTTTGGCAATATTAGTGCCGGTGGTTTCCAAATCAAAAAAGCATAAAGGTTTAGATAGGTTTAAATCCATGTGTATTTTTTTAACAAAGTTAAGCTTTTAGTGAGATTTTAGAAGCTATCGACATTCTTCTTATGTAATATTTATCTAAAAGATAAAATGAATCGTCTATTGCATTGAAAGATTTTATAAGCGAAGAGGCAATCTTATGAATTATATTTCAAATAGTTAACCTTTATACTTCTGTGGTAAATACACAATTTTTTTTGTGTCAAAAAATTCTTCTTCAAAATAATTTGAGATAGGAATAACTTCAGCATTTTTATAAGGTTTGAGCTCCTCAGATAAATCACCACCTTTTAAATAAATGATACCATTTTTAAGCTGATGTTGAGAATGTTTAGCGATTTTACCTTTAGTCCATTTTACAAATGTGGGCATAGCAGCCACAGCACGGCTAATGATAAAGTCATATTGACCTTTAGTGTTTTCTACTCTGTCGTTAATAGATTTTACGTTTTCAAGGCTTAAGCCCTCTACAACTTCGTTCACCACTTTTATCTTTTTACCAATACTATCGACCAAAACAAATTGTGTTTCAGGAAACAAAATTGCCAGAGGAATACCTGGGAAACCGCCACCAGTGCCAACATCAATAATTTTTGAATCTGGTTTAAACTGAATAAATTTTGCAATCGCTAAACTGTGTAAAACGTGTCTCAGATAAATTTCATCGATGTCTTTTCTTGAAACGACATTAATTTTTTGATTCCAGTCTTTGTATAACTGAGATACTTTTTCAAATTGTTGAGTTTGTTCTAAAGTTAAATCAGGAAAGTATTTTGAGATGATTTTCAAATCTTAATTTTTGAGTAAAATTAAGCTAATTAGGATAAAATGAGTTTATCTCTGCTAAAATTCTAACTTCTTTCTACGGTTTTTATTATAAATATGATATACGCAATAAAAAAGCTAAATTAATAGATAAATATTAATAATATTTATTAAATAAAATATTTAATATGTTAAAATTCTATATTTAAAATAAAATACATAATTTATAATGATTATAAATAAATAACCTAGAATTATTAAATTTTAATAAAATATGTTAAAATATCCTTGATATATAATTATTAAAAATTTAAAATACCCCTAAATTGAAATATTATTAAAATTATAAAATAGTATAAAATAAAAATAACAATATAAAAATAGGGGGTAATTTTTTTAAAACAATAAAATATATATGTTTGCCCCCTAAATTAATTAAAACCCAAAAATTAATTAACATGAAAAAAATTGAAGCCATTATTAGGAAATCAAAATTTGATGAAGTGAAAGAAGCTTTGCATCAAGTTGAAGTCAACTTTTTCAGTTACTGGGATGTGACTGGAGTTGGAAATGAAAAAGAAGGCCATGTATATCGTGGTATTTCTTACAGTACAACAGATATTCAAAGGCGGTATTTGACCATCGTCGTTTCAGATGATTTTGCTCAGCGCACTGTTGATGCTATTCTTGAGAAAGCCTATTCAGGAAGAGTAGGTGACGGTAAAATATTTATTTCTGAAGTTTTAGATGCTTATAGAATAAGAACAAAAGAACACGGTAAGTCGGGAATTAACTAAAAACAAAAAAAACAAACATTATGGATACAGGATTATTTACAGCAAACAACGTATGGATGATGATTGCAACTGCTTTAGTGTTTTTTATGCACACGGGCTTTGCTTTTTTAGAAATAGGTTTAACGAGGCAAAAAAATACAATAAATATTTTATTTAAAAACATTTTCATTATTACTGGAGGTCTGTTATTGTATTATGCATTTGGATTTAACCTGATGTACCCTGGTTTTGCAGATGGTGATATGGGAATATTAAAATTTGCAGGATTTGGAATAGGTGCTCCTGAAGGAGGAATGACAGCTGCATATGCAGACGGTGGCTATACTTGGTGGACAGATTTTCTTTTTCAAGGTATGTTTGCTGCAACAGCAGCCACCATAGTTTCTGGAGCAGTAGCAGAACGAATTAAAATTAGCTCTTTTATGATTTTTACCATAGTATATGTAGGTTTAGTCTATCCTATCGTAGGATCATGGAAATGGGGTGGTGGCTTTCTTGATTCTTGGGGATTTTATGATTTTGCAGGTTCTACTTTAGTCCACTCAGTAGGAGGTTGGGCTGCTTTAGTCGCGATTGCCCTTCTAGGAGGTAGAATCGGTAAGTTTAGTAAAGATGGAAAAGCTAAAGCTATTCCTGGACATAGTATTCCACTTGCAACAGCAGGAGTTCTAGTATTATGGTTAGGTTGGTTTGGTTTTAACGGAGGTTCAGTACTATCTGCAGACCCAGAGTTGACATCTTTAGTTTTGGTGACAACAAGTTTAGCTGCTGCAGCTGGGGGATTTGGGGCAATTATTTTATCTACAATATTTTACAAAAATCTAGATTTAACTATGTTTTTAAATGGTATTTTAGGTGGACTTGTAGGTATAACCGCTGGAGCAGACCTGATGTCTCCAAATGAGGCAGTTGCTATAGGCTTTATAGCTGGTTTAATAATTGTTTTAGGAGTAGCTTTAATTGATAAACTTAAGCTAGACGATCCTGTTGGTGCAGTTGCAGTTCATTTAATATGTGGAATTTGGGGAACTTTAGCTGTTGGTATATTTGGGGCTAAAGCAGGAATAGACCAACTACTTACTCAATTATATGGTGTTCTTATTATTGGTGGCTTCTGTGTTATAAGTGCGGCAATTGTCTTACTTATTTTAAAAGCAACAGTAGGTTTAAGAGTATCAAGAGACGAAGAATTAGAAGGTCTGGATATCCATGAACATAAAATGGACGCTTATTCAGATTTTTCCATCAATGAGAATTAATAATATATTTTCAAAAAAAAGCGGAGCGTTCTGCAAAACGCTCCGCAACTAAAACTTTCAAAAAAAATAAATCTTCAACAACAATCCATTAGGATTATTAAATCTAAATTCATGAAAGCAATTACAAAACTCGTAAAAATTACGTTATTATTAAAATTTATTCTATTATCACAAGTATCATTTGGACAAGACGAAGATAGCACGAAATTTAGTGTTAGTGGTTCAATAGATGTGTATTACAGATCGAATATCAATGCAGATAATTCTGCACCAGATGGTGAGCCTAACGCTGCACCAGGTACTTCATTTGCAAATCTTCCTGGTTTTGCATTAGGTATGGCAAATATTATAGGTCAATATCAAGGAGAAAAAGTTGGTTTTGTCGCAGATTTAGTGTTTGGGCCAAGAGGTACTGATGCTATATTTGCTTCACCGTTAAATTCAGAAACTGGAGATATCATAAATCAACTTTATGCCTATTGGAATATAAATGATAAAATCACTTTGACTTTCGGTAATTTTAATACTTTTCTAGGCTATGAAGTTATTTCACCTTCTAGTAATTTCAACTACAGTACATCATATTTATTCTCTTATGGTCCATTTTCTCATACAGGATTAAAAGCTGATATTAACTTGAGCGAAAACTTTGATTTAATGTTGGCTGTGATGAATCCAACAGATATAACCGAATTAAATTTAAATGGTAAATACGCTTATGGAGCTCAGCTAGCATATAAGAATCAATTTTTAAATTTCTTGTTAGACGATGGTGCATTTGAAATTGATTTTACAGGTGGGTTTGATGTTTCAGAGAGTTTTTTCTTAGGGATTAATGCAGCTTACTTTGAAGGTGATGACGATAATCCAGGGTTTTATGGTGCTGCTTTTTATCCACAATACCAAACTTCTGAGAATTTCACACTAGGCTTTAGAGCAGAATACTTTGCAGAAGATGGAAATTTTGGTGCTATTGGAACTGGAGTTGAAGATTCTGATGTCTTTGCCGCTACATTGACAGGAAGTTACGACGTTGGTAAATTGACAATAAAGCCTGAGTTAAGGATAGATACGGCTTCTGAAGATTCTAGTTTTTTCTTAGATACTGATTTACAACCTCAAAAAAGCTTATCATCATTTGTTTTGGCAGCTATATATTCTTTTTAGAACCTTTAAATTTTATTTAAAGAAGAATTTTGTAATTAAATGCGGGTCAATTTTAATATTATCAAAAAACATACATTTTTTTAATGATATAATAAATATTTAAAATTACCCCTTTATGAAAAGGGGGGTAATTTTAAATTATTGTATTTTAGCAAATCAAAATATAAATATTAAACTATGTCTACATTAAGATTTGAAGCTTTAAAAGAAACATTCAATAGGACACCAGTTCATATTGAAGAACCACAGCGTCGTTCAGAAATTTTTGGTAAAAATGTGTTTAATCACAACGCAATGCGTCAACACTTAACCAAAAAAGCGTTCGAGCAAGTTCAAAGTGCAATTAAAAAAGGGACAAAAATCAACAGAGATTTAGCTGATAATATTTCAACGGCTTTAAAAGAGTGGGCTATTTCTAAAGGGGCAACACATTACACACATTGGTTTCAGCCCTTAACTGGATCTACCGCAGAAAAGCACGATGCATTTTTTGAAACTCTAGGCGACGAAGGTTATGCCATAGAAAAATTTAATGGAAGCCAACTGGTTCAGCAAGAACCTGATGCGTCAAGTTTGCCAAATGGGGGCATTAGAAATACTTTTGAAGCCAGAGGATACACAGCTTGGGATCCAACTTCACCAGCATTTGTGTTAGGAACGACACTTTGTATTCCTACCATTTTTGTGGCTTACACTGGCGAAGCTTTAGATTATAAAACACCTTTATTAAGATCATTGCAAGTTTTAGATAAAGCTGCAACTGGCGTAGCCCAATATTTTGATAAAAAAGTGACTAAAGTTAATGCCACTCTGGGTTGGGAGCAAGAGTATTTCTTAGTAGATAAAGCTCTAGCGGCATCAAGACCTGATATTACACTTTCAGGCAGAACACTTTTAGGGCACGCTCCAGCTAAAGGTCAACAAATGGACGATCATTACTTTGGATCTATCCCAGATCGTGTATTAAATTACATGAAGGATCTTGAAAAAGAATGTATGCTTCTTGGTATTCCTGTAAAAACAAGACATAACGAAGTCGCGCCTAATCAATTTGAATTAGCGCCAATTTTTGAAGAAGCTAATTTAGCTGTAGATCACAACTCGTTATTAATGGATGTGATGGATAAAGTGGCTGACAGACACAATTTTAAAGTGCTTTTTCATGAAAAACCTTTTAAAGATGTTAACGGTAGTGGTAAACACAACAACTGGTCAATGAGTACGGATACGGGTTCTAACTTACTCAGTCCGAGTAAAAAACCGATGAAGAATCTCCAGTTCTTAACTTTCTTTATCAATACTATTAAAGCCGTTTATGAATACGAAGAGTTGATAAGAGCTACAATTGCTTCAGCTTCAAATGACCACAGGTTAGGAGCTAATGAAGCGCCACCAGCAATTATCTCTGTGTTTATTGGCTCTCAATTGACAAAAGTTTTAGATGAACTTGAAAAAGTGACCAACGGAAAATTATCACCAGAAGAGAAAACTGACCTTAAACTTAATGTGGTTGGTAAAATTCCTGAAATTCTTCTTGATAATACAGACCGTAATAGAACTTCACCTTTTGCTTTTACAGGTAATAAGTTTGAATTAAGAGCAGTGGGTTCATTAGCCAATTGTGCTGACCCAATGACCACGCTTAATGCTATTGTAGCTAAACAACTTCAAGAATTTAAAAAAGAAGTTGATGTTTTAATTAAAGACAAAAAGATGAAAAAAGATGACGCCATCTTTAATGTCTTAAGAGAATACATCAAACAGTCTAAAAAAATACGTTTCGAAGGTGACGGTTACGGCGAAGCTTGGGAAAAAGAAGCCAAAAAAAGAGGCTTGAGTAATAATAAAACTACCCCCGTTGCTTTAAAAGCTAAAATTTCCAAAAAAGCCATCGATTTGTTTAAAGGACTTAACGTGATGAATGAAATTGAAATCAAAGCACGTTACGAAATTGAAATTGAAGACTACTCAAAACACATTCAAATCGAAGGCCGAGTTTTAGGCGATATAGCTCGTAATCACGTTATTCCTACAGCGATTCGATACCAAAATGTTCTCATAGAAAATGTAAAAGGTCTTAAAGAAATTTATGGAAGTGGCTTTAAAGATCAGGCCAAGGAACAATTGAAAATCATTGAAACCATATCTAATCACATTGAGCATATTAATAAAGGTATTGACGAAATGATAGATGCCCGTAAAAAAGCTAATGTTATAGAAGATGAAACTAAAAAAGCGCATGCCTACTGCGATAAAGTTAAACCTTATTTTGAAGAAATCAGGTATCACTGTGACAAGCTTGAGCTTTTGATAGACGATGAAATGTGGACATTGACTAAATACAGAGAATTATTATTTACTAAATAGTTAGTGTAGTTTAGCATATTATTGAAAAGCTATCTAAAGGTTGTATGTCAATCTGAACTTGCTTCAGATTCTTATCCTAACAGCCTTAAGATAGCTTTTTTTGTGAATTTAAGTATCATTCAAGCTTATTTCTTGTGATATTCACCCTAATGTTGTAAAATTACGGTGAAAAAAATGATTTATGCCAGCACCTATTCAAGAAGATACTTCAGATAACTCATCAAATCTAAACATTTGGCAAGCACTGATTCCGATTGTAGTATTAGTTATATTACTAGCTTTTAATGTTTTAGAAATTTATCAAGATGATGCTTTAGGAGGTTCAAATCAGTTTATACTTCTAATGGCTGCTGCTGTAGCTGTGATTTTAGGTGTTTTTAAAGGTGTTTCCTATAAAAAAATGATGGAAGATGTGGCTAAAAACATCAAATCTACGGCTGGCGCTATTCTTATACTCTTGATGGTAGGAGCCTTGGCAGGTACGTGGTTGCTTAGTGGGGTTATTCCTGTTATGGTATATTATGGTTTGCAACTCTTGCATCCTTCTATATTTTTGGCTGCTTGTGTGGTTATTTGTTCTTTAATTTCAATTTCTACAGGTAGTAGTTGGACTACTTCAGCTACTGTTGGTATTGCTTTAATTGGTATTGCCCAAGTACTTGATATTTCTCTTGGAATGACAGCAGGAGCTATACTTTCAGGAGCTTATTTTGGTGATAAATTATCACCTATGAGTGATACTACTAATTTGGCACCAGCAATGGCAGGTACAGATTTATTTACGCATATCCGATATATGACCTATACGACTGTGCCTACAATTTCTGTAACCTTAATTGTGTTTTTAATTATTGGATTTAATTTGGATACGCCACCAGTCACTGAAAATCCAAGCATTTTAAAAGACCTTGAGGCTTCTTTTTATATCACGCCTTGGTTGTTTGTTGTTCCAATATTGGTTATAGTGATGATTATTAAAAAAACACCACCTTTAGTAGCTCTGTTTGTTGGGACTTTGTTGGGCGCAGTAGCTGCATTGATTTTTCAGCCTGATTTGGTGCTTTTGGTTTCTAATTCTACGCAAAGCGGTTTTAATGCTTTTTATAAAGGCCTGGTAGATACCATAACGACTGATATTCTAATCCCAACAGAAAATGAATTACTTAAGGATTTGTTTCAAAGCTCTGGAATGAAAGGAATGCTCGGAACAATTTGGTTGATTATTTGTGCAATGGTTTTTGGCGGCGTGATGGAAGCTATTGGTGCCTTACAGACTTTAAGTAAGGCTTTATTAAACCTATTTCATACAACATTTGGTTTGTTTGCATCTACTGTAGCTAGTTGTTTAGCTTTAAATGCTACAGCTTCTGACCAATATTTAGCTATTGTCATCCCTGGTAAAATGTTTGCCAAGGCTTACAAAGACAAAGGACTTGCACCTGAAAATTTAAGTCGAGCCCTAGAAGATTCTGGTACAGTGACTTCAGTTTTAATCCCATATAACACTTGTGGGGCTTATCACAGTAATGTGCTTGGTGTTTCTGTAGCTGATTATTTTGTTTATGCAATTTTTAACTATCTCAGTCCATTTATGACGCTTATCTTTGCGGCTTTTAATATTAAAATTAGACAACTAAAAAATAGTTTATAATGAAGTTAGATATACTTGCGTTTGGAGCACACCCCGATGATGTAGAACTGAGTTGTGCAGGAACCTTGTCTTTAGAAATAAAAAACGGGAAACGTGTTGGTATTATTGATTTAACCCAAGGTGAAATGGGAACTCGAGGTTCTAAGAAAATTAGAGCCAAAGAGGCTCAAAACGCGGCAGAGATATTAGGCGTTGAAGTTAGAAAAAACTTAAAGTTTAAAGATGCTTTATTTGTGAATGACGAAGCGCACAAACAGGAAGTTGTTAGAGCTTTAAGGCAATACCAACCAGAAGTTGTGTTTTGCAATGCTATAAGGGATAGACATATTGATCACGGACGTGCAAGCCAATTGGTAAGTGAAGCTTGCTTTTTGAGTGGACTAAAAAAATATGAAACTAAGCATCGTGGTGAATCTCAAGACCCTTGGCGGCCAAGCAAAGTTTACCATTACATCCAGTGGCACGATATAGAACCTGATTTTGTTGTAGATATTTCAGAGACCATTCAAGACAAAATTGAATCCGTGAAAGCATATCAATCTCAATTTTATAACCCTGACAGTAAAGAACCTGAGACGCCAATTTCGAGTTCTAACTTTATGGAGAGCATAAGCTATAGAGCAAAAAATTTTGGTCGTATTATTAATGTTGACTATGCAGAAGGGTTTACTGTAGAACGCTATATTGGCGTAAAATCTGTTTTTGATTTGATATAAAATTGCATATATTTCAACTTTATATTTGTTCTAAAAAGTTTTGCTAAACGCTAAAATTGCGTAAATTTGCACTCGCATTTTAATAAATGCATAATACAATGTTTACGGTGGCTGTAGCTCAGTTGGTTAGAGTATCGGTTTGTGGATCCGAGGGTCGCCGGTTCGAACCCGGTCAGCCACCCAAAAGCTTTCAAGTTTGACTTGGAAGCTTTTTTTGATGAATTTAATAATATAGACCTCACAGGTTTTCCTCCAAAGGCGGTCATGTTAAAACCTGTGAGGCCTTTTTAAATTATAATTAATTTTTGTTGACTTGATATTAAAAAGCCCTTTCCGATATGAAAAGGGCTTTAAGCGATAGTAAGGTTGATAATTTATTTGACTTTATCGACTACAGCTTTAAAAGCTTCAGGGTTGTGAACAGCAAGATCTGCTAAAACTTTTCGATTTAGCTCGATATTACTTTTCTTGAGTTTACCCATAAATTGAGAATACGACATACCGTGAAGTCTTGCGGCAGCATTGATTCTGACAATCCATAGTTTTCTAAAGTTTCTCTTTTTTGCTCTTCTGTCTCTGTAGGCATAAACTAAGCCTTTTTCTACAGCATTTTTAGCTACTGTCCAAACGTTTTTACGTCTTCCGTAATAGCCTTTGGCAAGCTTCATGATTTTTTTACGTCTCGCTCTTGAAGCGACTGAATTTGTTGATCTTGGCATAATTTTTTGTTTTTTGTAGTAGGCAGTTTAAATTTTAAACATTTTTATGAGCCATACTCCAGGGTTAATAATTTTTGTTATTACCGGCGAAATTTTATTTCAAGCCTAATTGTTGCTTGATGTTTTTTTCGTCTGATTTGTCCACGATAGTATCGTGAGTTAACCTAAGTTTTCTTTTCTTAGATTTTTTAGTCAAAATGTGACTTTTAAAAGCGTGTTTACGTTTAAGTTTACCTGTTCCGGTTATTTTAAAACGCTTTTTAGCACTTGACTTTGTCTTAAACTTTACTTTTTTTGACATCTTTATATATTAATTTATTATCGCTTTATTTTTTCTGTGAGGTAGGCGAGACCATCATAATCATTCGCTTACCTTCAAGTTTTGGTAATTGTTCTACTTTACCATAGTCTTCAAGGTCTTGGGCTAGCCTTAATAATAAGATTTCACCTTTTTCTTTAAAGACAATAGATCGGCCTTTAAAAAATACAAAGGCTTTAAGTTTTGCTCCATCTTTTAAAAACTTAACAGCATTGTTTTTCTTAAACTCGTAGTCATGATCATCGGTATTTGGGCCGAAACGTATTTCTTTGACTACAACTTTAGAGGCTTTAGCTTTAAGCTTTTTCTCTCTCTTTTTTTGTTCGTATAGAAACTTTTTATAGTCCATTACTTTAGTAACAGGAGGTTCAGCATTTGGTGATATTTCAACCAAATCCAAGCCTTGTTCATCTGCCATTTCTAAAGCTTCTTTAAGAGGATAAACTCCCATTTTGACATTGTCGCCAACAACACGAACTTCTTTAGCTCTTATTTTGCTGTTGATACGGTGTTTGTCTTCTGGTTTTTCTCTACGACGGTAATTTGTTTTTCTTCTTCTAATTGTTTTATGTGATTTTAAGTTAAACTTTATCCGTTAAAAGTGCGTTTTTGCGCATTAACTTCTTTATTAATTAAATCTGAAAAATCGTTGATACTCATTTCTCCTAAATCTTCTCCACCATGTTTTCTAATCGAAACTGTTTGATTATCAACTTCATTCTCTCCAACAATGATCATAAAAGGAATTTTTTGGGTTTCCGCATCACGGATTTTTTTACCCATTGTTTCACTTCTGTTATCAATGCGGGCGCGAATTTCGTGTTTTTTAAGCAAATTTAAAACTTTTTTAGAATAATTTTCATATTTCTCACTGATTGATAATATGATAGCTTGCTCATTGGTTAACCACAGTGGAAAGTTACCTGCAGTGTGCTCCAATAAAATAGCTATAAAGCGTTCCATACTGCCAAATGGAGCACGATGAATCATCACAGGTCTATGTGTCTCGTTATCAGAGCCTTTATAAGTTAAATTAAAGCGTTCTGGTAGGTTGTAATCGACTTGTATCGTACCGAGTTGCCATTCACGCTGCAATGCATCTTTGACCATAAAGTCTAATTTTGGACCATAAAATGCAGCTTCTCCGGTTTCTACGTGATAATTGAGATTTTTGTCTTTTGCGGCTTTAAGGATGGCGTCTTCAGCTTTTTGCCAATTATCTTCAGAACCAATGTATTTTTCTTTATTATCAGGATCTCTTAGAGAGACTTGTGCTGTAAAATTTTCAAATCCAAGAGAACCAAAGACGTAGAGTACAAGATCAATTACTTTTTTAAATTCTTCATCAAGTTGATCAGGTGTACAGAAAATATGGGCATCGTCTTGAGTAAATCCTCTAACCCTTGTTAAGCCGTGAAGCTCGCCACTTTGTTCATAGCGGTAAACCGTGCCAAATTCGGCATAGCGTTTAGGTAAATCTTTATAACTCCACGCTGCTGAATTGTATATTTCGCAGTGGTGGGGGCAATTCATAGGTTTTAGAAGAAACTCTTCATCGTCTTTTGGGGTTTTTATAGGCTGAAAACTATCTTCACCATATTTTTCATAGTGTCCAGAAGTGACATATAAATCTTTATGACCAATATGTGGGGAGATGACTTGCTCGTAACCTGCTATTTGTTGGGCATCTTTTAGAAAATTTTCAAGGCGTTCACGAAGTGCTGCTCCTTTTGGTAGCCAAAGTGGCAAACCTTGACCAACTTTTTGTGAAAATGTAAATAACTCAAGAGCTTTACCAAGTTTTCTGTGGTCTCTTTTTTTGGCTTCTTCCAACATATCAAGATACTCTTTAAGCATCTTTTGCTTAGGAAAAGCGATACCGTAAACCCGTGTGAGTTGAGGATTGGTTTCATCGCCTCGCCAATACGCACCAGCAGCACTCAGAAGTTTAACCGCTTTAATGAATCCCGTATGTGGAATATGACCGCCACGACATAAGTCGGTGAAATCGTCGTGGTCACAAAAGGTAATTTCGCCGTCTTCCAGATTTTCAATGAGTTCAGTTTTAAACGGATTAGATTTATAATAGTCTAAAGCGGCTTGTTTTGAAACTTCTCTGAGTTTAAACTCGTGTTTTTGCCGAGCAATTTCAAGTATGGTTTTTTCAATTTTGGGAAAATCTTTTTCAGAAATACTCTCTTCGCCAAAATCTATATCGTAATAAAAGCCTTGATCAATGGCTGGACCAATAGTCAGTTTGGCATTTGGGTAAAATTTTAATATCGCTTGTGCCATCAAGTGTGCAGCAGAATGCCAAAGGGCTTTTTTACCTTCTTTATCATTAAAAGTATAAAGCACTAATTTTCCGTCTTCATTTAAAGGTGTTGAGGCTTCAACGGTTTTACCATTATACGACGCTGAAACTACATTTCTTGCCAGTCCGTGGCTTATACTTTGAGCGACATCAAAAGGCGTTGAACTGCGCTCCACTTGTTTTACGCTACCATCTGGTAATGTGATATTGATCATGAATCCAAAAATTTTAGGCAAAGATAATCAAGTGATGAGTTTTGGTTGGATTTGGGGTAGGAAATTTTGAATTATAAATTTTAAATGATTCTAAGTTTTTTTAAAACTTTAAAAATAATTATGCTATTATGACAATGATTTATTGCTACATTTTCACATTACCAAATCATCACATTACCCCATTACCAAATCATCACATTACCCCATTACCAAATTACCACATTAATCTTCTTCAAGTTTCTTAATCCTTGCTTCCAGCATTTCAATATATTTTTGCTGTGAATCGAGTAATGCTTTAGGAACGGTGTAAACTTTTTGAGTGCCGTGGTTTATACCAATAGATTGATCTTTACAATCTATATGGTAACGGGCGTCATGCTCATAAATTTCATCTAAATGCACTTCTAGAATATCCGCCAATTTCATCCATTCATCAGGTTTGATGTGAGAGATGCCTTTTTCTCGGCGATTATAACTCGATACATTCATACAGAGGTAATCTGCTAACTGTTGCTGAGAAAAGCCTTTTTGTTTTCGGGTGGTAATGAGTTTTGTTTTTTACATGGCAAGTAATTATTGCGTAAATATGCAAATATAATTGCAAAATAAAAAATTAGATATTTTAAAGACAACTCATAATTTAGTAGCATGTCTTTTTCGTCTCATATATTACATGAATTTGTAGAGCTCAACAAATACGATGTTAGTTTTGCTGAAATAAATCGTTTACTGAAAAGCGATATTAGCGATGGTATGCAGCCTATAACGAATACTTTAGACTTATTAGATATTCCTAATTTAGCTATTGAGTTGCCTAAAAGTTCTTTCAACCAATTGCCAAATTGCTTTATTGCCCAAGTCAAACAAGATGAGAAATACAATTTCGTTCTAGTATGCAAAGCAAAGGATGATAATAATGTTGAAATTAATTATGGTGACAATGAAAAAAATTCAAAAGCAATAGATGAATTCTTAGAACATTGGACAGGAAAGGCTATAGTTGCCGAAGAAAATAAAAATCTTAAAAAACCCTCTTTAGAAGGAAAAGACTTTTATAAAGTGACATTAATTGTTGGAATTGTTTTATTACTATCATATTTGTTCAGGGTTTATAATGACCTTACAATTTTAATTTATGCCATTTTTTCATTCATTGGTTTTGGTTTGAGTTTGCTTATTTTAAAAGAAAAATATGGCAACATTGGCCAACCCTCACAATACTGCTCTATAAATAATAATACCAGTTGTAACGCTGTGTTAAACTCTAAATACGCTAAACTTTTTAACACTGTTGATTTGAGTGATGTAACAGTAGTTTACTTTGCTTTTATAACACTGGGGCTTTTTTCAGGAGCTTTAAATGTATTACACTTATCCTTTTCTGTTCTTTCAATACCAATTATAATTTACTCTGTTTACTTTCAATATTTTAAAATACAAAAATGGTGTCCCTTGTGTTTAGGAATTGCATTTGTATTAGTAGCTCAATCTGTTTTATTGGGTATTGATTACACTAAATCTTTGAGCATGAACACCTCTCAGTTTTTATACCATTTCAGTCTCCTTGCAGTGATTTTGGTAGCTTGGTTTCATATCAAAACATTATTAAAAACGTATTCAAAGTACGAAGGCTTGATGATTGAAAATTTGAAATTTAGAAGAAATCATAAGTTATTTGTGCCATTTTACGATAGTCTAAAACCAATTGAGAGTGAAATTGACCAAAAATTTACTATTTGCCTAGGCAATAAAAATACTGCAAATACCATTACAATAATTACGAATCCCTTTTGTCAATTTTGTAAGAAAGCACATAAAACTTATATGGAATTATTAAACGAACATCAAAATGACATACAATTTAAAGTTGTGTTTTTATTGACCGAAAGAAATCCTAATAAAATTAAAGTTTTTGTTTTAAAAAATCTCGTAGGTATTTATAAAGAACAAGGTGAATTAGGTTTTGCTAAAGCATTGAACGATTGGTTTGAAAGTAGAAACCCAAAACAATGGCTTGAGAGGTGGGAAGTGAATACAAAAAATACTGAACTAATATTGAAAGAACATATCAAATGGTGTAATATCAATAACATACTTAAAACACCAAGTATTTTGCTCAATGGAAAATTATTTCCTGAGTCTTACCATATCACCGATATTAAACATTTTATAGAACCAATTTTTTATAAACATACAGAATATAACAATACACTTGCAAGTAAGACGTAGTCCTAAGCGTCTCTAATGGTTTAGGAATAAATTAATTAAATACTTTAAATTATGTTAAACAACATTTTAAATCAGGAAGGTGTTGTTGTTTTAGACAAAAAGCAACAAGCAAAAGTAAACGGTGGTGAAAAATGCGCCTATGTTTCTGGTTGGAGTCCAAGTGATGCCATGGATAACGGTCAATTTTTTGAAAACGATGGCCCAGGTTCAAACACCTATAATGGCGGTAATACTGCACTAACTTGTAAAATTAGATGCAGACCGTCATTTTTAGGTATTGGATTAGGTAGTTGGGGTGATGTTCAGGATGTTCCCTGTAGACCTTAAGTATGAAAAATAAAGAAGCTATCTTTATATAAAGGTAGCTTCTTAAACAAATTGATTATGAAAATAATATATCTAATTATTTTTTTATTTTCTGTGAGCATTTCTGCTCAAAGTAGCATAAAAATAAGCCTATTTTCTAAAAAAGATTCAACTTTTATTGAAAATGCTTTTATTTATAAAGATAATAACTTAGTGTCATATTCAGATAAAAAAGGTGTGTTTAAAATAAAAAATACTGACTTTAAAAGCATCACTATTAATCACCTTAGTTTTAAAAGCATTTCTTTAAATAGAAAAGATGTATATAATAACAAAAAAATTTATCTCATTGAAAAAAATGAAGCCTTAGATGAAGTAACTATCAATAGTAAAGAAGTTAAAACGGATTTGATTTTACCTAAACAATCACTTTGGTCTAAAATAAGTTATAATATAGGACATAAAGCGAATACAAATTCAATTTGTGCAACTTATATTCCCTTTGACAACAAATACAAACACTCAATTATTAAAAATATTTTGATCGAAACTAGTAAAGGCTACTGGGGTGACCCTAATAAGCAATACATGCCATTTTTAATCAATCTTTACTCAGTAGATTCCGTTAGTAAACTCCCTAATAAGCAATTGATAACAGATTCAATTTTAGTTTCTAAAAATAAAAATGACAAGAGTAAATATGTAACATATAATGTTGAAAAATATTATATAGATTTTCCAGAAGATGGAATTTTTGTTGCGGTTAAAACCCTAAACAAATATCAATACAGAGAATATAGTGATATAAGTAATGAAGCTCCAGCTTTTAAAGTCATAGATAAATCCAAAAGATCTAAAAGTGTTACTTATTGTAAACATTACCATATAGATGGCACAATTGAAAAAGATTGGATTGATAAAGATATACCATTGTTAGGTTTTATTTACAATTTTGGTATAGAAGTAGAATATTATGAAAACTAAAATTTAATTGAATTTTCTTTAATATTAGTTTAATCTTTACATTAAATATTTGGTTAATTTTCCTCATTACAATCAACCCGACGCCAAAGACTGCGGCCCAACCTGTTTAAAAATAATTTCAAAGCACTTTGGTAAAAACATTCCATTACAACAGCTCCGCAACCTCACCCAAACCACAAGAAGTGGGAGTAGTCTCTTAAACCTCAGTGAAGCTTTTGAGGACATTGGTTTTAGAACCTTAGGAGTCAAATTAAGTCTTTCTAGATTACTTGACGCACCTTTGCCTTGTATTGTGCATTGGAACAAAAATCATTATGTAGTTTTATATAAATGCCCATCTTCCGTCTCCCCTGCTTCGACTTCGCTCAGCACAAGAAAGGGAAGAAACTTATTAAAATCCCCCTTTGGGGGAATTAAAGGGGGCTTTTATGTAAGTGATCCAGCCCATGGCTTGTTAAAATACACTCAAGAAGAATTCTTAAAACATTGGATAGGCAACAACGCCACAGCAGAAACCGAAGAAGGAGTTGCCTTACTTATAGAACCCACAGCGAAGTTCTATGACACCGAATTTAAAACGGAAGCTGAGCGGAGCCAAAGCTTTGGTTTTAAGTTTCTTTCAAAATACATTTTTAGATATAAGCAGTTTCTTTGGCAATTGGTCATCGGGTTAATCGCCTCGAGTTTACTTCAACTTATTTTTCCATTCTTAACCCAAAGTGTTGTCGATGTTGGGATTAAAAACCAGGATATTCATTTTATTTATTTGATTCTATTTGCGCAGTTAGCCTTGTTTATAGGCAGAACATCTATTGAAGTCATCCGCAGTTGGATTTTGTTGCATTTGAGCACACGTATCAATATTTCGTTAGTCTCAGATTTTTTTATCAAACTCATGAAGTTGCCCATCGCCTTTTTTGATACGCGTATGACGGGAGATATTTTACAACGTATCAATGACCATAGACGTATAGAACGTATTTTAACGACTTCGTCTTTAAACGTGTTGTTTTCTATGGTCAATTTAGTGGTGTTTAGCATTGTTTTGGCGTATTATAGTTTGTTGCTGTTTGGTATTTTTATGTTAGGCAGTGTGTTGTATTTTTTATGGATTGTCATTTTTCTAAAAAAACGTCGTGATTTAGATTATAAACGTTTTTCAGAAGTCAGCCAAGAGCAAAGCAAAGTGATTGAGCTCATCAACGGCATGCAGGAAATCAAACTCCACAACGCCGAGAAACAAAAACGCTGGTCTTGGGAGTTTGTGCAAGCCCGACTGTTTAAAGTGTCTATTGAGGGTTTAGCGCTTGAGCAATACCAAAGTGTAGGTTCAGGGTTTATCAATGAAGTTAAAAATATTTTAATCACCGTATTGTCTGCTAAGCTGGTGATAGACGGCGAAATCACCTTAGGGATGATGCTCGCTGTGAGTTATATCGTCGGTCAACTCAACTCGCCAATAGCACAACTTATTAATTTTATACGAGAAGTTCAGGATGCTAAAATTTCATTAGATCGTCTTTCTGAAATTCATAATAAAGAAGACGAAGAGACACCTGGGCAACAAAAAATCAGTGATATTCCGCCGTCCAGTGCAATGAGTTTAAATCAAGTGTCTTTTAGATACATTGGCTCTGATGAAATGGTCTTAAAAGAATTAGATTTGGTCATACCTGCCAATAAAGTGACGGCAATTGTCGGGGTAAGTGGTAGTGGTAAAACCACCTTGATGAAACTTTTACTTAAATTTTACGACCCGATTGAAGGCACAATTGAACTTGGAAAACTCAATATGAAAAATGTCTCTCAAACCACTTGGCGTGACGAATGTGGTGTGGTGATGCAGGAAGGCTATATTTTTAATGATAGTATAGCGAGCAATATTGCCGTTGGCGAAGATTATATTGATAAGCAGAAGTTAGCCCATGCTGTAGATGTTGCCAACATCAAAGATTTTATTGAGAGCTTACCGCTGTCTTACAATACCAAAATTGGTATGGAAGGCGTGGGCATTAGCACCGGACAAAAGCAACGTTTGCTTATTGCCAGAGCCGTTTACAAAAATCCTAATTTTTTGTTTTTCGATGAAGCTACATCTGCGTTAGATGCCAATAACGAAAAAATCATCATGGAAAAGTTAGACGAATTTTTTGAAAACAAAACCGTAGTCGTTATAGCCCATCGTTTAAGCACTGTAAAAAATGCCCATCAAATCGTGGTTTTAGATCAAGGTAAAATTGTTGAAGTTGGTAGCCATATAGCATTGATAAAGCAAAAAGGGAATTATTATAATTTGGTGAAAAATCAATTGGAGTTGGGGAGTTAATGAGGAAATTTAATTATTTAGTTTGGAAGAATGCTCAATAGAACGATGAATGAAAATTACAGCTTTTATATAACCGAAAGAATTACTTAAATTTACAGAAATATTTAATATTAAATAAAATGGAAGCTTTAGAATTTAAATCAAAAATTGAAAATAATAAAATACAAATCCCTAAACATGTAAAGTCTAAACTTCTTTTTAATCAATACAAAAACGTAAGGATAATTGTTCTTTTAGAAGATGGTGATGATGTTGAAGAAAAAGGGTTTAAACATATGGCTAGCGAGGCATTTTTTGAAGGCTACGCTCTTTCAGATTCTGTTTATGATGATGATTAATCGAAAATCAATACGCTCATGAAAAATTTTGATTTAGGCGACATTGTTTTAATTAAATTTCCTTTTACAGGTCAACAAAATTTTAAAAAAAGACCTGCATTAGTTTTGAAAGATTTTGGTGATGATATTATAGTTTGTAGAATTACATCTAAAATATACCATTCAGATTATGACATACTCATAGAGGACTGGGAAGCCTCTCAACTTAAACTAAAATCTGTAGTTCGTGTCCATAAAATTGCAACTTTAGAAAAAACTATGGTAGATAAAGTATTGAAACCCGTAAATGCCGGCATAAAAGCCAAGATCAGAGAAAATTTTATAAAACTAATTGAGTAAAGTTAAACATTGGTCAGTTATATATCTTATTCACAGCTTATCCTATTAGCAAATTGCCACATTACTAATGCCCGATAACACCAGCATAAAACATATCGACTTAAGAAGCGAGGAAGTTCAAGACATTCTGACAAAAGTCCCACATTGGATGATACGATGGGGCAATGTTTTGTTTTTGTCGCTAATCCTCCTGATTTTATTGCTATCATGGTTTGTGAAATATCCAGACATTATTGCTTCTGAAGCCATAGTGACGACTAAACTGCCACCACAAAAACTCATAGCGAGAACAACAGCTAAACTTGATACTATTGTAGTCAGTGATAATCAAAAAGTAAATGATAATCAACTTTTAGCAGTTTTGGAAAATCCTGCAAATTATAAGGATGTTTTAGATTTGAAAAAGATTTTAGGTGAGATACATTTAGATAAAGACAGTATTTATTTTCCCATAGATAGAATCCCGGCTATCTTCAATCTTGGTGAAGTGGAAAATGCTTATGTGCAATTTGAAAATGCCTATATTGAATATGAAGTCAATCAGCAATTAAAACCTTATTCTTATCAAGTTCAAGCTGGCAATTTCACCATTCGGGAACTTGAAACTAGACTTAGAAACCTTTATGCACAATTTGATTTAAAACGAAAAGAATTAAAACTTGCTAGAAATGACTTGAAGAGAAATGAAACACTATTTAACAAAGGTGTCATTTCTGCGCAAGAATTTGAAAACAAGCAATTGATGTTTGCTCAAGCCGAAAGAGATTTTAAAAATTTTCAAACCACACTATCACAAACCAAACAGGCCATCAGTGATGCTAAAAACAATTTAAAAGGCACCGAAATAGGTCGGATTAAAGACAACAAAATCTTGTTTAGACAAGTAGTTCAAGCTTATAATCAATTGAACTCCAGTATTAAGAATTGGGAGTTTAGATTTGTCTTTCGTTCAAATCTTGACGGGAAAGTTAGTTTTTTAAACATTTGGCACAAATCTCAAAATATCAATCAAGGCGATATGGTTTTTACTGTTATTCCTGATAACTATCAAAACTATGTCGCTCGATTAAAAACGCCAATTCAAAATTCAGGTAAAATAAAAAAGGGACAACCTGTAAATTTAAAACTCAACAACTATCCCGACCAAGAATACGGCGTTTTAAAAGGTAAAGTCAATAATATTTCACTTATTCCTGACCAAGAAGGTTTTTACAATATAGAAGTAGATTTACCAGAAAAGCTGAAAACGACATACGATAAAACTTTAGAGTTTAAACAAGAAATGACAGGCATAGCAGAAATCATCACCGAAGATTTACGATTGATAGAACGGTTTTTCTATCAGTTTAGAGAACTAGTGAATAGGTGATTTCAGCATCTAATTTTATTCTAACTCATATTAGTTCTTAAACCAACTAGAATATTTCACATAATTTTCAGCAATTCTTTCAATTTCGCCTTGGGTTAATTCTGGGCTGATGTCTTTTATTTTTTTGGCAGGCACGCCAGCGTAAATACTCCCCGATTCTACTACTGTATTTTGAGTAAGCACAGCTCCAGCAGCGATGATACTATTTGAATGAATCACACAATTGTCCATCACAATACTGCCCATTCCAATCAATACATTATCATGAATCGTGCAACCGTGGACAATGGCATTGTGACCAATAGAAACCTTGTTGCCAATATTTGTTGGGTATTTTTGATAAGTGCAATGAATCACAGCACCATCTTGAACATTGACTTTGTCGCCCATTTTGATATAATGCACATCTCCTCGAATGACAGCATTAAACCAAATACTACATTGTTGTCCCATTGAAACTTCACCTACAATAGTTGCATTTTCAGCGATATAACAATCTGATGGTATTTCAGGAGATTTGTTGTTTACGGGAAGAATTATGGGCATGTTTTATAGTTTATGAGTTTATAAGTGAGTATATAAGTTTATTAACCGCAAATGACGCAAAGGATAGCGAAAGGTTCGCAAAGTTTTATCAGATAATTTCTTATATTATTTCGTCTTAACTAAACATACAACTTGTTCTCTACTAATCTCTACCGACTAAAAGCTACCAACTCATAGCTAACTACTCATATCGATGAATCTTAGCACCAATAGCTTTAAGTCTTTCATCAATATTTTCATATCCACGGTCTATTTGTTCTATGTTGTGTATGGTTGAAGTGCCTTTGGCTGATAAAGCGGCAATCAGCAATGAAATTCCTGCGCGGATGTCAGGACTCGTCATTGTCGTGGCTTTGAGTTGCGATTTAAAATCGTGACCAATAACCGTAGCTCGATGCGGGTCACATAAGATTATTTTAGCACCCATGTCAATCAACTTATCGACGAAAAACAATCGACTTTCAAACATTTTTTGGTGAATCAAAACACTACCGCGAGCCTGTGTAGCAACGACCAACATCACACTGAGTAAATCTGGTGTAAAACCAGGCCAAGGCGCATCTGAGATATTCATAATAGATCCATCAATAAAACTGGCTACTTCATAGCCATTTTTATGCTTAGGAATTAAAATGTCATCTCCTTTTTTCTGAATATCGATACCTAATTTTTTGAAAGTAGCTGGTATGATACCCAAATTTTCCCAGCTCACATTTTTGATGGTAATTTCACTTTTGGTCATGGCGGCCAGTCCAATCCACGAACCAATTTCAATCATATCAGGTAAAACTTTGTGTGTACAGCCTTTAAGGTTTTCTACACCAGTAATATGAAGAAGGTTTGAACCAATACCCGAAATTTCAGCCCCCATTTTATTCAACATTTTACAGAGTTGTTGAATGTAAGGCTCACAAGCGGCATTGTATATTTGAGTTTTGCCTTTAGCAAATACAGCTGCCATAATGATGTTGGCCGTTCCTGTAACAGAAGCTTCCTCAAGCAGCATATCAGTACCTTTAAGTCCTTTATCTGTTTCTACACCGTAAAATCGTTCTTCTTTGTTGTATCTGAACTTGGCGCCGAGTTTTATAAAACCAGCAAAGTGCGTGTCTAGTCTTCTTCTACCAATTTTATCGCCACCAGGTCTTGGAATGTAGCCTTTGCCGAACCTTCCGAGAAGTGGACCAACAATCATAATCGAACCTCTTAAGCCGCTACCTTCTTTTTTAAATTGTTCGCTTTGAAGATAGTCTAGGTTAAGTTCATCACTTTTAAAGCTAAAATGACCTTTGCCGAGTTTTTGAATTTTGACGCCAAGATTTTCTAAAATATCTATAAGTTTATTGACATCTCTTATGTCAGGAATGTTTTTAATCTCGACCTTTTCAGGTGTCATTAAAACCGCACAGAGAATTTGAAGGGCTTCGTTTTTAGCACCTTGTGGTGTGATGCTTCCTTTGAGTTGATGACCACCTTCTATAACAAATGAGCTCATTTTTTGTAACGTTTACGACCTTTGTTTTTATAGTTTTTCTTTGGCTTGCGCTTGACGTGATTTTTAATTAAATCTGAGGCCTCACTTAAGGTTTCATCATCAGATTTTAAAGTTAATTTACCGTCACTTAATTCTTCTAAATGTTTAAAAATCACACTGTCTTTAACCGAATCTCTATTCCAATTTAAGAAGCATTTTTTCATGTGATTGGCAATGGTATAGACTAATGCTTCTTTTAATTTACCATCTTCGACTTTTATAGCCTCATTAATCATTCGACTGATGTTGTTGCCGTAAAAACGATATTTGGGATGATTTTGAGGATAGGGCAGAGGTTCAGGTTTTTTAAACAATTCTTCTTTATCCGGAATGTCATAAGGCGCATCAACGTCAAGTTTAAAATCACTTATAATAAAAAGTTGATCCCACAATTTTTGCTGAAAATCAGTAGCATCTCTGTGATTAGGGTTGATGTTAGCCATGACTTCAACAATGGCATGTGCCATTTGGGTTCGTTTTGATTTGTCTTCCTCTTTGAGACAATGTTCAACCATTTTTTGAACATGTCTGCCATATTCTGGAATAACAAGTTGGTTGCGTTCTGAGTTGTATTCTAAATGATCTGTCAAAATGTAATATTTAGGTTTGCAATGTATAAAATATAGTTTTTATTAAAGTGAAATCACACCTTCTATTTGATAGCCAACAGTTTTATATTTTTCAATTACTGCGTTTGGAGTTTCCATATTCAAACGAATAGAAACACTTGTGTACTTGCCTTTAGAAGATTTTTTGGTTTTTATCACAGCTCCGGTATGATTAAAAATATCAGAAATTTTTTTGATTTTAGATTGGTCAGTTGGTAAAATAAATTTGAAAATATATTCACTAGGCCAATTTGAAGTTTCTTGTAATCGTTGTTCTAGTTTATTATAAAATTCTTCGGTATTAGGATTCAAATCTCACTTTTTTACAAATATAAGCTTATCTTTTTAGATTAAAATAAGTCGTCTTCATAAATATATTTATTTTGCAGTTTATAATATTTTGAATTTATGAAATTTGACTCTCAAACGTCCATAGTGCTTTTTATCGGTGCGCCATCAACCGGCAAAACTTCTGTCATTAATGCCTTAAAAGAAAAAGCTTATATATGTTACGAAGAAATTTCTCGTCAAGTGACCCAAGAAGCTCGTGATGAGGGTATTGAACATTTGTTTAGAGAGCAACCCTTGCTATTTAGTGAGAAACTTTTAGAAGGACGAATCCGTCAATTTTTAAGTGCAAAAGCTTTAAATCAGTCGCTAGTATTTATTGACAGAGGTTTACCAGATATTACGGCATACCTTGATATGATAAAAATGCCTTATCCAGATAAATTTAGTCAAGCTAATCGGGAATACCGATATGATAAAGTGTTTTGGTTTCCCTTTTGGGAAGACATCTACACATCTGATGAAGAGCGCTACGAAGGTAGACAACTTGCAAAAACCATTGAGAAATATTTGCTAAAAAGTTATAGAGCGTTGAATTATGATTTAATTGAAATGCCTAAATCTGGTATTGATGAACGCTTAGATTTTTTATTATCTCATTTAAACTTAAAATGAAAAGTCCTTCAGACATATTATACCAATACTGGAAATTTAGCAGCTTTAGAGGACTTCAAAAAGAAGCTATCCAAGCCTGTTTAAATCAACAAGATTGCTGTGTGTTTTTTCCTACCGGTGGTGGTAAATCTTTGTGCTTCCAAATCCCTGCATTGGCTAAAGACGGAATTTGTATTGTCATTTCGCCTTTGATAAGTTTGATGCAAGACCAAGTGCAAAACTTAAAGTTAAAGGGAATTAAAGCAATGCATCTTAAAGGTGGTTTGTCTTATGACGTTACGAATAGAATATTTGATAATATTCATAATGCAAAATACAAATTTCTATATCTCTCACCTGAAAAACTTCAAAATCCAGTTTTATTAGAACGCCTCAGGTATTTAAACATCAATTTGATTGCTATTGATGAAGCGCATTGTATTTCTCAATGGGGTCACGATTTTAGACCTGCTTTTTTAGACATTCATCAATTACGAGACCTGCATCCTCAGGTGCCTATTATGGCGTTGACAGCCACTGCAACCCAAAAAGTTCAAGACGATATTAAGACCCAACTCAAGCTTAACAACCCCAAAGTTTTTAAAAGCAGTTTTAAAAGGCCTAATATTTCTATTAATGTTTTAAAAACGGACAACAAATGGCAAACCCTGATTCAGCAAATTAAAGCGGCAGAATCTTCAGTGATAGTTTATGTGAGAAGAAGAAAAGTCACTTTAGAGTTAAAAGAACTTTTAGAGCAAAACGATATTACAGCTGCAGCTTTTCACGGTGGTTTACTCAGTCAAGAACGCCAAGATATTCTTGAGCAATGGTTGAGTAACCGCACAAAAGTTGTTGTGGCTACTAATGCTTTTGGGATGGGCATTGATAAACCTGATGTAGATTTGGTGTTTCATATGCATTTGCCCGAAAGTCTTGAAAGTTATTATCAAGAAATCGGCAGAGCAGGCAGAAATGGAAAAAAGGCGAAGGCAACTTTAGTTTTTAACGCTACTGATACTGAAAAGCTAAGGTTTGTTCATTTAAGATATTTGCCTGATTTAAAATCAATTAAAAAGCTATACAAACATTTGATGAGTTATTTGCAAATAGCTTATGGAGAAGGCGAAGGCGAGGATTTTGATATAAATTTGAATCGTTTTTGTCAAAAATACAATCTCAATCTCAGCCAAAGTTTTGAAATTTTTAAACTGTTAGACAGATTGAGTGTAATAAGTCTTGACCAAAATTATCAGATTAATGCCAAAATGCAAATCCTAATTTCACATCAAAATTTGTTTGAATTTTTAAGGCAAAACAAATCACTTTCAGATTTGATGACTTTAATTTTAAGAACTTATGGCGGTATTTTTGATTTAATGACTAAAATTAATTTAGATTTTTTAACTAAGAAGCTTAAAACTAATCAAAAGAACATCATTGAAAACTTAAAAACACTGGAGTCAAGAGAAATCATCACTTTAAAACTTCAAGAACAAGATTTAAGTTTGAGAATGCTTCAGCCCAGAGAAGACGAACGAAGCATCAATATGCACATCAAGCACATTAAATTATATCGAGAACAAAAAATTAGACAAATCGAAGCAGTTGCTGATTTTGTTCAAAATAACCAAGATTGTAGGCAAATGCAGTTGCTTAGGTATTTTGATGAAGAAAATGCTGAACCTTGCGGTGTTTGTTCAACCTGTAGAAACCAACTGAACTCAGGTCTATCAGATTTAAAAACCAAAGTTTTAAATGAGATATCTGAATCACCTAAAGCATCGTCAGAACTTTTGCAAAAGCTAAATTGTAATCAAAATGAATTGAAAAGTGTAATTAAGGAATTATTAGAAAAACAAAATATTAAAATACAGCCAAACAATCATTATAGTATAAAAAAATGAGAGCACTGAGAATATTATTTATGGGTACGCCAGAGTTCTCTGTACCTATGTTAGAATCTATCCATCAAAGCGAACATAAATTATTAGCTACTGTTACTGCGCCTGATAAACCTGCTGGTAGGGGCAGAAAGCTCAATAAATCAGCCGTAAAATTATTTGCTGAACAGCATAATATTAATGTTTTACAACCTACTAATTTAAAGTCTGAAGATTTTTTCAGTCAGCTTAAAGCCCTAAACCCCAATCTTATTGTTGTTGTAGCATTTAGAATGTTACCCAAACAAGTCTGGCAATTTCCTGAGTTCGGTACTTTTAATTTGCACGCATCCTTATTGCCTCATTACAGAGGCGCAGCACCTATCAATTGGGCTATAATTAACGGCGAAACTCAAACAGGCTTAACCACTTTTTTTATAGATGATAAAATTGACACTGGTCACGTTATTGATAAAATCTCACTACCAATTTTAGAAACAGATAATGTAGAAGATGTTTATAACAAAATGTTACCAAAAGGTGTAGAACTGATTTTAGAAACTTTAGAAAAAATATCAAAAAACAAGATAGATTTAAAACCTCAATCTGATAGTGAAAATTTAAAAATAGCTCCAAAATTAAATAAAGACAACACCAAGATAGATTGGAGTCAATCTGGACAGGATATCTATAATTTGGTTAGAGGGCTTTCTCCCTTTCCTTTAGCCTGGTCAACTCTTGATAATATAAATGAAAAGATAAATTGTAAAATTTCAAAAGTGAGTTTTCAAAAAGAAAGCCATGAATTAGATAATGGACAAATTATTCTGAAAGACAAAAACTGGCTTGTAGCTGTAAAAGATGGTTATATTAAAATTGAAAAAATTAAACTTTCAGGAAAACGCCTTCTGAAAACATCAGATTTATTAAATGGATTTACCATAAATGACGGCGCAATGATGAAATAGAACAAGATTTGGAGTTGTTTTTGTTAATATTATGTTAAATTTATTAACAATTAATTACATTTATCTGCTAAAGGCTTGCATAGATTGATATTCCATATAAATTTGTAGAGTGTTTATTGTTTAATTAAATCTTAAAAACTATTATTATGAACAAAACAAACTTAATCGATGCGATGGCTGAAGATGCTGGAGTCTCAAAAGCTGCTGCAAAAAAAGCATTAGAATCATTTTTAGACCACGTAGAAGGCGCTTTGAAAAAAGGAGACAGAGTATCTTTAGTAGGCTTCGGCTCTTGGTCAGTCTCTCGTAGAGCTGCACGTGAAGGTAGAAACCCACAAACTGGTAAAACTATCAAAATTGCTGCTAAAAATGTAGTTAAATTTAAAGCAGGTTCTGACTTACAGAAAGCTGTAAACTAAATTTTAACACATAACATTCTTAAGGCCTTATTATTTACAATAAGGTCTTTTTTTATACAAAAATCTATAACTTGCGGTTATGATTTCAAACACAAAAATTCATAAGGGAGATATTTTAATAGGAAAGCCAAGTATTTTAGGTGATATTACTTTTAATAAAGCTGTTATACTTATAGCAGACTTTAATGAAGAAGGTGTTGTAGGTTTTATGATTAATAAACCGCTAAATGAAGATTTAAAACAATTGGTTCCTAATGTGCAAAAAGATTTTAAAGTTTTTGATGGTGGTCCAGTGGAGCGAGATAAGCTGTATTTTATACATTCAGTTCCTGAGCTTATTTCAGGCGGAATTAAAATCACACACGACATTTATTGGGGAGGTGAGCACAAAGAAGTAATAGATTTATTAAACCAAGACCGTATAAATCAAAACCAGGTTAAGTTTTTTCTTGGCTATTCTGGTTGGTCATCAGAACAACTTCAAGACGAAATTAACGATGAAGTTTGGATTTTAAAAGACGACATCACAAACCATGAACTTATAAGCTGTTCAGATTCAAGTTTTTGGAACAAAACCATAAAGTCTCTTGGTGGTGAATATTTAATATGGTCTAATGCGCCAGACAATCCAAACTATAATTAAGCCAATCGAGCTTGAGCGTTAAGTTTTCCTAATAATTCTTTAGCAACGGTATTCTTATATTCTTTTTTACGATATTTTGATATTGGCTTTATGCCTAGAATTGCATTAGTCAAAAACATTTCATCTGCTTTTTGAAGCTCAAAAGGTGAAATACTTTCTTCTTGGATTTCAAATTTGTCGGTTTTTTCAATACTATCAATAAGCTTTTCTCTTACTACGCCTTTTAAACAACCATCTGAAGTAGGTGGCGTTTTTATAATATTTCCTTTGACCAAAAAGATATTGGCATTAGTAAACTCAACCACTGATTTTTTCTCATTAAGTAGTAAGCAATTATCATAGCCATTTTCTTTGGCGTAAATACTACCCAAAATATTAACTAATTTATTATTGGTCTTCAAAGTTGATAATAATCCTGAGTTTATAAAGTGGTCTTTAAATAATTCGATTTCATAAAAATCTTCATTGATAGTGAAAAATGGATTGTCTAAAGGTTGACAAGAAATAAAATAGTCAATATTTCGATTTTCAGGATAATACAGACCGCCAGCTTTTCTGCTTACGTTAATTTTTACTTTAGTGGGTTGATTGTCTAAATGGTTTGCTTTGATAAGATTTAATATTTCACCTTCTAAAAATTCAGGAGAAAACTGCATTGGGATTTGCATTCTCAATAAGCGCATAGAAGACATCAGTCTAAAATAGTGAGTTTCCCAAAATATTATTTTTGAATTGATTACTCTTATGGTTTCGAATAAAGCATCACCATATTGAAACCCTCTGTTATTGAAAGGGATTTGAGCGTTTTCAGACTCGAAAAGCTCACCGTTTAAGTTAATCATAAAATTACAACTTATTTAGACCCTAATATTTGCTTTAAATCAGCAACCATATTTTCCCATAGCATTTTGTTTTCGTCAACCTCGTCTTCTTCAGCATAATCTGTAACCATTAAGGAAACATCTTTTGTAATTTCGTCAACTTGGATGCGCATTTCAAAAAAGTAAGAAGTGTCTTCGTCATCAAGCCAACGCAGCTTAATGCGTTCGCCACTTTTTTTGGTTAGCAGTTTGGCTTGTTCTTCGCTTTCACCCCATATAAAAGTAAACACTTCGCCACGTGAATTAATATTATCAGCAAACCATTCGCTTAAACCTGAAGGTGTTGAAATATATTGGTAGAGTAAGCTTGGAGAAGCTTGTATAGGGAATTCTAATTCAAATTTTACTTTATCTTCCATAGTAATCGGCTTTTTTAAAGAAAAGCAATATATGGATTTATTTCTAAGGGTAAAAGTAAAAGTATTAAAATTGAAATGAAATTACTAAAAATTATGTTTCAAAAATTGAATGAATAAGCTTTTAGAAAAAATAATAATTTTATATTTGCAAACTTTAATGGCGAGGTAGCTTCCCGACGTAGAAGAGTCTGGTCGGGACAGGCAACTTCGCTAACCTCTGGCGAGGTAGCTCAGTTGGTTAGAGCGTCGGATTCATAACCCGGAGGTCGGCAGTTCGATTCTGCTCCTCGCTACAAGATTTAAGCCCTGTATTTTTGGGGCTTTTTTTGTTTTTTAGAGCGTC
>RRZV01000033.1 GCA_003931895.1 Mesohalobacter salilacus
AAAACGCAAAGAATCGCAAAGTTATGATTAATAGCTATTTACGAATTTGTTGCCTTTGAAAAAGACTTAGCGGTTTTGCAGGAAAAATTGTATAAAATAATGATAATGAGATATTTGAATCTTTTGATTTAACGATATTTTTACACTGACTAGTTACAATTGTTTAAGTCAATAAGATATTTTAAATAGAGTTTATCTTTTATAATCAAGTAATACATCTGTTCCTAAATATTTATCTTCTTTATTGGTGATCCATTTTCTATACTTAGGCATTTTAATTCCACTTATAGTTTCAATATCACTGAGTAAAATATATTCGCCATCATTTTTTGATTCATCTTTAAAAAATTGATAAGCTTCTAATGCATAAGTTTTTGGATTGAAATAAAAATACCAAACATCACTTCCAACATTTTCTTTATAGTTAACCTTTAAGGTTAAATACGATTTAGAATTTAGCGTTTTTGTCTCAATTTTGGGGCTAATAATTGTGCCCTCATCTTTTAATTTCATTGGTAAGCCATAAAGATAAGTATAGTAGTTTTTGTACATTTTAGCCCTTTTGCAATTGAGGTTATATTTTTGTTTTAAACTGTCTGAGAGGTTTTCATTATTGTTGATGCTAAGCTTGCATTTGTTTTTATGCAATTCATATAAAATCGTATCATTGTCTTTATTGACTAAAAGACTGAAATATTCATTTAAAATATCAATTTTAACTTTGCTCATTCTTTGTGAGCCGTTGGGCATTTTCAGATGTATTAAAAGTGAATCATTAAATGACTCCCAACGGTTTTGCGGATCGTGATAAGCAATAGACTTATCTAAAACCTGCTCTGCAGTTAAATTTTGTGAAATGCTTTCAAAGCAAACAACTAAAAATACAAGTATTAAAAATTTATTCATTCTTTTGAATATTTAACTCAAGACCTAATTCTTTCAATTGATCATCACCTAAAGTCGCCGGCGCATCAATCATCACATCTCGACCCATGTTGTTTTTTGGAAAAGCAATAAAATCTCTAATACTTTCCTGTCCACCGAGAATAGCCACCAAACGGTCAAGACCAAAAGCAATACCACCATGTGGAGGCGCACCGTATTCAAAGGCATCCATCAAAAAGCCGAATTGTTTTCGGGCTTCGTCTTCGCTAAAACCTAATAAATTCAACATCTTGCTTTGCATCTGTTTATCGTGAATTCTTATAGAGCCACCACCGATTTCGTTACCATTCAACACCAAATCATAGGCATTGGCACGAACTTCGCCTGGAGATGTTTCCAATAATTCTGCATCTTCTGCTTTTGGAGAAGTAAACGGATGGTGCATGGCGTGAAAGCGTTGCGTGTCCTCATCCCATTCTAATAGTGGGAAATCTACGACCCAAAGTGGTGCAAATTCGTTAGGTTTTCTCAAGCCTAAACGATTACCCATTTCCATTCTCAAAGCACTGAGTTGAGCACGAGTCTCGTTAGCCTTTCCAGAAAGCACAGCGATGAGGTCACCAGGTTGAGCATTGGTTTTTTCAGCCCAAGCTTTTAAATCTTTGTCATCATAAAATTTATCCACCGAAGATTTGTAACTACCATCTTCATTCAATTTGACGTAAACCATTCCTTTAGCCCCAACCTGCGGACGCTTGACCCAATCGATTAACTTATCAATTTCTTTTCTGGAGTAACTCGCTCCGCCGGGAATAGCAATACCGACCACTAATTCCGCTTCGTTAAAAATTTTAAAATCTTTATGTTGAGCGACCTCGTTCAATTCACCGAACTTCATGCCAAAACGGATATCCGGCTTATCGTTACCATAAGTCTTCATGGCGTCTTCGAAAGTCATTCTGGGAAATTCTTCTACCTTAATCCCATGTGTCTTTTCGATGAGGTGTTTGGTTAAGCCTTCAAAAGTGTTCAGGACATCTTCTTGTGTAACAAAAGACATTTCGCAGTCTATTTGAGTAAACTCGGGTTGTCTGTCAGCTCTTAAATCTTCATCACGAAAACATTTTACAATCTGAAAGTATTTTTCTAATCCACCAACCATCAACAACTGCTTAAAAGTTTGTGGCGATTGTGGTAAGGCGTAAAACTGTCCTTCATTCATTCGGCTTGGGACAACAAAATCTCTCGCCCCCTCAGGAGTAGATTTGATGAGGTAAGGCGTTTCGACCTCAACAAAATCTTGTTCTGACAAATAATTTCTCACCGCCATACTCACCTGACTTCTAAAAATCAATTTTTGCTTTACAGGATTTCTGCGAATGTCTAAGTAACGGTATTTCATGCGTAGCTCCTCGCCACCATCAGTTTGGTCTTCGATAGTAAATGGCGGTAATTTAGACGTATTTAAAACCACTAAATCTTGGACTAAAATTTCAATTTCACCAGTTGAAATGTCCTTGTTTTTAGATTCGCGTTCAATGACTTGTCCTTCAATTTGAATCACGCATTCACGTGATAATTCACTGGCTTTGTCGAGAATAGCTTTTGGCGTTCTTTCGGTGTCAAAAACCAATTGCGTGATCCCATAACGGTCTCTTAAGTCAACCCAAACGATAAAACCTTTGTCTCTAATTTTCTGAACCCAACCTGAAAGTTTGACGTTTTGGTTGAGGTGATTGATATTTAATTCGCCGTTGTTATGCGTTCTATACATTTGGATTGATTTTTAAAAACTTTTGCAAAAATAAGCAAGATGAGAGAATTAAAACCTATTAAGTATAAATTATAGCTTATCCATTTAAAAAACAAGGAATAATTTTAAAAAGTAAAATACTAAGGGTTTAAAAATATAATAATCTTATTTTAAATACATAACCCTAAAATTATATAGGGTTTATTCGATAATAAATAAGTTTTAAATATATTTACCCCCTTAAAATACAAGACAAATTATTATTAATAACAACTTTTAACTAACAACTAGTAACTCGTTACTAGAAACTAACAACTATTAATATGATTATAGGTGTCCCTACAGAAATTAAAAACAACGAAAGTCGAGTCTCCGTCACGCCAGCAGGTGTTTTTGAACTTACTAAAGCTAAACACAGGGTTTATGTGCAATCCAATGCAGGATTAGCTAGTGGTTTTACCAACAATGACTATAAAAATGCTGGTGCTCAAATTTTAGATTCTATTGAGTCTGTTTATGACATTGCTGAAATGATTGTTAAAGTGAAAGAACCTATCGAAAAAGAATACAATTTAGTAAAACCTAATCAAATTGTATTTACGTATTTTCATTTTGCTTCAAGTCAGTCGCTTACCGAAGCGATGTTAAAATCTAAAGCGGTTTGTATTGCTTACGAAACGGTTCAAGACGATGATGGCAGTTTGCCTTTGCTCACACCCATGTCTGAAATTGCTGGACGAATGGCGACTCAACAAGGAGCTAAGTTTTTAGAAAAACCTATAAAAGGAAAAGGGATATTACTCGGTGGTGTACCAGGCGTTCCTCCTGGAAAAGTTTTGGTTCTCGGCGCAGGTGTTGTTGGCGTTCAGGCGGCAAAAATGGCAGCAGGGCTTGGCGCGAGCGTAGTGATGATGGATATTAATATGAAACGTTTAAGGTATGTCAATGATGTGATGCCACCACATGTGGTAACCGAATTTTCTAATGAATACAATATCAGAAAACACATTAAAGATGCGGACTTAATTATTGGGGCGGTGCTGATAGCAGGTGCCAAAGCCCCAAAACTCATCAAACTAGATATGCTTAAAGATATGCAACACGGCACTGTTATGGTAGATGTAGCGGTTGATCAAGGCGGTTGTTTTGAAACGACAAAACCCACAACCCATGAAAACCCCACTTATATTGTCGATGAAGTTTTGCATTATTGTGTAACCAATATGCCTGGTGCGGTGCCATATACTTCTACTTTGGCTTTGACAAATGTAACCTTTCCTTACGTTAAATCTCTTGCCGATTTAGGTTGGGAAAAAGCATGTAAAACGGATAAAAGACTTCAAAAAGGCCTTAATATTTCAAAAGGGGAAATTGTACTTGAAGAATTGAAGGATATTTTTTAAGACGCTGCTTTTAGTTTTTTCAATGTAGATTTTTGTAAAGCGTGTTCTACATAACTTTTAGTGACTTTTAAAGTTTTTTCATCGCCTTCTGGCATATCAAACATCGCGTCGGTGAGGACGGCTTCACATAACGATCGTAAGCCTCTTGCGCCGAGTTTATACTCCAGGGCTTTTTCTACGATAAGATTTAAAGCGCCATCTGTAAACGACAATTCAATATCATCCATAGAAAATAACCTTTCATACTGCTTGACGATAGCGTTTTTAGGTTCGGTTAAGATACGTCTGAGTGTTTCTTTATCTAAAGGATTCATATAACTTAAAACAGGTAATCGTCCTATTATCTCAGGGATTAACCCATAGTCTTTTAAATCTTTAGGAATAATGTATTGAAGTATATTTTCTTTGTCGATGCCTGCGCCGAGCTTAGATGCGCCATAGCCTACAGCTTGCATATTGAGGCGTTTAGAAATATGACGGTCAATGCCATCAAATGCACCACCAGCGATAAACAAGATATTTTCAGTATCGATTTCAATGAAGTTTTGGTCCGGATGTTTTCGTCCGCCTTTTGGTGGCACATTGACTGTGGTGCCTTCCAAAAGCTTTAATAAAGCTTGCTGAACCCCTTCTCCACTCACATCTCTCGTGATTGATGGGTTATCAGACTTTCGGGCTATTTTATCAATTTCGTCAATAAACACAATTCCGCTTTGGGCTTTTTCTACATTATAATCTGCAGCGGCGAGCAATTTAGTTAAAATGGTTTCAACATCTTCACCGACATAACCCGCTTCGGTCAGTACTGTTGCATCTACAATAGCGAGAGGTACGTTGAGCATTCTGGCGATGGTTTTGGCGACTAAAGTTTTACCTGTACCGGTTTGCCCCACCATAACGATATTACTCTTTTGGATTTCAATATCGTCTTTTTTGTTTTTGGGTTGAAGCAGTCTTTTGTAATGGTTGTAAACCGCTACGGACATCACTTTTTTGGTGTAGTCTTGTCCGATGACGTATTCGTCTAAAAATGCTTTTATTGCTTTTGGCTTTTGAAGCGTAAAATCTTGATTGATGTCGCTTTTTTTGTGCGTTGTGATTTCTTCTAAAACAATACCGTGGGCTTGTTCAATACACTTATCACAGATGTGGGCGTCTAAGCCTGCTATAAGCAAGTTAGTCTCAGATTTTTTACGTCCGCAAAATGAGCATTCAAGATTTTCTTTAGCCATTTAGTCTCTTTTTAAAATTTCGTCAATCATCTTATATTCCAATGCTTCTTCAGCATTCATCCAAAAATCTCTGTCACCGTCTTCGTAAACTTCGTTGTAATCTTTACCTGTATGTTTTGAGATGATTTGGTAAAGTTCTTCTTTGAGTTTTACAATTTGTTGTGCTGTAATTTGAATATCATCAGCTTGACCTTGTGCGCCACCCATTGGTTGGTGTATCATCACGCGCGAATGCGGTAAGCCAGAACGTTTGTTGTCTGCACCTGCACATAATAAAACTGCTCCCATAGAAGCTGCTATTCCAGTATTAATAGTAGCCACATCAGGTTTTATAAATTGCATTGTATCATAAATGCCGAGACCAGCATAAACGCTTCCACCTGGAGAATTAATATAAATTTGAATATCTTTAGAAGCATCAGTAGATTCTAAAAACAAAAGTTGCGCTTGTATGATATTTGCAACTTGATCATTGATTGGCGTACCAAGAAAAATAATACGATCCATCATCAGCCTTGAAAATACGTCCATCGCTACAGCATTCATTTGGCGTTCTTCAATGATGTTTGGCGTCATTCCCGTAGGAATCATACTCGTAATCATCTTAGAATAATAATTAGAGTTTATGCCCTGATCTTTGGTCGCAAACTTTTCAAATTCTTTGTTTATGTCCATATTGTGCTTAATAACAGTCTATTTGTAAACTTCGTCAATAAATTTTTCATACGTTGCTTTTTTAACTTTTAGGTTAACATTTTCCTTGTAAAAATTAAGCAACTTTTGGTTCATCACTTGGTCTGAAATCTTTTTGGCTTCTTCTTCTTTTTGAAGAATATTTTGTGCAATACTGTCGAGTTGTTCTTCTGGCATTTCGCCTTGACCAAACTGCGCCATTTGCATTTTGATACGCTCTTTAGTGGTATCTTTAATTTCGTCTATGGTCACTTGAAGGTTGTTGTCTTTAATAATTTTTCCTTCAATCAACTGAAATCTTAAGCCTTTTTCACTTTTTTCAAACTCTTCTTTGGCTTCGTCTTCAGTCAATTCTTTTTCGCCAGACATTCTCAACCATTTTTGAAGAAATTCTGAAGGCAATTCAAAATTGGTGTTGTCAAGTAAATATTCTGAAACATCATTAAGCAATTGCTGATCGCTTTGCTGTTCGAGTTGTTTCTCAGCGTCAGATTTTATCTTTTTTCTAAGGTCTTCTTCTGTTTTAATCTCCTCACCAGGATATATTTTTTCAAAGAATTCTTCATTGAGTTCAGCGAGGATTTCTTCGTTAATTTCACTGATGTTAAAAGTTACCTCAACATTCAAGTCTTTGGCTTTTTCTTCTTCAATTCCCAAGTGTTTAGCTAAGCCTGAAGTTTCTTTAAACAATCCTTTAGTTTTAAAACTTACGCTGTCATTGGCTTTTGCTCCAATCAATAACTTTTGGTCTTTTTTACTCTTAAGGTCTTCAGTTTTCAAAGTGGTTTCGTGGTCTATGTTTTCGTCTTCATTAACAAATTTACCTTGAACTAAAAATCCAGGCTGAACTTCGTTTTGAGAAGCCAATTTCCCGTACTGTTTGCGAATAGATTTGATTTGGTTATCAATCATTTCTTTATCAGCTTCAATTTTATAATGTCTGATGCCTTTTTTTGGAGAAAGATCAATTTCAAAATCAGGCGCTAAACCTAATTCAAATTCAAATAGGTAATTTTCCTTGTTCCAATCAAAATCATCTTGTTGTTTCGGAATAGGATTGCCGAGAATATCGAGCTTTTCTTCGGAAATATATTTGTTGAGCGCCTCTTGAAGCAATTTGTTAACTTCATCAACTAAAACCGCTTGACCATATTGTTTTTTGATCAAACCTAAAGGCACGTGACCTTTTCTAAAACCAGGTATATTGGCTGATTTTTTATAATCTTTTAAAATTTTATCGACTTTAGGTTGATAGTCATCTTTTTGAATATCAACTTTTACAACGGCATTGAGCGTGTCTGTATTTTCGTGCTTAACGTTCATACGTATTTTATTGAATTTTGAGTTTGCAAAAATACAATTATTTTACGGGCTAAGCAAAATCTGTTAAAGCTTTACTTTTTCTTAGTTAAAGCAAATAAAAATGACTGAAAAATAGAGAGTAAAATACTGAACAACAAAGCTGACCAAAATCCACTAACATTAAAACCACTCACCAATGCATCACATAAAAGAATAATCAATGCATTGATTACCAATAGAAATAAACCAAAAGTCACGATTGTAACAGGCAATGTAAACACAATCAGAATAGGTTTAACAAATAAATTGAGTAGAATGAGTAATGCAGCGACAACAATGGCCGTCAAGAATCCAGAAACATTAATGCCAGGCAGGATATTGGCCAAAACTACTACAGCAATAGCGCTGAGGAGAATTTCAACAAGTGTGTTTAATGATTTTGATTGTTGCATAAGGTTGTAAAAATAAAAAAAACTGCTAAAGATTTAGGTTCCTTTAGCAGTTTATAAAACTTAATTAATATGTATTTATTACAAATCTGTATTATCACTGGTTGCAATAGTTCTGAAATCACCTAAACTTACTGTTGGCAATGTAGAACCATAAGTCTGATTGATGGCTTTTATACTTTCGTTTGCCACTAAAGCGTAACCCCGAGGTGTAAGGTGAACACCGTCAAGTGAAAACGCACCACCGGTTACAAAAGTTGAGGTTAAGGTTCCGCCGTCAAATGGAATACCAACTTGAGCTTCTTGCAAGAGTTGATCAACATCAACAAAAGCCAAACCATTGGTTTGGGCTGCACTTTGAATAACTGCATTATAAGCGTTACGCGCGTTATTAATCATCATTTGTTCATTAACAGTTAAAACGCTTTCGTCGCCTAACGGAACAGTTACACCAGTAATTAAAGTCCCTTGAGGATCTAAAGCATTTCCAATATTGCCAGAAGCATTTAAAGGAATCAAATCTTCATTAGTAGCTTGACGCAATTGAGCAAGAAGTCCTGCTGTTTGAGGATCTAAATTAAAAGGTGGAGCTAACAAAAACTGACTAATATCGGTTAAGCTTTCGTCGGTTAAAGTCACAAAATTTTGACCTGCTTGAAAATTAATTTGACGTTGAGCCGCTTCTTCAGGTGAAATAACACCAAACTGGACTAAGCCAGGTAGAACTTGCTGGTTATAAGCCGCAAATTGTTGATTTAAAACAGCAGCAGTTTGTCCATCGAGAGGAACTGCATTTCTTGGTACTGTAGTAAAAAATGGGATAGAAGTGACATCAGGTATGTTGTATAAAACACCACCTGAAGCACTTGCATTTAAGGCGCTTACATAACTCGTATAAACTTGTGCAAATACATTCGGGTCTGTAATATCATTAGGGCCATAAGTCGCTGGGTTAAGATTACCAGTTTGATCAACACCAACACCACCAGACGTCGCAAAACCTAAAACATCATTGTTACCAATCCAAAGGCTGAAAAAACTTGGATTTTGAGCTACGGCATCTTCAATAACTGTAGCACTAGGCGATGAGGCAAATCGTACAAAAAATGGATTAGCTATTGTCCCAACATTACTGATGTCGCCATAACCTGATAAGCTAAGATGAAAACTTTTCGCGCCCGGCACACCCATATTGTTAAAAGGGCCTTGTTGAACATTGGCGATATCGGTTTGCGGTGTTCCAGAAATATTGTCAGGGAAAGGTTGTCCAGATTGCGTTGATAACACTAAACGCGTGTCAAAACCTGGCAGTGGATTACCATTCGCTAATAAACCACCAATGTTATCAGCAACTATCGGTTGGTTAAATTCGCCACCGCCAACTAAAGCAAATTGTTGAGCTAAAATGTTAGGAAAAGAATTCATTTGACCTTCGCGATAAAGTGCATTATCTGCAAATCCAGCAGTTAATGAATTTCCAACACTAACATAGTTAGAAAAGTCAGCTTCCCCAGCATCGAATACTTCATTATCTTCAATAGCGTCATCAAATTCAGCTTCGCAACTTATAAAAAGTGTCGCTGAAAAAAGTAAGAGATATAATTTAAATATTTTCATCATAATAATTTTAAAGTTTGTAAGAAATGCCTAATCCAGGAATGAAAGTACTAGATTTATAAGTTCCACTAAATGGAACTGTAACGCCGTTTTCAGTGTAGCCATCAAAAGATGCGTTGACTTCACTAAATCTTAAATACAAGAAAGAGGCATCAATAGATAGCTTATCGTTGACATCATAAGACAGTCCCGCGGTGTAACCTTGAGAATCGTTTCTTGGGGTTTCTGGTGCAAAAAAGTTGGATTGCACAGGAGTTTCATCATAATAAAAACCACCTCTTAAAGTCAACTGATCCATAGCTTCATATTGAACTCCAAATCTGTATGTGCTTGCATTTTCATAATTTCTTGGGTTAATTGAGTTTGGAATATCAGGATCATTAAAGATAATATCCAGTGATTCGTATGCTTCCCACATTGTTCTGTTAAAGTCAAATGCAAAAAGTAATTTGTCATTAAATTGATAAGACAAGCCAACAGTTAATTCGGCTGGTAAAGGTAAAGACGCATCAAAAGTGGTTTGACCGTTAGACACCGGAACAAGACTTGAGTTAGGAAGGTTGCTAAAAGTAGCGTCACCACCTACGGCATCAAGAATAATCTCTGATCTATAATTAAAACCTATTCTTAATTTTTCAGTTGGTGTAAATAAGAAGCTGGCACTCCAACCCCATTCATCAACACCGCTATCATCTATTTCTACATTTGATCTTACACCATTTTCATCTGTTAATGTTCGATTAATGTTTCTGTTGAAATTAACATTACCCGTAGCATAAATTGGACCACCACCAATACTGAAGTTTTCAGATAATTTGATAGATATCAAAGGCTGAATAAAAAACGCTTCTAATTCAATATCATTAACCAAGTGAGAGCCAGCCCAGTCTTTTTCCCATTCTACGCTACTACCAAAAGGAGTGGTTACAGAAAGTCCAACAGCAAACCTTTCGCTAATCTTGTAGCTTCCATAAAGGTAAAACGGTGTACTGACATTGTCTTCAACTTCAGCAAACTGACCAGTTTCAGTGTTTTGCCATTTGGTTGATGAAAATATGCCATAAGCTCCAGCCGAAATATTGATTTTGTTTTCTAAATAGACTAAACCTGCAGGATTAAAAAATGCAGATTCAGCACTGTTAACTACAGCAACACCGGTATGCCCCATTGCTAAGGCTCGATTGCCTTGCAAGCTCACTCTATATCCACCCGCAAAAGCTTGGATAAAAGTAAAACTTACAAGCATAAAAATAAAAAGTGATTTTTTCATAAATTGATTTTTAAGAGGTAAATTTTTTATTAATCTTAATTTAACACTCCAAATTTAATATTAATTCAGAATTAACAAAGCTTTTTTTTATTTTATTATGCAAGCATAATAAAATTTAAGATATAAATTCCATTGTTTTACTTAAAAAAGACTTAGGATTTTCAGCGTGAACCCAATGACCGGCTTTGCTTATAGTCTCAATCTTAAAATCACTAAAATGCTTGTTAATCAATTCTTTATCAGAATTTGAAATATAATCTGATTGTTCTCCTTTTATAAATAAGGTTTTACCATTATAGGTAAAATCTTCAGGTAGCGCTTGACCAATATTTTCTTTATTATTTATAAATACGTCAATATTTGGTTTTAAATTAAGGGTGTTATCGTCTTCTCTCTTTAAATTTTTTAACAAAAACATCCTAACTCCGCTATGACTAATTTTTTCTTTTAAAATATTTTCGGCTTCTTTTCTTGAAGTGAGTTTTGTATTTTGAAGTGCTTTTAATCGTTCTAAAATATCGTCGTGATGGGGTTTATAATATCTTGGCGCAATATCTACCACAATCAAATGACTGAGTAAATCAGGATATTGACATGCAAAAAACATAGCCACTTTCCCACCCATAGAGTGTCCAATTAAAATGGTGTTTTTTAGGCCCTTATCTTTAAAGTATGTATTCACATCTTCGGCCATAATTTTATAGCTAAAATCTTGGTGATGTGGGCTTTTGCCGTGATTTCTCAAATCGAGTAAATGCACTTCATAACCCGCCTCAGCGTAAGCTTTTGATAAAGTTTTCCAGTTATCGCCCATCCCTAAAAATCCATGTAAAATGACAATCGGCTGTCCTTTTCCAGAAATTTGTGCGTGTAATTTCATTTCAATTTTTTTAAGTAAGACTGAATAACATTTTTCATACCTTGATATAAAGCTTCGCAAATTAAGGCGTGACCGATGGAGACTTCCTTTAAGTTGGGTATGTTTTGAGCAAAATAGGAGATGTTATCAAGATTTAAATCGTGTCCAGCGTTAAGATCAATATTTAATTCATTGGCGAGAAGTGAAGCTTGCACATAATTTTTGATCGCCTTTTCTTTATTGTTTTTAAAATTTTTAGCGTAAGCTTCTGTGTACAATTCTACCCTGTCAGTATTTGAGTTTTTAGCATACTTTATCATTTCTGGGATAGGGTCAACAAAAATAGAGGTGCGTATATTTTCGTTTTGAAAAATTTGTATGATGTCTTTAAGGTAGTCTTGATGTTTTTTAGTATCCCAACCCGCATTGGAAGTAATGGCGTCAACGGCGTCTGGCACTAAAGTAACCTGAGTTGGTTTTGTTTCTAAAACTAAGTCTATAAACTTTGGATTGGGGTTACCTTCTACATTAAATTCAGTTTTAACCACTTTTGATAAGGCTCTAACATCATTGTATCGAATATGTCTTTCGTCTGGACGTGGATGTACAGTTATGCCTTGTGCCCCAAAAGCCTCAATATCAATTGCAGACTGAATCACATCAGGCATATTACCACCTCGTGCATTTCTTAAAGTTGCAATTTTATTAATATTTACGCTTAATCTTGTCATATCATAAATTTTTCTTAGCAATTACAAAAATACATTCTTATATGTTGCTATACTTATTATTTTAATTATTTTGCATTTACTTATGAAGTTCAAAAACCACATACAAGACTTGCCAACTATAGAACTAAAAAACTCTATAAGAGATGCCATACAATTTTTTGAACAAACAAAACAAACTTGTGTTGTTGTTTTAGAGGACAATCTATATAGAGGTTTGCTTTTGGAAGAAGATTTGATAGCACTTGAAAATGATTTGCTTATCAAGCAAATTAAAGATAAGCTCAAAATCATTTATCTGAATGAAGATTTCACAATCTTTGACTGGTTTAAAACCGTCTCTTTACACGATATACAAGATGTGCCTTTGATCAATTTAAACAATGAATATTTAGGGAGTTTAAATATTAATGATGTTATATTAAAATTTTCAAATACAGGTTTAAATGTAGACCGATCGAGTATTCTTATTTTGTCTAAAAATTCTGATGATTTTAAATATAGTGAAGTTTTTCAGATTTTAGAAGCCAACGCTGCTAAAGTATACGGTAGCTATATTAACCACAGTGATGAAAGCCAAACTGAAATTGTAGTTAACATTCATCATCAAGGCCTTAATGAGTTGTTACAAAGCTTTAGACGTTATGAATATAATATTACAAGTTATCACGAAGAAGATCAGCACAGAGAAACATTAAAGAACAACTCTGAATACCTTTCAAAATATCTAACTGTTTAAGTCTCATGAAAGTTGCAATTTTCGGTCAAGCCTTTTATCCAGATTCTGCCAAATATCTCAATCAGATTATTGCTGTTTTTCAAAAGAGAAAAATCAATTTTTTGTTTGAAAAACAATATTTAGAACTCATTTTAAAAAACCATTATCTTGATGACCCCAATGGCTTTAAAACTTTTGAAAGCCTTGATTCTTCATTTGATTTATTCTTTTCACTTGGAGGTGACGGCACAATTTTGTCATCAGTAAAATTTGTTAAAGGAATAGATATCCCCATAGTCGGTATCAATACAGGAAGGCTTGGTTTTCTGGCGACAATTCACAAAGATGAGGTAAGCTCAAGCATTAATGATATTCTCAATGGCGATTATAGCATATCAGAGCGCTCATTACTTGAAGTAAAAAGCACTGACGACAAGTTTAATGCTCAAAAATTTAATTACGCTTTAAATGAAGTGACTATAAGTAGAAAAGATACAACTTCTATGATAAGTATAGATACTTGGATAGACAATGAGCACATCGGCGCTTATTGGTCTGATGGACTTATCATATCAACACCTACAGGGTCAACGGGGTATTCGTTAAGTTGTGGCGGACCGATTATTACACCTCAAACAAAATCTTTTGTTTTATCGCCAATTGCTCCACACAATTTAAGCGCTAGACCTCTAGTTGTTCCAGACAAGACAAAAGTAAGGCTTAAAATTTCTGGTCGAGAAGATAATTTTTTAATCTCTATGGATTCTAGAATTAACACCTTGTCACAAGACCACGAAATCACAATCAATAAAGCTGATTTCAACATCAAATTAGTCTCTCATAAAGACAATAGCTTCTTAAAGACCTTAAGGACAAAACTACTGTGGGGAAAAGACCAGCGGAATTAACCTTAAATTATTCAATAGGAAATTTCCAATTGAATAATTCGGTTTAAAACAATATTTTTACTAATTATCTGTTGTATTCTACAAATTCAATTTTATTTATCGATTGGATAACATAATTACTATATTTGCGCACTTTTTTAAAAGCCCTTTAAAATATCTATAAATGAAGTTCTTAAGCTTCTTGTTTTTTTTGTTTTTGTTTAAACTGCCTGTTGCTCAGACTTATGAAATTGGCCCAATATTGGGTAGTACAAATTTTATTGGTGATGTGGGTTCAACACAAGTATTAGGTTTTGACGAATATGCCAAAAGAGATAAAATATCATATGGTTTATTATTCAGATGGAACAGAAGTGACAGGCACTCGTTTAGGTTTTCAGCTATGAGAATTCGTACATTTGGTATAGATAGTGAGTCTGACATACCAGAAAGGCAAACAAGAAATTTAAATTTTTTTATCGATATCAATGAAATATCAGTTGGTTTAGAATACACATTTTGGGAGTGGGATTTACATGCGCTGAAAAGACCTCAATTTGTACCTTACTTATCTACAGGCTTGGCTTATTTTTTTACAGACCAATTTGCTAGAGCAGGAGACGAATTGATAGAAGCCGATGATTTAAATAGCTTTGCCTTGCCATTAACTATTGGCGTTAAAACTACATTAGGAAGAAAATTTGTTTTATCCGCTGAATTTTCAGCTCGATATACATTTTCAGACAACCTTGACGGCAGTGCGCCTTCAGAATTAGATAATGAAAATGCTTTCCCAGCTTTTGGTAATTCTAATTCAAACGATTGGTATATATTTGCAGGGTTTTCTATAACCCGTACCTTTGGCAGAAAACCCTGTTATAATTGCAAATTTTAATATGACTAAGCATAACCTTGACAAATCCAATATCCCTAAGCACGTAGCCATTATTATGGATGGCAACGGTAGATGGGCGAAAAACAAAGGATTTAAAAGAGTTATTGGTCACCAACATGGCACCTCAACAGTCAATGATATTGTTGAAGCTTGTGTTAGCTTGGGTGTAGAATATTTGACTTTATTTGCTTTTTCAACAGAAAATTGGCAAAGACCAAAGTACGAAATTAATAGCTTAATGAAGCTCTTATTGTCATCCCTAAGAAAGGAGCTCAATAATATGCATGACAAAAAAATTAAATTATCAGCTATAGGCAATACCGCAAAACTTCCAGAAAAAGTTAAAAAACAACTCGAAGAAGTAAAAGAAGCTACAAAAAACTATGATAAGCTGAAATTAACCCTTGCTTTAAGCTATAGTTCAAGAGAAGAAATTATCAATGCGGTAAAAACCATAAGCCAAAAAGTTAAAAATAATTTAATTGACATCAACAGTATTGATGATTCAACCTTAAATACACATCTTTACACCCATAATTTGCCTGATGTAGATTTATTAATAAGAACAAGCGGTGAACAAAGGATAAGTAATTTTATGTTATGGCAAATTGCTTACGCAGAATTATATTTCTGTGAAGAGCTTTGGCCTGATTTCACAAAAGAACATCTTTTTGAAGCTATTACTAATTTTCAGAAAAGAGAGAGAAGATTTGGAAAAACGAGTGAACAACTTAAATAACAGCCTCAAAATATTTTTATTTTTCGTTTGCACTGTATTAGCTACAACACATGCAATGGCTCAAGACGTATCCCTTTCCGGCGGAAAGAAATATACTATTGGCAGCATAAGCGTTACTGGTGCTAACTCCTATAACGAAAAAACTGTTGTAGCCTTTACAGGCTTAAAAAAAGGAGATGAGATTTTTATTCCAGGAAAAAAACTGAGTGAAGTTTTAGAAAAACTATGGGATTTAGGACTCTTCAGCGATATCAATTTTTATTTGACTAAAGTCGAAGGTAATGTAGCACATCTTGAATTAGAAATTAAAGAAGTTCCGAAACTGGTTAATGTAAAAGTTCGAGGCATTAAAAGAAAAAAGAGAGAAAAAATAATTACTGACAACCAACTTAATGAAGGTCGTAAAGTCACTGAAAATCTCATTGCAAATACCAAAAATAGCATTGTAAAAAATCTTAGAAAAAAAGGCTATCTTAATGCAGAAGCACAAATAAACACTTCGGAGGTTAAAGACTCACTAGATCAGCCTATTGGTGTCAATATGAACATCAATGTCCTTAAAGGAGACAAAGTAAAAATTAAAAACATCAATATAAAAGGTAACGAAAAACTTTCTGATGGAAAAATCAGAAAATTTATGAAAAATACTAAGCAGAAATTTTTGCCTAGGTTTTGGAAACGTTCTAAACTGATTCCCGAAGATTTTGAAGCTGATAAAGAAAACATTATTAATGAATACAACGAGAGAGGTTATCGTGACGCCAGAATTGTCTATGATTCAGTCGTCAAAAAAAACGAGAAAGAAATTGAAATCACTTTAAAAATAAATGAAGGTGATCGCTACTATTTTGGTGATATTAGTTTTATAGGCAACTCTGCCTTTTCAGACGAAGAATTGTCAAGGCTTATGGGTATAAAAAAAGGTGACCCATACAACGGTGTATTGTTTCAAGAAAAAATAGCCGATAACTCAAAACCTGATGCACAAGATTTAACTAATACCTACCAAAACAATGGTTATCTTTTTTCTCGAATTATACCAGTTGAAACTAGAATTTACAACGATACCATAGATTACGAAATCCGAATTAGAGAAGGTAAAATTGCTTATTTTGATGAAGTTTTGATCACGGGTAATGACAGAACCAATGACAACGTTATTTACAGAAATTTGTTAACTCGACCAGGTCAACAATATAGCAGGCAAGCCATTATGTCAACCATAAGAGAGTTAGGTCAACTTGGTTTTTTTGATGCCGAAAAATTACAACCCAAAATTAAAGACACAAACCCAAAAGAAGGAACCCTTGATATTGAATTTCCAGTCATTGAAACTGGAAGCAGTCAAATAGAGCTTCAAGGAGGTTACGGTGGTGGTGGCTTTATAGGAACCCTTGGTTTGCGGTTTAACAACTTCTCTATCAGAAATATATTTAATGGTGAAGCCTATAAACCTGTGCCTATGGGTGATGGTCAATCCATTTCTATAAGAGCTCAAGCCAGCCAATCTTTCAGAGTTTATAGCTTGTCATTCGTAGAGCCATGGCTTGGTGGACGTAAGCCCGTTCAATTGTCAGTATCTCTTTCTCAAACCACACAATTTTTATTTAATCCTTTTTCTAGGAGAGCTGATACCGATAGAAAATTTTCTATATCTGGAATAAGCGTTGGTTTTGCTAAGCGACTTCAAGTACCAGATAGATATTTTACTTTTTCTTCAGCTGTAAGCTTTCAACATTTTAACCTAGATAATTTTAATGTTGGCTTATTTCGTTTTCCAAACGGAACTTCTAACAACTTAGCATTTACTTTAGGACTCACTAGAGATAATACGTTTTCTAATCCAATCTATCCCAAAGGAGGCTCTAGATTTGGAATTACTGCAAAATTCACTCTACCCTATTCTGCTTTTGATGGTAAAGACTACGAGCAACTTAATGAAGACAGACAAGAGGCTTTAGCTGCTAATGACAATGAAGAACTAGCGCGAATAGACCAAGAACGCTTTGATTGGTTAGAATTTTATAAAATTAAATTTAATGCAGAATGGTTTAATAAACTTTATGATGATTTAGTTTTAAGAACCAATGTAGAATTTGGGTTTTTAGGAGCTTATAACAATGACAGAGGAATACCACCATTTGAAAGATTTTTTGTTGGTGGAGACGGTTTAGCTGGCGTAACACTTGACGGACGAGAAGTAATACGTTTAAGAGGTTACCCTAATCAATCTATCATACCGAGAACTAGAAGTAATGTAAGTGAAGAATCCTTTAATGATGGGGCAACAATATATAATAAATTTACGTTAGAGTTAAGGTATCCTATTACCTTGAACCCAAGTGCTTCAATTTATGCTTTAACATTTTTTGAAGGTGGTGCAGCTTTTGATAACTTTAGAGACTTTTCTCCATTTGAGTTGAGTCGTTCTGCAGGTTTAGGATTGCGAATATTTATGCCTGCTTTTGGACTTTTAGGTATTGATTTTGGATACGGATTTGATCCGATACCAGGAACAAACCTTGGCCCTAATGGCTGGGAGACCCATTTTATTATAGGACAACAATTTTAGACTTATGTTAATACACCAACCCAAAACCAATAAATTTATATTGATATTATTAATTATCTTTATGTCATCTTCTGCATTGGCACAAAGAGGCCTGAGAGTTGGCTATATAGATATGGATTACATCTTGGATAATATACCTGAGTATAGACAAGCCTCACAAATGTTAGATCAAAAAATACAAGACTGGAAAAGGGAAATTACTTTAAAACAAACTAAAATTGATAATCTTAAAGAACAACTTGAGAATGAAAGACCTCTTCTCACTCCAGAACTTATAGGAGAAAAAGAAGAAGAAATAAATTACTTGCAAGAACAACTTCTAGAATATCAAGAAACTAAATTTGGTGCATCAGGTGAATTTATCGTTCAAAAACGCCAACTCATTCAACCTATTGAAGATCAGGTTTTTAATGCCGTTCAAGAAATTTCAACTGTACGTGAATATGACTTTATTTTTGAAATCTCTGCCGAAGCTTTGGTGCTTTTTGCTGCAGAACGGCATGATATTAGCGATAGAGTCTTAAAAATGATTAATAGAAGTGCAAGAGACAGCCGAAGAGAGAAACAAAAAACCGAAACTAAAGAAGAACAAAAAAACCCGCTTCAAGAAATGGCTGAAGAGCCTTATAAATCAGTAAAAGATGCCAAAGCCGATGAAGAAAAAGAAAAAGAACGTCAAGAAAAAATATCTGAACGAGAAAGACTAAGAGATTCGATTAGGGAAGCGAGAGAAAAAGTAAGAGATTCAATAAGAAACGCTAGACAAGAAGCTTTTGAAAAAAGAAGACAAGAGGCTCAACGCAGAAGAGACTCCATTAGAAATGCAAGAGATAACAATAAGCAATAATTCAAAAATAAATTCTAACAATAAAGTAAACTATTAATTATGAAATCAATTAAAACTATTTTTTTAACCTTAGCTTTAGTGCTAGGTTTAGTAAGTAATGTGAATGCACAATCTAAAGTTGCACACATAGACACGCAAGCTTTTATAGAAGCTATGCCAGCATATAAAGATGCTATGAAACAGATAAAACAAGTTGAGCAAACTTATCAAGCTGAGATTGACGACCTTTTAAAAGAAGCTCAAAAGAAAAACGAACGCTATAAGGCTGAAGCTCCAACTAAAACTGACGAAGAAAATCAAACCAGAATGCAAGAGCTCCAAGATATGCAAAACTCTATCATGGAATACAATCAAACTGCAAGTAGAGATGTGCAAAAAAAGAGAGAGGAACTCATGAGACCTGTACTGGAAAAAGCTAGAAATATAATTCAAAAAGTAGCTCGTGAAAAAGGCTTTGATTACGTGCTTGATTCCACAGTTGGCTCTGGCGTTTTATTAGCTGATGGATATAACCTATTAGATGATGCTAAGGCTGAACTTTCAAAATAATAATCCAATAAATATTTGTATTTTTAAGCCTCAATTCATTTGGGGCTTTTTTATTTATACGCATGTCAAAACCAACTTTACCCATAGGAATATTTGATTCTGGACTGGGAGGTCTATCAATTTTAAGTGAAATACACAGGCAATTGCCTAAAGAAAATATCATTTATTTTGCCGATAGTGGCAATGCTCCTTACGGGGAAAAGAGTCCTGAAAATATCATTGAATTTTCAATTAAAAACACTGACTTTTTATTGTCTAAAGGATGTAAATTAATTGTTGTTGCCTGTAATACAGCCACGACTAATGCTATTCATATACTTAGAGAAAAATTTAATGTTCCCTTTATTGGGATAGAGCCTGCTATCAAACCAGCAGCCATTAAAACAACTACAAAACAAATTGGCATATTAGCAACTAAAGGTACATTGAGTAGTGAACTTTTTGCTCAAAATTTAAAAAGAATGAGTCAAAAAACTAACATAATTGAAGTTGTTGGGAAAGGAATAGTTGAAGCTATAGAAAATAATACTGTTGATACTTTACATTTTCATAAAGCTTTACAAAGTCAATTATCACCATTTATCAATTCTAATATCGACCATTTAGTCTTAGGTTGCTCTCATTATCCACTTATCACAAATAATTTAAAAAAGATATTTAATAAGAATGTAAAGATTATTGATTCTGGCTTTGCAGTAGCCAAACAAACCAAAAATATACTAGACTACCACAAGCTGTTAAATAATGATGAAACTCATAAAAGTACTATAGACATTTATCACAATGAAGCTTCTGAAATAGCTTTAAAACATGTTTTGAACCAGCTAAATATAGACAATGCTATAATACATTAGTAATTTACAGCAGGACAATTACATTGATATCGACTTCTTCTTTTTCCAAAGTTATACCCTAAAGTTAATTGATGAAAACCAGAATTAGTCAAAACAATATCATCAGGCTGATAAGTGTAGGTGTAGGCAAATACAAAGTTATTTATAGTAATGCCCAAAAAAGGAGAAATTGTATTTAATTTTTGTGAATCAACACTAACACCGTCTGAAGTAAATTCAGCTCCATCTAGACTTCTTCTGTAAGATAAGCCTCCCCAAACTTGGCCAAAATCAGTGTCGTAAAACGCTTTCCCATTTATATCAACGTTAGATTCTTCGGTAAATTCCTTAAGTTGAAACATTGCCGAGGGTTGAATAGTCCATTTTGAATTTGGAATATAAAAACTGTAACCCGTTGATAACAAATATTGGCGTTGATTGTCTGTTTCAAAAACCTCAGTAAATATTTCTCTATCCTGAGGAATAATGTTTTTTACTGTACCATGAATAAAGAAATCTTGATAATTATAAGAAGCACCAATATCTGCATTAAAGAATGTTTCAGACTGCTCTGTCCCTGAAATAATAGGGTCGGGATTATTAATAACGTCTATATCTGTTTCATCTAATGACTCCTGTATAATTCCAACACTTGCACCAAATGATAGCTGATTTAGAGTTTTACCACTTCTTGAAAAACTAAGATGGTAGGCAAAAGTTAAGTAGCCTCCTGTTTGAGAAAAACGTCCATTTTCATCATTAAAAAATATTGCACCTAAACCTACTTTATCTCCAGCTCTAACATTTACACTAGCAGTTTGAAGGTTTGGAGCATCGTCAACATCAAACCAGGCTTGTCTACCCGTAATTCTTAATTTATCATAATTTGAAGCTCCCGCCATAGAGGGGTGTAAAAGATACCAATTATCTGTAAGATAGTCTTTATAAATTGGCAATCCTCTCTCTTGGGCATTTATCCATGAAAAAGAAATGATTGCTAAAAGAACTAAAATGATTTTATTAATTTTCATATACTAAACTTATCGTTTCAACGTAAAATGTGATTTAAAAGTACTTGGACTATCGGTTGTCGGTTCTATAAA
>RRZV01000066.1 GCA_003931895.1 Mesohalobacter salilacus
AAAACGCAAAGAATCGCAAAGTTATGATTAATAGCTATTTACGAATTTGTTGCCTTTGAAAAATACTTATCGGTTCTGCAAAAAAAATGTATAAAATAATGATAATGAGATATTTGAAAATTTTGACTTAACGGTATTTTGACACTGATTAATTACCTCTAATAAAAATCCTTAAGCTTTTCAGTTTTGCCATGAATACACAAATATTTTAAGGATTCATTATGCATTAGTGGATCATAAACGTCAATGCGCTGCCGAATTTATCGGCAGCGGCAGTCTTTTTTGTTTTTACTTAGTTGTGTTTAACAGTTAAATCTTCTATGCTTCAGTATGAGAATGAAACGCTTCATATTTAGACATTAATTCCTAACTTTACAACATGAATTTTTTTAAATTATTTTTGGCAGTTGTGTTTCTTGGCTTAATTAGTTCAAATGCTTTCTCCCAAAACGCCACATTAAAAGCCATTGATTCTTTTGCGCTAAAAGCTGATAAATTTGTCGGCATAGACAAGTTTCAAAATTTATTTTACATCAAAAATAACACGCTATTTAAAAAGCCTGAAAACCAAGACGCTATTGCGTTTCAAGACTTTCAGTTAGGCGAGATAGAACGTGTAGATATTTTAAATCCAAACAAAATATCTGTTTTTTACCAAGATTCTAATGTCGTTGTAATTTTAGATAACCGCATGGCTGAGATTGATCGTCAAGACTATAATAGTGTTTTTCCTTTTAAAAACGTTGCTTTTGCAGGCACATCAAAGGACCAAAGTCTTTGGATTTATAATATTGATCTTAATCAACTTGAATTATACGATTACCGTTTTGACAAAACATTAGCCAAATCACTCCCTATTAATGATGAAATTTTAGGGATGACTAATAATTTTAATCAGTGTTTTTTACTTACTAAAGATGGGGTTTTAGTTTATAATATTTATGGAAGTTTGGTTAAAAACATTCAAAGGGAAAACATTAAAGCTTTTGACTTATTTAAAAATCAACTGCTTTTATACGATGATGAAGACATAATTGTATTAGATAAAAATTTTGAGACCAAGTATACAATAAATACTATTAGTCTTAAAAAGAAAAATCTTTTTTTTACTGATGAAAACCTATATATTTACGACGGAAAAAAAGTGATTCAACATACCATTCTTTCAAAATAAAACTACATGCACGTTGCTATTGCCGGGAATATTGGCGCAGGAAAAACCACACTCACAGAACTTTTAGCTAAACATTTTAAATGGGAAGCCCAATACGAAGATGTTTTAGAAAATCCCTATCTCGAAGATTTTTACAATGAGATGTCGCGTTGGTCTTTCAATTTGCAAGTGTATTTTTTGAATTCACGATTTCGGCAAATTTTAGATATAAGAGAAAGCGGTAAGGACATTATTCAAGACAGGACCATTTACGAGGATGCTTTTATTTTTGCGCCCAATCTGCATGCCATGGGATTGATGACTAATCGAGATTATGAAAACTACCGTTCTTTATTTGACTTGATGGAATCCGTAACTAAAGCGCCAGATTTACTCATTTATTTGAGAAGCACAGTGCCCAATTTGGTCAATCAAATTCAAAAGCGTGGTCGAGAATACGAAAATTCTATTTCAATAGATTACCTCAATAAACTTAACGAGCGTTACGAAGCTTGGATTCACGATTACAACAAAGGCAACTTACTGATTATAGATGTTGATAATATCAACTTTGTCGATCAACCAGAAGATCTCGGCGATATCATTAATAAAATAGACGCTGAACTCAACGGTCTTTTTAAAGTTTAATCTGAACTGTCAATTTTCTTTAAAATTTTATAGTTTTTATAAAGTCTTCGGGTTAAAATACCGTAAAGAAGTCTATAAAAACCAAAAAGTATTAAAATGAGGATAACTAAAATAAAAAATAAAATCACATAACCTATCAGTTTTGCTTCTATACTTTGGTTTTCAAGGACTTGATTAATAGTTATTACTGAAACTACAATAAATGAAATGCCAAAACCAATAACATTAAACCACACATAAGCTTTTACCGTTTTACGAGTCGTAATAATATTTTTCATTAAGACTTTTACATTATCATCTGTGCTGATCCTTTTGTAGTTTCTAAAAAACAAACCAATAAAAATCACAATCATGGCATAATTGATAATAAGTGTTATTCTATAAAATGTTTCTATACCTAATTGCTGAATAACGTTATGGCTATTTTCAAAAAAACTCAACGACTCTAAACCCAGCCAAAATACAAACTCGGCTATACTGATGATAAAAATCCATTTGACGATGGAGGTCGATTTTTTATGCATCATTTGGCATATTTCATCAGCTTTGACACGAGGCAGGTTTTTTTCCTGTCTTTTCCAGTCTTGTTTTAATAAATCAAGTTCATCCATGTTAAGGATTTATAATGGTTCTTAATTTCTTTTTTATTCTATTCATTTTTACTCTGGCATTGACTTCAGAAATTCCCAGAGTATCGGAAATTTCAGTATAATCTTTTTCTTCTAAATACAAGAAAACCAATGCTTTATCAATGTCATTTAATTCTCTTACGGCAGCATACATCAGTTTTAAATTTTGTTCTGTCGTATCATCGTAATAATCGGCTTCAATTTTAAAGCCTACGTCATCTATATTTTGGGTTTTAATACCTCTTTTTTGTTTTCTGTATAATGTAATTGCTGTATTTAATGCTACACGATACATCCAAGTTGAAAACTTTGCATCACCTCTAAACTTGGGATAAGCTTTCCACAACTGCACCGTAATATCTTGAAACAAATCCTTGTGTTGCGCTTCATTATCAGCATACATACGACAAATCTTGTGCACGATGTTTTGGTGCTTTTCTAAAAGATTAACAAATTTTTGCTCTAATTCAGATTTCACAGAGTTGGTTATTACCTTATAAGTAGTAAAGTTTTCTTAATGTTACAAATTAATGTAATCAAATGTATTAAAATTAGACGTATTTGAAAATTTCGTATTTATGAATATACCAAAGTCAGAATATCCAAGAGTTGTCGTCATCGGTGGCGGATTTGGTGGCATGTCTGTGACGCGAAAATTATTAAATAAACCAGTTCAACTGGTTTTAATCGATAAGCGCAACTACCACACCTTTCAGCCATTATTGTATCAAGTCTCGACATCAGGTTTAGAGCCTGATTCTATCGCTTTTCCGTTGCGTAAATTTTTAAACCGAAGTGATAATGGTTATTTTAGAATGGCTGAAGTCAATCAAATTCATGCGGACAAACATTTGATTGAAACCAATATTGGCGAATTAAGTTATGATTATTTGGTGATTGCTACGGGTTCTAAAACTAACTTTTTTGGCAACGAAAATGTAGAAAAAAATGCCGTTTGGATGAAAACGGTGCCTCAGGCCTTAAATTTAAGAAGTTTAATTTTCGAAAGTCTTGAACAAGCCGCCATTACTGAAGATAAAGAAAAACGTAAAGCTTTACTCACATTTGTTATTGCTGGCGCTGGGCCAACAGGTGTAGAATTAAGCGGTGCTATTGCCGAATTGAAAAACCACATCATCAAAAAAGATTACAAAGATTTTGATGCTGATGAAATTGAAATCCATTTATTGGACGGTGCGGATCGTGTTTTACCACCGATGAGTAAAGAGTCTTCTGCCGACGCTCATAAATATTTGACTGATATGGGAGTGCAAATACACTTGGAAACCATGGTTAAAGATTATAAAAACTGCGAAGTCACCACCAATACTGGCAAATGTTTTTGGTCAGAAAATTTTGTGTGGAGTGCTGGTGTCCATGGCGCACCTGTTCAGGGTTTAAAAGCTGATAGTTTGATAGATCGAGCAAACCGTTATAAAGTCAATACGTTTAACCAAGTAGAAGGTTATGAAAATATTTTTGCCATAGGTGATATTGCATTAATGAATAGTCAAGATTATCCTAAGGGGCATCCTATGGTGGCGCAGCCTGCTATTCAACAAGGAAGACAATTAGCAAAAAACATCCTCAATATTATAAAAGGTGAAAAGATGAAACCTTTTGAATATAAAGACAAAGGTTCTATGGCGACCATCGGGCGAAATAAAGCCGTAGTCGATATTGGTAAGTTCCAACTCGGTGGATTTGTCGCTTGGTATATTTGGATGTTTGTGCATTTGTGGTTTTTAATCGGTATAAAAAATAGGTTGGTAACTTTCTTAAATTGGGTTTATAATTACATCAATTTTGATCGTTCTGAACGTTTAATCATCAGACCATTTAAAAGAAACAGAGCCAAAATGGAAGATGTGGAGTAGAAAATATATTGTTAATAACCTGTTTACAACATCTAATATCACAGGTTAGTCTGCATTTCCATAATCTTTAATTTTATCAAAACTCACATCATGGAAAACAGAAGTCAACAATTATCTGAATTAAGACCTGTAATTTCCGGTGCTCAAGTGACTTCACTTACATCTGAAGAAGAAAGTTTTCAAAACAAAACTTTGAGACCCATTGCCAAACTGCAAAACGATTTGCTGTTAGAGATTTTTAAAAACTACATCAAAAAACGTAAAAATGTTTACTACACCTTAAGTCTTCAAAAACAACTTGACTATATTGAACACGCCGTGAAAAACGATGCTAAACTCCGTAACATCATCAAAGGTGTTTTTATTGGTTTGTTTACTTACGACGAGTATATCATTTATGCTGAAAATAATCGTGCCTTAAACAAACGCATCACAAATCTGACCATTGAACGGCTTAAAAACAGTATGCAATATTTTGAAGAAGCTTATGCGAGTTAGGTTTATGTAGTTTCAACTTAAATTTTCTTTCTATGAAAAAAAAGCTTAGAATAGGCTTAAGCTTTGTAGCTATATCACTCATTGGAATTGAGTTGTATTTATTAGATTATAAGGATTTAAGTTTAGTTAATAATACAAATCATTATCTTATTATTTTAGCAATGATTTGCTCATTGATCTCATTGATTTTCTCTCAACGTCACAATACCAAACAAGAGAAATAGCTTTTTAAATTTTAATAAAACCCTCTACTCAATCTATTAGCAGACTTTAACTAAAGTCTTCTGACATTTAATTTAACTTTAATTAAAAATAAAGAATTAAAATATATATTGAGTGTTCATAGAAAAACAATTTTAATGGAATACATTTTAATAATAGGTGCTAACGGGAAGACAGGTAGAATTATCTCTAAAGTCCTGAATAATGCCTCTGGCTATAAACCTTATGCCATGATAAGAGAAGAAAAACAAAAGTCTTACTTTGAAAATCAAGGCATCGAAACGAGAATAGGAGATTTGGAAGACAATTTTTCTAAGGCTTTTGAAAACATCGATAAAGTGATTTTCGCAGCAGGCTCAGGTGGACAAACAGGTGATGACAAAACCACTGCTATTGATCAAGATGGCGCCATAAAAGCTATAGTTATTGCAGAAAACCACAGCCTGCAAAAATTTGTGATACTAAGCTCTATGGGCACCGACAAACCAGAACAAGTCAAAGGACTTGAACATTACCTCAAAGCCAAAAAAACTGCAGATGACTTTTTAAGAGCTTCTAATATCCCATTCACCATTATCCAACCTGGTGCACTGACAGACGAAGATGGTCGTGAAAAAGTAGAGATAGCCAAACATCTAAACAAGCCAGGAAAAATATCAAGAGAAGATGTAGCTCAAGCGCTTGTTTATGCTTTGGAATTGGATATCATAAAGAATAGATCTTTTGAAATGATTTCAGGTGAAGATGATTTAAAAAGTGCTATGGAGAGCTATTCATAAGTTAAAATAACTTATTAAAGTATTGATTTATAATATTATCCAAACCAGTTATTATTTTTCAAAATGAAAATTACAATTATCATTTTATACTTTTTGTCAGTTGTTAATGTTGCTTTTACACAAACAGAAATAGTTTGGACAAAAGAGAATACAGTTAAATGGGAAAACTTTGAAGCTCAACCTCAAGCGGATTCACCTCAAGCGGCCTCTATTAATACAGGCATAAAATATACATGGAAAACAAAATATATTGATGGGAATCAAGTTTTAAACTATGAGATTTATGCTTATATGAAACCCTCGAAATCCTGGGTTAAACCCTCTGAAAAATCTGATTATTTATTAGAACATGAACAACTGCATTTCGACATTACTGAATACCACGCCAGAAAATTAAAACAGGCTTTTGATAATTATAAATTAAAACCTTCGATTAAAAAAGACTTAAAACTGATTTACCGTCAGATTGTTAAGGAACGAATTTCTATGCAAAATCAATATGACAAAGAAACACAGCACAGTTTAGATTCTGTAGTTCAAAAACAGTGGCAAGACAAAGTTAGCGAACTATTAAAAGAATTTCGTTAAACAAAATACTATTCTTGACAGATTCTTGTTTTTGCTTCACGGTATTCATTAATCATCTGTTCTACAATTGTTTGGGCTGGCAATAATTTATCAATAAGTCCAGATATTTGGCCGATTTCGAGTTCGCCTTCATTTAAGTCGCCTTCAAACATCCCTTTTTTAGCTCTTGCGCGACCCAATAATTTTTTTAGGTCTTCTTTGCTAGGCGATTGTTGATATAAAACCTGAATATCCTTATAAAATTTATTTTTGATTAACCTAACTGGTGCGAGTTCTTTTAGAGTCAGTTGAGTCTCTCCTTCTTTGATGTCTAAAACTTTTTGTTTAAAATTCATGTGTGAAGAAGCTTCATGACTTGCTACAAAACGTGTTCCGACCTGTACAGCATCAGCACCTAAAATCATAGCAGCCAACATAGCTTGACCATTGGCAATACCACCAGCGGCAATTAAAGGTATATCAATCTCTTTTTTTACCATTGGTATTAGCGTAAAGGTCGTCGTTTCTTCACGCCCATTATGACCTCCTGCTTCAAAGCCTTCAGCAACAACGGCATCAACTCCAGCATGTTGAGCTTTGAGGGCAAACTTTACACTACTAACAACATGTATAACCTTAATTCCTTTAGATTTTAAAAAATCTGTATAAGTTTTTGGGTTACCGGCCGAAGTAAAGACGACTTTTACGTCTTTATCAACTATAATTTGCATGATTTTGTCAATATCAGGATACAGCATAGGCACATTAACACCAAAAGGCTTGTCAGTAGCTTGTTGACACTTATCGATATGTTCTTCTAATATTTCTGGGTACATAGAACCTGCACCGATAATGCCTAAACCACCTGCGCTACTAACAGTAGAAGCAAGCTTCCAACCGCTAGCCCAAATCATTCCCGCTTGAATTAAGGGATATTTAATATCAAATAATTTTGTTATGCTATTGTTTTTAAACATTTTTTTGAAGTTAGGAGGTTATGAGTTTAGGAGGTTATGAGGTTTTGAGTTTCAAATTTTCAAATCACCAAATTTTCAAATCTTCAAATCATAATATTATCACATTAATTAATAACCCCAGAACCTATCAGTTCATCATCTTTGTACCATGCTACAAATTGCCCTTCAGCAATGGCCATTTGTGGACTATCAAATATAATATGCAAAGCATCTTTTTCTTGAAACAAAGTTGCTTTTTCTAAAGGTTGACGGTATCGAATTCGAGCTAAGTAATTCTGTTTTTCACCCACTTTAAGTTTTAAATCTTCTCTCAACCAATGTATGTCATCATTCATCACCTTCAGACCATTACGGTACAATCCAGGATGAGATTTTCCTTGCCCAACATAAATTATATTGTCTTTAACATCAGTTTCTATCACAAAAAGAGGCTCTGGTGTACCACCAATATTTAAGCCTTTTCGTTGCCCCTTAGTAAAAAAATGAGCGCCTGGATGCTCGCCTACCACTTTTCCATCTTGTGGCTTGTAGTGGTTTTTTTGAGTTTGGCTTTCAATATTTTGTTCTGGCTCTTTTTGAAACACATCATGCTTAGCATCAACTTCAATGACCTTACCCGTTTGAGGTTTGAGTTGCTGTTGAAGAAATTCAGGTAATTTTACCTTGCCGACAAAGCACAAGCCTTGCGAGTCTCTTTTTTCAGCTGTGGTCAGGCCTTGTTCAGCAGCGATTTGCCTTACTTCAGATTTTTGGAGTTCACCTACTGGAAATAAAATTTTAGAGAGTTGCTGTTGGTTAATTTGACATAAAAAGTAAGATTGATCTTTGTTTTGGTCTAAACCTGATAATAAGTGATAAGTTTTTTTTCCATTAGATTCTGTTATAGCTTTTCTGCAATAATGGCCTGTAGCCACATAATCAGCACCAAGAGATTCGGCAATTTTTAAAAACACATCAAATTTTATTTCTCGATTGCACAACACATCCGGATTTGGTGTTCGTCCATTTTGATATTCTTTAAACATGTAGTCCACAATGCGAGATTTGTATTCCTCACTTAAATCTACAGTCTGGAATGGTATATCAAGTTTTTCAGCTACCATCATGGCGTCGTTACTATCGTCTAACCACGGACATTCGTCGCTTATGGTGACACTGTCATCGTGCCAGTTTTTCATAAATAAGCCAATAACCTCGTAGCCTTGCTTTTTACACAAATAAGCCGCAACACTTGAGTCTACTCCGCCACTTAAACCAACTACTACACGTTTCATTAATTTTTTTTGCAAAAGTACTAAAGCTAAATATATTGATTGAGGATTTAAAGAATATCTTATGAGAATACTGGTAGGTTGTTTTGTTTCAGATGGTCTTTCAATAAACTAATTTCATTAGATTTCCCTTTAAAATATAACAATCGGGTTTTACCATCTGTTAATTTGAAATATCTTAGCTTAAGGCCTAGGATGTTTTTGATTTTAAAGTATTGAATCTGCTCGTGTTCAATAATTTCTTGAGATGAATTGTAAAATAGATAATAGATTAAAAACATAAGCATTAAAACTGAAAATACTAAAAATAAGTATAAAAGTGGGTTATCAAATTCATTCCATTTAGACCATGTTTGAAATAAAAAATTTAGGAGATTTAATGCAGATAAAAAAACAAACATTTTAGTTTGCAAACCTGCATCGTCGTTTATTATTATTTGATTAGTGTTAAATTTAATTTTCATACCATTTAAACTTCAAGAAATTTGTCTTGTTCTTCAGGTAATGGCATAGGGCAGATCTCTTTTTTACCAAACCATTTGTATCGGTTTTTAGCGATTAAGTCATAAAAAAAGTCTCTAAAACCACGAGGTAAAACTAAAAATATAGACAAGACAGGATACAAGCCAGACATATTTTTAGCGATCTCTAAAGCAGCGTCAGATTTTATGTAATACGCTTCGCTTGGTTGTATAAGTATAATAGAATCGACCTCATCTGTATTAATATTGCGTTCTTGAGTGAGTTTTTGTCCTAATTCAGATTGTAATGAGGCGTATCTATAAAGATCTTTTTTGTCTCGCTTCATTATAAAACGAACCGAATCGTTGCAGAAGTTGCAGATGCCATCAAACAATATAATATGTTTGTCTTCAGGGAGTTGTTTGTCTTTTTTCATTTTGCAGTTTTTACTAATTCAAGCATATCAGGTTCTACTGAGGTTGTAAATGCCCCATAATTGACTATCGCTTTTTGTTTTTCAAACCGATCAATTGTGCCAACTGCCTTGCCATCATAGAGGCGTACACTATCTCCTTCATGAAGTTTGGGTTTAGGTTTAGGGGGTTTTTTAGCTTCTATTTCAGCAACTTTCTTTTTCTTTTCGCGTATTTTATCAATACGGTTATGCATTTCTTTTTCTGTTTTTGCTCTTTGTCTTTTCTGCCTAACCCGTTCTTTTTTGTTGATTTGTGTTCGCTTAGCATTTTCTTTTTCTATAATACTCAAAAACTCGGCGATTAATTTCTTTTTATTGTTATGATTAAAGTAACGCTCGCCCATATTATTAAGCTTTTGTCCTAAAGAAATCAACTTTTGATTACTGTCATAAAGGTTTTGGAAACTTTCAAGTTTTTTTTGAAGTTTTTCATTTATAACATCTAAGCGTTTTTGTTCTTGGTCTGCCTGATCTGCTTTTGAAGATAATTCATTTTTAGTCTGTGTGAGCTGTCGCCTTTCTTGCTGAAGTTTGGCTATGCTTTTATCAAACCGTAATTTTCCGCGTTCTACTTTTTTCTTAGATCGATTAATAAGACTATAAGGAATACCATTTTTTTGAGCCACTTCAAAGGTAAATGAACTTCCAGCCTCACCAGTTTTGAGTTTAAAAATGGGATTTAGGTTTTTGCTATCAAACATCATATTGGCATTGCTAATGCCCTGAGTTTCTGTGGCCATTTTTTTTAAGTTAGCATAATGCGTAGTGATAATACCATAGGCGCCTTTTTCAAAAAATACTTCTAAAAATGTTTCAGCTAGAGCTCCGCCGAGTTCAGGGTCAGTACCTGTGCCGAATTCGTCGATTAGAAATAAGGTTTGGTCATCACATTTTTTTAGAAAATTGCGCATGTTTTTTAGCCGATAGCTATAAGTACTTAAATGATTTTCAATACTCTGGTTATCACCAATATCGGTCAAGATATTATCAAAAAAACAAACACGGCTATACTCGTGAACTGGAATTAAAATACCACTTTGAAGCATGAGTTGTAAAAGACCAACAGTTTTAAGCGTAATACTTTTACCACCAGCATTAGGCCCAGAAATAACTATAATTTGTTGATTTTTATCTAAGCTAATATCTTGAGGATAGGTTTTTTCATCTATTTTTTTATTAGCCACTAGCAATAAGGGGTGATAAGCGTCTTTTAAGACTAAAGTCTTGTCATTAGAAATTTCAGGTAAAATCCCATTAATATCATCGGCATAACGCTTTCTAGCATAAATCAAGTCTAAATCGCTTAGCGTCTTGGTATAGTTTAAAAGCAATTTATAAAAAGGTCTGATGTCTTCTGTGAGTTGTTGTAAAATCCTGTTTTTTTCTTGAGCTTCATCTGCCAATAAATTTAAGAGATTTCTGGTATGTGTATCAGTTGACTCAGGTTGAATATAAACTATACTTCCTGTTTTAGATTGACCAAGGACTTTGCCTTTAACTTTTCTTCTGTACATGGCTTTTACAGCGAGCGTGCGAATATTTTCACTTAAACTTTCTTTGATATCAGCCAGGTAACCCATTGATTGATATTGCCCAAGGGCTTTAGTGAAACTCGATCCAATTTTGCTTCTTGTCACTTGTATTTCTTGTCTAATTACAGCAAGGTTTTCACTGGCGTCATCTTTAACTTCACCAAATTTGTTAATGACTTTTTCAATGGTTTCAATAATGTCGTGGGTATAATAAAGCTTTGAAAATTTGTGATGCAGGTTGGGGTAGAGGACTTCATTTTTTTTGAAAAACTTTATCAACGTATTAGCAGTTTCTGAGATATCCTTAAATTTCCCAAATGATTTTTCCTCAAGAATACTGCCATCTATAGATAAGCGTTTAAGGTCCGAAGAGATGTCATCAAAGCCATGTCTTGGGATAGATTTATCTTCAAAATCAGAAGATTTGTATTCAGCAACTTGCTTTAATGCTGTTGTGGCTGTTTTGTGTGAATTAAAAGGTTTAATTATTAATGCTTTATCTTGTCCTAATGTGGTTACACAATATTCTCGTATATGAAGACATACCTCTTTAAATTCAAGATCGGAAAGGGTTTTAGAAGAAATACGAGACATATGTAATTAAAGCTTGTTAACTTTACAAAAATACACATAAACATGAAGGTTAATATTCAAACCCATTGGAAAAATATCTTAAAAGATGAATTTAAAAAACCGTATTTTTTAGACCTGGTCGATTTTGTTAAAGATGAATACCAACAATACAAATGTTATCCTAAAGGTAGCGATATATTTAAGGCTTTTGATTTATGTCCTTTTCCTGATGTAAAAGTTGTAATCTTAGGTCAAGACCCCTATCATGGTGAAGGTCAAGCTCATGGTTTGTGTTTTTCTGTTCAGGATGGTATACCCAAGCCACCTTCTTTGGAAAATATTTTTAAAGCGTTGTATCAAGATACTGGGAAATCTATTCCTAACAGTGGTAACCTTACACCTTGGGCAAAACAAGGCGTTTTGTTACTCAATGCAACATTAACCGTTAGAGCACATCAGGCTGGAAGTCACCAAGGAAAAGGTTGGGAGACGTTTACAAATACTGTAATCACAGCTTTGTCAGAGCATCGAGATAATCTGGTGTTTATGCTTTGGGGTGGTTTTGCCAAACGCAAATCTACTTTAATAGATAAGCAAAAACATTTAGTTTTAACCTCAGGACATCCTTCTCCCTTAAGTGCTAATCGTGGGTATTGGTTTGGGCATAAGCATTTTAGTGAAGCGAATACTTACCTTAAAGATCATGGAAACAAAGCAATAGATTGGTAAGTGGGTTAAATATAAAATTTGAATGAATAGATTGATTTTAAGAGAACTAAAAATTATTTATCTGCCATAGCTGGTTGAGGAATATAATTATTCCGCTCAGGCATATTAACCTTTTTGGTTTCTTTCTTTTGTGTAACCTCACATGGGTTACTGCTAAACTTAAGAAGTAAAAAATTTATCGCAATAAGTATAATAAGAGCAATTAAAATATAATACATATAAATTGGGTATTTAATAAGTAGATATACAAACCCTAAAAAGGTTGCGTCATTTTTTAAAATTTATGAAAGTATGTCAAATTCTTTAAGCTTATTTTTTAATGAATTCATGACTTTTGCGTTAAGGTTGTCTTGACTCCATTCTGTTTTTGACAACCAATCCTTAACATCTTTTAATTTTAATTGATAGCGCCCAGCTAAAATTTCAGGGAGTTTTGGGTTGTTTTTAATTGTTAAGGTTTCTGAGTTAATGACGTTTAGTATTTCATTTATTATCTCAGTATTATTTTCGTAAAAGTCAATTCTACTGACTATAACAAAGCACGGCCATGGTGTTGGGCAATTGCCTAAGTGCTTTAAGTCTCCTTTATCTACAAAAGGCTTTGTCGTGTAGCGTTCCCAAAGTAAAAAATCAGCATTTTTGGCTTTTAAGGCTTTTATGGCTCCGTGGAGATTTTTACAAATTTTAAAATTTATAGCGTTCAAATTCCAAGAGTTATTTTCAGCTAAAACGTAAGTCATTAAGTGTGATCCTGAATTATAACGACTTATAGCGGCTGTTTTTTCTTTGATGTCTGCTATAGTTTTAAATGAACTTTTGGCGTCAACATGAATTCCCCAAAGGAGTGGACTTTCAATATACTTTTGAATAATTTTAAAAGGTTTTCCTGATTCTATTTCTTTAATGCTTCCTTCGGTGAGCATGATGGCTAAATCTATTTTACCTTTTTCAAGGGCATCTGCCATTTCGCCAGTGCCTCCAAGGCAATCTTTCCAATTGACATCTGCAATATTTTTGAAAGCTTTATCTCCAATACATTTTAACCATGGATAATTGAAATGTTCTGGGACGCCACCAATATTGATTTTGAGCATGTTTAGGATTTAAAATCAGAAATAGCAAAGCTAAGATCAAAGACTTCAGCGTTTGGCTTTATATTTTTAACAATACTGTACCCTGCTGTACTTCTGTAGCCACCAGCACAGTGAACTACTATTGGTTTATCTTCAGGAATATTTTGAGCTTGCTCCCTTAGTCGGTTTAAAGGATAATGCAGAGCATCTTCAAAAACTAATCCATTATCTACTTCACTTTGATTTCTAATATCAATTATAGTGTATTTGTTAGGTTGAGATTTAAATTTATCGAGATCTAAAATAGCGTCGCTTTCATTTTTAACCCTATCATCCAATGTGACGACAGATAAGACTTGACTTTCATAGCCAATTTTTGAAACGCGCTCTAGCATATATTGGTAGCTGTCTACATTTTCAATGACTAGAAAGAAAGGTTCATTGGGTTTTACAATAGCACCTAGCCATGTTTCAAATTTGTCACTTTCACTTCTTGCCATGATATTAATGCTGTTGGGCAAATGTGAAGATTTGTAGCTAGCTTGTTCTCGAGCATCAATTATTAAATACTCGTCTTCAATACTGGAAACATTAAGATTTATTGGAACAGACCAAATACTGGACATAAAATTGTTTGCGCCTTTTTTGTTTGTGTCAACATCAAACCCAAAATATGAAGGGACAAAGGGTTGATCGCATAAAATTTCTTTAATAAACTCTTCTTCTGATTGAGGTTTGAAAGCCCAATTTCCTGTTCTTTCATTTCCAAGAGTGCTTGATGAGGCGTCACTCATATTTTTTCCGCATAAACTTCCAGCACCGTGAGCAGGATAAATTATGACCTCATTTGGTAAGTGCGAAAACTTATTTTGAATACTGTGGTACATTGATTTGGCTAAAGATTCTCTTGTTACTTTCATATTACCAACATCTTCTCTCAAATCTGGTCGACCAACATTTCCAATAAATAAGGTATCTCCTGTAAATAAGGCTTGTTTAGAGTTTTGTTTATCTTTAGCTAAAATACAGATACTGTCTGGAGAGTGTCCTGGTGTATTTATAGCAGAAAAAACAACATCACTTAACTGTAGTTCATCACCGTCATCGAAGGTTTTATGGGGATAATCAGCACCTAAATTTTTACTGACATAAATAGTCGCTCCAGTTTCTTGGTGTATTTGAAAATGACTACTAATAAAATCAGCATGTGGATGAGTTTCAAAAACAGCTACAATTTTAGCTTGATGCTTTTCAGCAAATTTATAATAGGGTAAAGGATTCCTGGCAGGATCAACTAATGCAATATAATCACCACTAACTATAGCATAAGAAAAATGTGATAGCGCTTTATCCTTAAATTGTTCAATGTGCATTTATCTTATTTTGAAAGTGCAAATTTACAAAGCTTATCACAAATTAGATATAATTTAAAAATTTATTACTCAAATTATGATTGAAGTCAATTTTTTACTTGTAACTTTTGTTACGTATCACTAAAATAGGCTTCTTTATTTTTGCGTAAAAATGTATTTATATGTCTATTTTATCAGAATTTTTAAAATCTAAAACCAACATAAAAACAGTTTCTGTAACTGCTCTAAAACAACTTCTAAACGAACAGGAAAAAATTCAATTGCTTGATGTGAGAACACCAGCAGAATTTAATCAGCAACATATTTCTAAAGCTGTTAATATTGATGTGTTTAAGTCTGACTTTGTTCAAAAATGCCAATCAAAATTTGAAATGTCAAAACCTATTTTATTATATTGTAGAAGTGGTCAGCGCAGTTTAAATGCAGCAAAGAAACTAGATCAAATAGGTTTTCAAGACATTTATAATTTAAAAGGTGGTATGATTGCTTGGAGTAATTTTTCTTCAAAGTCTAAATAGGTATTGACTGCCCTACTAACGACATTTTTATGTATATCACTGATACTCTAATATATATAAAATAATATCGCTCCTCTTCCAAAGCCTTTACTGAGCGAAGATGAAGTAAGGTAAGAAGTTCGTTATTGTAATTAAAAACGTCATGCCCTATTAGATAAAATTTATAATTTTCAGGGGGTCGACCTGACAATCGTAATAATATATTTTGGTTCTATGCTATTAAACCAGTAATAATGATTACTTTAAATCATAAGCTAAAATGTCTCCATGAACGCAGTCTAATGGTCACTTTTTCACTTCCTCTGCACTCAGTGTGACATAAACTCTTATTACTGGTTTAATAACGTTTATTCGTTAATTTAATAATCAGAATTTTAATTTGAATGACAACCAATCATACTCAGATTGTCATATTTTAGACGAGGCTATTTTATCCTCATTATACTTAAGCTATACATTAAACTAAGGAGGGGATTGTATTTTATTAGAAATGTCTAGTTTTGTATTATGAAAATAATTATAGCTGGTGGTGGAGAAGTTGGCTACCACCTCGCAAAACTTTTGTCTTATGAGTCACATCATATAGTTTTAATTGATGTTGATAAAGAACGATTAGCCTACGCTGACAAAAAATTAGATATCAAAACTATTTATGGAGATGCGACCTCCTTGAGTTTACTGAATAGCGCAAATGTTGCTCAAACCGATTTAGTAATTTCAGTAACTTCAGATCAATCGACAAATATTACAATTTGTGTTATTTCAAAACAACTTGGCGCTACAAAAACCATAGCTCGTGTGTCTAACCCTGAATTTATAGATTGTAAAGACAAGCTCAATATCAGTCAACTAGGAATTGATGAAATGATATCTCCAGAACATTTAGCTGCAGACGAAGTCATGTTGCTCTTAAGTCAATCTGCTTTTTCTGACACCTATGAATTTGATGACGGTGTGTTAACCATGATTGGCTTAACACTTTCAGAAAATGCCCCTTTTGTAGGCCTAAATGTTAAAGAAGCTGCTGATTTTTATCCAGGCTTGCATTTTATGCCTATTGCTATTCAAAGACATGGTACGCAATACACTCTTATTCCAAGAGGTGATACTAAATTCCATAAAAAAGACCGGGTGTATTTTGTAACAGACAATTCTGGTGTTGAAGAGCTTTACAAATTGTCTGGCTCCACAAAACATCAAATTAAAAATGTGATGATTCTCGGTGGAAGCAATATAGGGAGAAGTCTTGCTAAACAATTAACTGATAAAAAGTTTAAAGTTAAACTTATAGAAAAAAACCATGAAAAAGCTCTAGAAATTGCAGACATGTTACCCAAGGTGATGGTGATTAATGCAAATGGCCATAATGTTGATGTATTAGAGGAGGAAAACATCACTGAAATGGATGCCTTTATTTCTGTGACTGAAAACTCAGAAACCAATATCATGTCTTGCTTGGTAGCCAACTCAAAACATGTACATAAAACAATTGCTTTAGTTGAGAATATGGATTACTTTCAATTAAGCCAGTCAATCGGTATCAATACTTTGGTTAATAAAAAACTTATTGCCGCAAATAATATTTTTAGATATATCAGAAAAGGTGATATTGTTGCTTTAACAAAACTCAATAATCTTAATGCAGAACTTTTAGAATTTGAAGTTAAGCATGATTCTAAGATTACTCATGCTAAAATAGCTGATATAAAGTTGCCAAGAACCTCAATTATAGCAGGTGTTATAAGAGATGGTGAGGGCATAATAGCTTTAGGTGATTTTAAGATTAAACCTGGAGATAGAGTTTTAATATGCTCGTTACCGACATCTATTATGAAAGTTGAAAAATTATTTGTATAAAATGACAAAACTCAATTATTCTGTCATCTTACATGTAATGGGTATTCTATTGGTATTCAATGGTTTGTTTATTTCTGTTGGCGTCCTCACAAGTTGGTATTACGGTGAGATGCAAACTTTATCTCAAATGCTTATCGCTTTTTTAATTGTACTTATTTTGGGTATAATGCTGATGTTTTTTACACGAAACCACGACAAAGATATCAGTACTAAAGAAGGCTATCTCATTGTTACATTAGGTTGGATTTTTATGGCTTTGAGTGGAAGCTTACCCTACTTAATAACCAACTCAATTCCAAGTTTTACAAATGCTTTTTTTGAAACAATTTCAGGTTATACAACCACTGGCGCTACCATAATTGAAGATATAGAAATCTTGCCCAAAGGAATTTTAATTTGGAGGAGCTTGACTCACTGGATTGGTGGAATGGGAATCATAGTTTTAACAATAGCTATACTCCCCATGTTTGGTATTGGTGGAATGCAATTGTTTACAGCAGAAGCCCCTGGGCTTAATACAGATAAACTTAAACCTCGTATAACTGATACTGCAAAACGTTTATGGCTAATCTATTTTTCGTTTACAGCTGTCGAAACCCTTTTGTTACATATAGCGGGAATGAGTTTGTTTGATGCTGTAAATCATGCTTTAAGTACATTATCTACAGGTGGATTTTCTACAAAAAATGCTAGTATTGCCTATTGGAATGATAATTATTGGATTCAATATATTATTATCGTATTTATGTTTATGTCGGGTACCAATTTTGTTTTATTTTACTTGGCATTCAAATTAAAACTCAAACGTCTGTTTGAAAATGAAGAATTCCGTTGGTATTTACTTTTTGTTGGTTCTGCTACACTTATAACATTTTTTACGGTTTATTATCAGGGCGATTTAAGCCTTTCATCAACTCAACATCCTATGTTGCTAGGAAAAGCTGAAGCAACTTTTAGGCACGCATTATTTCAAGTTGTAGCGGTTGTAACTACGACAGGTTTTATAACTTCAGATTTTACTGCTTGGCTGCCTTTTGTAAGTATTTTCTTTTTTGGCTTGTATTTTTTAGGTGGCTCAGCTGGATCAACTGCAGGCGGAGTAAAAATTGTAAGGCAAGTTTTCTTAATCAAAAATGGGATTTTAGAATTTAAAAGAATTTTACACCCCAACGCCATTTTGCCTATGCGTTATAACGGTAAATCTGTCGATCAAAAAATTGTTTATAACGTCTTAGGTTTCTTTATACTATATATGTTGTCTTTTATTGTGGGGACTTTGGTCTTATCCTTTTTAGGCTTAGATTTTATGACGTCTGTTGGAGCCGCGGCTTCATCATTAGGCAACGTCGGACCAGCGTTTGGTGACGTAAGTCCCGTAGATAATTACAACGGTTTACCTCATTTAGCAAAATGGTGGTGTAGTTTCCTTATGCTCATTGGTCGCCTAGAACTCTTTACTGTACTTATTTTGTTTACTTCCTATTTTTGGAAAAAATACTAGTTTATAAAAAACCTAAACTGATATTTATTAGCTATTTCCATTTTTTTGTTTAAAAACTGTTTTTTTATATAAAATTATCATTATTTTGGAATAATATTTATTTAAATCTGATGTGATGTCCGGAAAAAGTATCAATTCAACAGTAGACATAAAAGCAAGAAAAGCATTTACATACTATCTGCTCAAGGATATTGAAACGCTTGACCAAATGCTCAAGAATAATCTTTTTCCAGATGATATTATAAGAATAGGTGCAGAGCAGGAGTTGGCAATTACGGACGATAAAATGAAACCGACTTGTAAAGCCCTAGAAATACTAGACAATATTGATAGTGAATTATTTACCACCGAATTATCACAATTTAATTTGGAAATCAATTTAGAACCGCAAATATTAAAAGCAGGCGTTTTTAATCAATTACATAAAAATTTAAAATCACATCTCAAGCATCTTCAGGATAAATCAAAATCTTTTAACGTACATTTTCCTTTAGTTGGTATTTTGCCTACTATAGAAAGAGCAGATTTTGACATTAAAAATATCACACCTTATCAACGTTATATCGTACTAAATGATATCCTTAAAAAAACGAAAAACAAATCGTTTGAAGTGCGAATTTCTGGAGTTGACGAACTTAAAATGGAATTGGATTCGATATTGGCAGAAAGTGGTAATACGAGCTTTCAAATTCACCTCCAGCTTAAACCAGGAGAGTATAAGGAAAAATATAACTGGGCACAGATGATTTCTGGTCCTGTTTTAGCGGCCTGCACAAATTCATCACTTTTATTAGGAAGAGAATTATGGTCAGAGACTCGTATAGCCTTATTTCAACAAACGGTAGATTCTCGTAATTCAGTTTATCTCTTAAGAGAACAACGCCCAAGAGTTACTTTTGGTCACGACTGGGTTCATGACTGTGTTTCAGAAATTTTTAAAAATGATATTTCACATTACCCCTTACTCATTACAGCTGAAGTTGATGAAGACTCTTCAGAAGCCTTAAGTAAAGGCAAACCGCCAAGAATGAAAGCTTTAGCTATGCACAATGGTAACCTTTACAAATGGAACCGATTGTGCTATGGAGTGAGTGAAGGCAAGCCACACATGAGAATAGAAAACCGATATATTCCTACAGGACCAACTTTAATAGATGAGGTGGCTAATGTCGCGTTTTGGATTGGTTTAATGTCAGGTATGCCAGAAGAGTATAAGGATTTGCCAAACCTTATGGGTTTTAAAGCCGCTAGGCAAAACTTTTATAAAGCCGCTAAGCACGGTTTAAATATACAGTTTGAATGGTTTGGAAAACAGATTTCTGCAAAATCACTATTGCTCAAAGAGCTTTTGCCAATGGCAGAAAAAGGACTCAAGAGCTATGGTATTCCAGATGAAGAGATTGCAACGTACTTGGATATTGTGAAGCAGAGGGTTCAAAAAAATAAAACAGGATCTCAATGGATGAGTAAAAATTATAGTCGATTAAAAAAGCATTTTACAAAAAGAAGGACAGCCTACTTTTTAACTCATCAAATGTTAAAAAACCAGCAAAAGGATATACCAGTTCACCAATGGAGAAATATCAATATCAATAAAAAACCTTGTAAAATTACAGATTTTACGGTTTCAGATGTTATGACAACAGATTTAGTTGTAGTTCATCAAAATGATCCCATATTAATATTACAACACTTAATGGATTGGAATAATTTACATCAAATTTTAGTGGAAAATAATGAACATCAACTTAAAGGAATTGTAGCTTTGCAAGATATAAAACAAGTTGATTCTAGCAGTAAACAATCACGATCGGTTAAAACTATTATGCAGACTGATGTCAAAACTATAAATCCTGACGTAGAACTGGTAAAGGCTAAAGAAATGATGGAGAAATACAAAATATCTGCTCTACCAGTTATTACTGATGGTAAATTAGTTGGTATTGTAAATGCTGAGCATTTTAAACAATTTTCTATCGATGCTTAAACCAAAACGATTAATAGCTTCTATTGAACATAATCCAGAATGGCCTACACTTATTTTCTTTTGTTGTATTCATGGAAACGAAAAAGCAGGCTATATAGCCCTTGAATCTTTTTTTGAGCATATTCATAATTTTCCTGAACAACTTAAGGGTAACCTCTACGGTATATTTGGAAACCAAGAAGCGTATTTACAAGAATTTAGGTTTTTAGATAAAGATTTAAATCGCATCTGGACTAAATCTCATCTTGAAGAATCAAGCCGTAAGGACAATGTTAGTGAATATCATGATTTGACCGAAATTTACAATGTATTGTACGATATTTTGAAGCGTTCTAAGTCTGAGGTGTATTGCATTGACTTGCATACCACATCAGGACCTACAAAGCCTTTCATCGTTATGAACGATGCTTTGATTAATCGAAGATTTGTTAGAAATTTAGGATACCCCGTTATTTTTAATGTTGAATCTTTTATTGAAGGTGCGCTACTCAATTTACTTAATGATTTAGGCCATGTATCCTTAGCTTTTGAGGGCGGAGAACATTACTCAAAAGATTCAGTCAAAGAGTTGAAAATATTTTGTTACAAAACACTTTATCACACAGGAATAATTTCTGCTGAAGCTCTTATTGATATGGGGATTTCTGAAAAATACTTTAAGTCAAAACCAGCTAAATATTTTGAAATGATTTTTAGACAAGATTTAAAACCTGAAGATAATTTTAAAATGTGTGGCAACTATTTGAATTTTCAAAAATTAGAAAAAGGAGAACGTATAGCTACATTAAATAATCAGTCAATCTATGCACCTAAAAACTTTCGAATTTTTATGCCCTTATATCAAAAAAAGGGCGAAGATGGATTTTTTTACATTAAGCGTATAAATAGATTTAAACTGAAAGTGGCTAGGGTGTTCAGGAATCTGCAGGCAGAAAATTTATTAACATTTATACCTGGTATAAAAAAATTAAATTTTTATACACTAAGTATTTCAAAACCGCTTTTAAAATTTATACCAAAAAGACTTATGTTTGCGTTAGGCTATCGTAAAAGTATAGAAATAGATGGTGAAAATATTTGTTTTACAAAACAAGAGCGCAAACTGAAAAATCTACCAAAACTTTCATCTTTTGTGAGTCCATATCAAAATTTAACCAAAACTTAAATATCATGAAAAACTTAAAACTATTATTTGTAATTTTAATTACCGCACAGCTGAGCTACGCTCAAGAAATTGATTTTGGCGTCAAATTAGGAGCCAATTTTGCTACTTTAAATGACGCAACTTCAGCTAGCAACAAGACAGGTTTTGTCGGTGGTGCTTTTGTCGGCGCAAAGTTTAGTAAAGTTGGCCTACAGGCTGAACTGCTTTACTCTCAACAAGGCGCAGAATTTGATGCAACAGATTTTGATTTAAACTACATTAACGTACCAGTTTTATTAAAATACTATTTAATAGGCGGTTTAAACGTTCAAGTCGGTCCACAATTTGGTTTCTTAGTTGATGATAATATTCAAGATTCTGTAGGCAATGCTTTCGAAGCAGAAACCTTTGATTTGTCTGGTGCAGCTGGATTGGGAATTGACTTACCTTTTGGTCTAAGAGCTGATGCCCGTTATATTTTTGGTGTAACAGACACATTCGATGTTATAGATGGTAAGAACGGCGTATTTACAATTGCTCTAGGTTATTCATTTTTATAGTAACTTATCGTCTTCTAAACTCCTGTGATATTTCAAAAACGTGTTCAAGAATTTTAATGTCTTGAGCACGTATTTTTATGTTACGCCTTTTCATGACAACCTCAGCAACTTCAATGGCTTTTTCAAATTTGTAGGTCATAAATCCATTTTTGCCACCCCAGCTAAAGCTTGGTATAAAATTACGTGGAAAACCTTCACCAAAAATATTTGCGCTTACGCCAACAACCGTTCCAGTGTTAAACATGGTATTGATACCACATTTAGAATGATCGCCCATAATAAGTCCGCAAAATTGCAAGCCAGTATCTGCAAAACCCTGTTTGTTATAATCCCAAAGTTTTACAGAAGCGTAGTTGTTTTTTAAGTTAGAGGTATTTGTATCTGCACCAAGGTTACACCACTCCCCAATAACCGAATTTCCTAAAAATCCATCGTGACCTTTATTAGAAAAGCCCTGTATAACAGAGTTGCTAACTTCGCCACCTACTTTAGAAAAGGGGCCAATAGTAGTTCCCGTGTATATTTTTGCTCCCATTTTCACCACAGCGTGATCGCACAAAGCAAATGGGCCACGAATATTTACCGATTCCATAATTTCTGAATTATTACCAATATAGATTGGACCTTCTGAAGCGTTTAAAGTGCCATTGATAAGTTTGGCACCAGGTTCAATAAATATTTGACCTGGGTTAATAGCTACTATATGTTCAGGAAGAGGCTCAGATTTTTTGTTACGTGTAAGTAAATCAAAATCATCCTTAATTGCTGTATGGTTAAATTTGAAAATATCCCAAGTGTTCTTCAAAATTAAAATGTCTTTATCGTATTTTATGGCATCGCTATATTCTCCTTGTTTCCCAGAACGATAGGCAATAATGTCATTATTATAACTTAAAGCCTGATTTGGTTTTAAATCTATTAGACTATCAACCAAGTTTTTATTAGGAAATACTGAAGCATTAAGAAAAAGATTGTCACCTTCAATATGTAGAGGCCATATTTCGCTTAAATAATCTTCAGTAAGATTTGAAAATGTAAAACTTGGGCAGTGTTTTTCCCATTTTTCTTTCATTTTAAGAATACCACATCTCAATTCTGAGACTGGTTTAGTATAGCTTAAAGGTAAGAGTTGACTGCGATAAGGTTCAATAAAAACAACGTTCATGAAATTTATTTTTTAAATTAAAGTTGTTTAGCTAAATAAAACCCTAAGCCTACAGATAAAATACCAACTAAAACACTGACGAGACTGTAGATTAAGGCTTGAAAATATTCACCAGATTTTAAAAAGTTAAGATTTTCTGCGGCAAAGGCTGAAAATGTAGTGAATCCACCACAAAACCCAACAGTTAAAAATAAAAACATTGGTTTTTGCATAAAAGATTTGGCTTCAAATCCAATAAAAAAACCAATTAACAAACTACCGATAAGGTTTACTGTTAAGGTACCTATAAAAACATTAGTAAACATAGGGTTTAAGCCTTTTGAAAGTATATATCTTAAAGTACTCCCTAAACCACCTCCTATAAATACCCACAATAGGTTTTGAAATCCCATAAAACAAATATAGAACAACAATAAATTATAAAAAAATAAATAGAAAGTTAAGAAGAAATAAAAAAAGCAAGGCTGGATTTATTTAAGGGGGTGTGTATGAAAATAAATGTGCTCCAACCTTG
>RRZV01000001.1 GCA_003931895.1 Mesohalobacter salilacus
GTATACGCGATTAACAAAGAATTTCAAAGAACTTTTATTTATTTTTAGTGCCCACTAGTGATTCAAGATATTATATCAGGATTTTCATTGCTTATTTTAATTATGCTAATTATCAAGCTTAAAAAAAGCCTGTTGATACTACTGTTAATTTTAGAGTTTATTTTAATAAGTTCTGATATGATGCGATGGCAACCCCCTATTTTTCAGTTTTATGCTATAGTACTAATTTATACTATTAAGCCAAAATATTTCAAATATTACTTAATTGTCCTTCTTTCTGCAACCTATTTTTATAGTGGTTTAAATAAAATCAATTTAAGATTTATCAATTTTATTTGGGCAAAAAGTATTTTAATTGATCTTTTTGGTTTTTCATCAGATTTTGCTTTCTCAAAATTAGTTAAGGCCTTAGGGTTTATATTACCTATAATAGAGCTTTTTGCCGGGTTATTGATATTATCAAAATATAGAAAGATTGGGTTTTTTACAGTTATTGGAATTCATGTATTTATTTTGCTATACATTAGTCCATTGGGTTTAAACATCAACTCAGCTGTGTGGTCATGGAATATTATAATGATATTTTATGCATTGGCATTTTTAAAACAAAACACAATTGACAAACCAAAGTTTAAAATTGTTGAGAAGTCTTGGGTCGTCCTACTTTATGTCTTACCAATTTTAAATTTATTTGAATACTATTATCCTTATTTTGCATTTGATTTATACTCTGGTAGTCGGTATTATTTGTATGTGAAAACAACTTCGCCTGATGAAACAGATGTCTCTACCTTAAACATTGACAATTGGTCAAGAAAAAATTTAAATGTTCCCTTTACACACAGTCACTTCTTATTTAAACGCTTTATTAAAAGTTATTCTAAAACTTATCCAAACTCAAATGCTTTATTTGAAATTAGCTGTTATCCCTTTAAAACTAGAGAAAAATACAGTGGTTAGGTTTTAAAATATTATTCTTAAAACCTAAAACTCGCTCCAAATAACACATTAATTCCCGCTTGTGGATAAAAACCTGCACCTTCAACGGTTGTGGGGTTGCCATTTTCATCAGCGCTTTCAAAGAAAAAGAAGAAACCATTAGACTCGTATTCAGCATCAAACACATTGTTGATTAAACCAGTCAAAACAATTTCATCAAACACTGAAATGTTTTTAAAACGGTAAACTAAGTTTAAATCATTGACAAAAAAGTCATCTAATTTAGACCCTTCACTATCAATATTGCCCATATATTGTTCGCCGACATATTTACTTAAAAAATTAATTTGAAATTCGGGTATAGGTTGAAAACTGAGTTGATTTCCAGCTACAATTTCTGGTGAATAAGAAATATTAGTATCGCCTAAATTAACCAATTCACCATTTAATGGCGCCACAAAATCTTGGTTTTTATTTGTGCTTAAAGCAATATTAGGCTGTATTGACCATTGCTTGTTAAGTTTAAATTGACCTTCAACTTCAAGACCTAAACGGTAGGATTGCCCGCTGGTTTCTCGAATGGGATTTCCCACATCATCTAAGGCGCCGGAAAGCACCAACTGATCATCAAATTTCATATAATATATATTGGTATTGATACTCGAATTTGGCGTTTGAAATCGCCAACCTAATTCAAAATCATCTAAACGTTCTGCTTGCGTAATTCCATTTTCAAAATCCTGTCTTCTAGGTTCGCGATGAGCTCGACCATAAGATAAATATAATTGATGGTTTAGGTTGGCTCTGAACGTTAATCCAGCTTTAGGGTTAAAGAATTCAAAGCTTTCATCTACAACCAAATTGATTTTATCTGAAGTTAAACCACTCATTTCAAAATTCACTAAACGCCCTTGCACATCACCATAAATTTGCCATTGGTCATCAATTCGCCAAGTGGCTTTGGCAAAAGTAGTGAATTCTCGTTTGGTGCCGTTGCCATCATAATAACGATCTCGAATCAGGCTGTTTCCAGCAAACCTCGACCAAATCACTTCACCAAAATGGTCACCGTCGTAATAGCTATAAAAAGCGCCAGATGTGAAATCCCATTGGTTATCAGAATAATTGATATTGGCATTCACCACATAATAATCGTTATCTAACCAACGGCGCCGAACCAAGTCAGAAGTTTCGATGCTTTCGTTACCGACTTCAACTGGATCAATATCGTGAAAAGCCAAATCGGCATCTTCGACAAACTGCTCAAAAAATCCTCTTCCATAAGTATAATTTAAACTCACATTAGAAGACCAATTTTGATCAAAACTTTGGTTCCAATGCAATTGATAGTGATCTTGAGCATAGTCATCAACTTCATTGTCATAAAATTGGATATTGCCATTTTCGTCAGTGAATTGACCTGCTGGATTAAAAGTTCGGTCGGTTTTAAGCGTTTCTCTATCGACGCCAAACCAGGATTGATAAGTCACTTCTGTTCCTCCAAAGACTAAGGCTTTTATTAAAGTATTTTCATCCGTGTAATTGGCTTGCAAAAAATAAGATTTTAAATCTGACGTGGCGCGATCTACATAACCGTCAGATTCTATTTTGGATAACCTTCCAGACACTTCAAAGTGGTCATTGAGTAAGCCGGTGCTAAATTTGACATTGTTTCGCCAGGTGTTAAACGAGCCGTAACTGGTATTGTATTCGGCATAAGCTTCCTTAGAATATTTATCGGTTAAAATATTTAAGCTTGCACCAAATGCTCCTGAGCCATTTGTCGAGGTTCCGACACCGCGTTGCAATTGAATATTTTCGGTTGAAGAGGCAAAATCTTGCAAATTGACCCAAAATGTGCCTTGACTTTCTTGGTCGTTATACGGAATACCGTTTATAGTAACGTTGACACGAGAGTTGTCACTGCCTCGAACTCGAATTGAAGTATAACCCACGCCATTCCCAGCATCTGAAGTCGAAACAACAGAAGGCAAAAATTTCATTAATATCGGGATATCCTGACCGAGATTTCGTTTGGCGATTTCAGTTTTTGAAAAATTAGAATGCGTTATCGGTGAATCCGCATCCACTCGAACGGCTTGTACAGAAACTTCTTCCAAGCTTTCTACAGCTTTTGCTAAATCGACATCAAGCGTTTTAGATTCGTTTAAATTGACTTCAATAGTTTTAGAGTTGCCAAAAGCAAACACAATTTGATACTTTCCTGACGGTAGTTCAAGCTCATAATAACCTGTTTGGTCAGTTTGTGTGGAATAACTCGTTCCTTTGGCGTACACCAAAGCATTTTCTAATTGGAGTTGACTTTGCGAAACCGTTCCACTTAATTTGAAATTCTGAGCGTTTATAATCAAGCCAAACGCCAAAAAGCTCATTGCAAATAATACAGTTTTCATTCGTAATAAATTTTACGAATAAAAGGGGTGATTATTCTGGTTAATAAATGGTTTTTAAATAAAAAATCCTGACTACCGCTTTGGCATCAGGAGTAATACATCAAGATAAAACTATCTTGTTTTCCCTTGGCAGCATGACCTGCCCAGGTTCATTGGGTATAATCTCAGTCCTGACATTCAATCGATAAATCGAATTCAGTCGGGACACCCCTTTGAGATGTTTTGCAAATTTAAGTAGATTTAATTACATTATACAAATTAAAAAGATGATTTTTTTCAAAAAAGGTTGGTTTACTTCTCTGCAACTTTTAATGTCTTAAACTGTTAAATGCAAATAACACTATTGATAATTGCTTTTTCAAATTAACAAAACAATAGATTGTTAGTTCGGATTAACATTTTTAGTCAATTTTACTTGTCAAAAGTAAATTATAAAGTACATTTGTAATAAAATAATTGACTTATGAAAACCTATTTATTTCCGAATTCGGTTAAACCTTGGGCTTTGGTGATTTTAATTATCGGTGTTCTTGGCGGTGTTTTTGCTACTACATTTGAATTTGAACCCGAAATATTTGACATGAAAGTGTTAAGCTTGTATAGCACAGATGATTTTTTTGTTCAAAATAATGGATTTTTTAAATGGATGGAACAAAATGTTTTTGATGATATTTGTGGTATCTTCATCATTATAGGTGGTGTTTTGGTTGGTTTTTCTAAAAATAAAATAGAAGATGAGTTTATTATGCAATTGCGTTTATCATCTCTGGCTTTAGCAGTTTATGTGAATTATGGCGTTTTGTTATTAGCCTTTTTATTGGTTCATGGTTTTGATTTTTTTACGGTGATGGTTTATAATATGTTTACTTTGCTGTTGTTTTTTATCATCATATTTCAAATTAAATTGAAAACGGCGAAAGATGGAAGGTAACTTAAAAAATTGCATTAAAGTTTGGCGTGCTAAAAATGATATGACACAAGCCGATTTAGCTAAAGCCATTGGCAGTAGTCGTCAAGCTGTTCACGCCATTGAAAAGGGCAAATATGTGCCTTCTACGCTTTTGGCTTTGAAGATTTCAAAAGTGTTTGATACATCAGTAGAAAAGGTTTTTGAAATTGCTGATGATTCTTAAAAATCTATTTAATATTTAATTACATTAGTGGGCATTTAAAACCCTTTGATTTTCAATTGTTTACTATTTGGTTCTTTGAAATTTT
>RRZV01000073.1 GCA_003931895.1 Mesohalobacter salilacus
AATGGAATGAAAACAGCGAATAAAAACGAATGAAAATATTTGCAACGAAAGTTGATTAAACCGCGAGTAAATATCTGATTATCTAACTTTTGAATTAAAATACGCACCACAACAATAGCTATAAGTAATGCTGGAGTTTTGGCAAAATCGAAAGTTTAGGCGTGTTTTTTCGCGAGCAATTTATATATTTATAAAATGAAAATTATAAACAGAAAATTGCTCGCTTGAGTTTGGGCTAAATTAAAAGTTTTGAGCTTTCTTTGCCCGCACTACTCATAGCCAGACCGTTGTGCCTCATATAAAACGCGTTAAGAAATAAATGAAAATACAAACTTATATATTCTTAATATTATCACTTATAGTTTTGGAAGGTTGTTTAAATATGAATAGCCCTGAAGACCAAGCAAATTATATTAAGTGCTATAATTCATTTGATTCTAAGTTGATTGATATTATACCTAATAAGATTCCAAATAGTTTTGTGAGTTATGGTTATTCATCTCCAAAATATTTTTTCTATGATTACGCTGGAATGCACATTACTACAAAGATTTCTGATGAAGATGAATATAATAAATTGAGAGAAAAGTATTCAGAAAAAGCAAAAGCGATAAAAAATTCTTCAGATAAGTGTTTAATCATAATAACTACATCCGATAATGAATTGGAAGAAGGTGTTCAAGGAAATTTCAATTGCGAACAGCCTATACCAATACCACAATACGCAATTTTTAAACCAGACGGTGGAAAAAATAACATAAATAGAATTAAAAACTTGGAGATAATAGTATTAGACTTTCAATTTACAGACATACTAAACAGTGCTGATTTAACAGAAAGAAAAAATTTACCAGAAGAATTATCAAAGGGATATTCTAAAGGAGTTACAATTAATAAAAATAATATGACTATTCAAAAATGGGTCGTAGTCTGGTAAAACATAGTAATTATGGATTTTAAAAGAGTTTTCAAAAAGTATATAATCTTATTGCTTATCTATTTGGTAATCACAAGATTTATAAATCCATTTGGATTAAAAATATACTACTCAATTATAGAAAATCCAATTGATAATCCTAATTCAATAGAAATAATAGAATCTGTAATGAGATTAATAGAATTCATCGTTAATCTAATTTTCGTAATATTTATGATTATTGATACCAAATCAAAAAAACTAATTGATTGGTTAATAATGATTGTGACCTTTTTGAATCCTGGAATTGGAATCGCATTATTTATAGTTTGGAACTATTATAAACTGAATGAATAAAAGACGAGGCACAACACGAGGCTATAAGTAATGCTGTATTTTGTGCTTATACGAAGTTTTGAGATTTTTTAGTAAATTTGTTGAATGGCTGAAAAGTAGCGTAATTTTTGCACAGCACTACATATAGCCCGAAACGTTACCTGCAAGCCGAACCAAAAAAAATGGAAGATTTATTAACCCAATTTTTTCAAGATTTAATTCCATCAATTATTCGTAGAATTGGTGCCGGAATTAGATACTTAATTTATCGTCGAAAATTCACCTACAACGAAATACTAAAAAAAGATTGGAACGGTCGAATTGGGCTCATATTTATTGTGTTAACAGTTGCCTCTCTGATTTGGATAACTCAATGAAACTATTTTCATCACAATTCTGATTCAGCTAATACTGTATATCATTGAGTATTTTGAATTGAAAAAGTGGAGAACGGAAAACCCAGAAATTGACGAACTAATATCTTTGAATATAACTTATGACACTCTGTTCATTTTCGTGCTGATAATTGGACTTTATGAAATGTTGACAAAGACGACTTGGTTCAAAACCTTAATGCGAATTTTTATCGTGTGCATAATTTTGGGAACACAGTTTTCAGGTTTCATTCCGATAGACAATTTTTATTTTTGAGTTTATAATACGGCTTGGTTTTCTGCAATAATTGCTTTCTTTCTGATTCTATTCAAAATCGGAAAAGTTGGTATTGAAAAATTATCCGATAGAAAACAAAACAAAACGCAGAAGGCCAGCAGGTAACAACAGCTATAAGTAATGCGGGAGTTTTGGCAAAATCGAAAATTTAGGCGTGTTTTTTCGCGAGCAATTTATATATTTATAGGATGAAAATT
>RRZV01000018.1 GCA_003931895.1 Mesohalobacter salilacus
ACCAGTAATAATGATTACTCTAAATCTTAAGCTAAAATGTCTCCATGAGCGCAGTCGAATGGTTGCTTTTTCGCTTCTTCTGCGCTCAGTGTGACATAAATTCTCATTACTGGTTTAATAATGTTTATTCGTTTATATAATTATTGGATTTTTTAATTTAAATCTAAAATAAAAAAGCTTAAAACTTAACATTAATGGATAGTAAGGTAAATACCCTCAAGATATCAAGAGTCTTGAGGGTATTTCTTTATTCTTAAAAAACTGAACTGAATATATTAATCAGAGACGTTAAATTGTAATCCATTAACGGTCAATGAACTCGTTCCATTATTTGATCGGATAAAAACTTCAACAAAATCATTAGTTATTAAATCTATCTCTGTATCAATTGAGAGTTGAAACTGAACATTATTTCCTAAGCCAGACAAAGTGTTTATGGGTTGATTAGCTAATTCTATTCCGTTTTTAAAAATCGCAATGGTATAACTTGAATCATTTGCAGGTGAAGTTGAATTTATAGATGCGTTGATTTGAGCAACTATAGGTCTTCTCCCATCATATGTTATTCTGTTATTGGCACTTACAGTAAATCTTTGCTGAAATGTAGGTGTTACAGATCCAGCAACTTTCACATAATCTGTTGTATTTAAAAAAGTTGTTGCTGTCGTATTACCGTTAAAAAAACCAAATCCAATCGCTCTTGAATCAGGTATATCTGTATTTTGAAGCATGTTCCAGCCTAGTGTATTAGAATCTATACCGTCTAGCGGGGTTGCAACACCTCTAAACATATTGGTCGTTAATCGTCCTCTATCAATAGTTGCACCTGCATTTACCTTGATCCCAGTTTGACCTGTATAAATAAAATAATTGTTTGACAAATCAATATCGTCTATGGTAAGATTTCCTAAAAATTCTAGACCTGAACCACTTGAAATACCAGTAATAAAACATAAAGAAGAAGCAAACTTTCCTACATTACCGCCAATTTTTAAACCATCAGTAACATTCCAAAAATTCTTATTAAATGTAACTGCACTAAACCCAGAAATTTGACCAACCCCCAGAGATGGTGTGAACTCTATAACCGAAGCACCTGAAAAAATATTACAAAACTGTGTTCCTGTACTATCGGAAAAATTATAAGCTTGGGTTGTACTACTATTTGGTACAACAGCCAAATCTTCTATAAATACCCCAGTATCTACACTCCTTAAAACAGCACCGTTAACATCTGAGATTACAATGTCTTTTTGAGGATCCGTACCTTTCATTCCGGCTCCGTTCATAAGAATATAATTTGGACTAATATCAACCATTCCAGAAAACACATACATTTTATCACTTTCTAATTTTATTTCCCCGGCAACAGGCGTTGGTAGATCAGCTAGAGAAAACACATTTACAATATTTGAGTTTGTTGAATACACAAAAGACTTCCAACTACCACCACTAAAAACATCAAGTGTGTTCTGTGTTATATTATAAACCTGTAAGCCTTCTGCTGGTGTAACTATGGCATCTCTTTCTGTTGTTGTCATCCTTGGAATTAAAACACCTTGTGTAGTTGACTCAACATCTAAAACGGCCGAGTCGTCTGGATTTAAGGTTCCTATACCAACTTGGGCTTGAGTAATAAAAACATTCAAAAATAATATTAGGGTAAATAAAATTGATTTCATAATTATTGTTTTAAAAATTTTAGCATAAGGTGAATAAAATCATTTTGTCATTGATTTAAAATTAAAAAAGTGTAAGATGTCTTTCTTGAAATCTATTTTTTGCTTAAAAAGGATAAAAAACCCAATAATCAACCCTACTACTATACCTAATATCAAATAGGTATCAATGGGAGCAGCATCTATACCTGTATCTCCATTACCAGGAACTGGTGGAAATTGGATCATTATTAAACTTATGTTTTGACTTAGCTTTAACAATTTTTTATTTTTTAATTATTTTAAATACACTACTCATTTTACCTTGTCTAACTTTTAAAATATAGACGCCTGGTGAAAAGTTTAGTTCTTTAAGGTCAAGCCTTTGCTTAGCGTTTTGATATTTGAGCTCTTTAACTAATTTTCCATTGACTGAGAAAATTTTGATTTCTACCTCAGCCCCCGAAATGTTTTCTTTAAAAAGAACACTGAGTTTCTCATCAAAAACCGGGTTTGGGTAAATACTGACATCTTGTAATAACTGCTCTTGAATAGACAAGTTTTTGTTTTCAAATACCAAAGCAAACCTGTCTTCTGCAAAAGAATCGGGTATTGAAGTGTCAACATCAAAATTTATAAGCATTTGGTCACTTAGTAAAGTAAACGTGTCTAAATATTTATCCCATAACAAAAGACCATTAGGTAATGATGATAAACCCGTTAGCTCTATACTAAATACATATTGGCTTTCCGCTAAATTTAAAAGGGATAAATCTATAATTTCATCGAGATTTGATGGCAGTTTTCTGTTATTAACACTTAGATAGGTGTTATTCAATTTTACAGCCATATTTTCTTGATTATTAAATAATTTCATGGCATCAAACTGGTCGATACCATTGCTGTATTGACCATCAAATTTCACGATGATACCATCATAGGCTACATCAGAAAATGGTGTTGCGGTTGTGTTGTATAACCCCATTCGTATGTAACCATCCATAATAGAAAGTGAATTTGACGAAGTTTCAGAAAAAACATCAGTCAAGAAAGAATTATCAACTTTATCTATTTCTTCATAAATTAAGTCTGCATTGCCTGAATTTATAGTTTGTACAAAAACAGCTTGACCAGGTTGGATATTCTCTGTAACATTACTTCCAGGAACACTTGGAGTGGGGTTGTTAAGGTCGGCAATGCTTACAAATTGACCGCCGGTATTACTGGTTTGATCCCAAACCCAAATAGAGTTTTTAAAAACTGTATTTGATGGTCCAATAACTTGATTCATATCTACTGGAGCCTGATAAGGATTTGCCGTAGTAATCCAAGAATCTGCATTTGGAGCGATAAACGACTGTATTTTTGTTCCAATATGCAAAGAGCCTGTTGCATTTAAGTTTGTTTGAATTTCTGTGTTGAAATCATTAATAGATAAATCAATACTTCTATCGCCTCTAATCAATATAAAATAAGCTAAAGAATTTTCTAGTATTCTCACATTGGTATTATCATTAATGGGATTCCAAACTTGATTTGTCACATCAAAGACAAACATAGAGGGATTGTTTGAAGTACTTTGGTCAAAACCATTACTAGCCAAACCACCTGTAATATGTGTTCCTAAATTTGGTTGATATCCAGAATCACCTGGATTTAAGCCAGATTGTTGCCAATTGTCAAAAACGGAATTATCGCTATCTACGGGACTTGCCATTATTCTAAACGCTCTATCAGCAGGAATAAAGCGTTCAACACGAATACCATTAACATTGCCTGCAGTACTTTGAGAAACTATCGCGGTATTGGCTATGCTGGTGCTTTTTAAAACAATGTTGTCATTAGCTTCTAAGGTTCCTGAGTGTGAGGTTAAGGTTTTTGTAATGTTCAATAATCCACCAGTAACATTATAGGTTCCTGTCGTTTTACCTAACTCAACAAATTTTACATTGTCACTGTTGCCAAATATCAAATTTTGAGTGCCGTCTGCTCTTGGTGTATCGCTTCCTAAATGCAATACAGCATCGTTTAAAGTGAGTATTCCCGTTGAATTGTCAAGACCTGCATCTATAAACAAACCACCTTGGGCTGCTGCATCAAATGTGATTTCACCCTTGTTGATAAGCTCAATATCTGAATAGAGATTAGCTTGACCTTTGATAAAAATTTCTGTGCCATTTTCAATTAAAAATTGGCTTTGAACAGAGACAAAGGATAGTAAAAAAATATAGGCGTAAATGGCTTTCATAACAATATTTTTATGAAGATGAAATTCAGTAAATAGTTGCCTAAGGTTAGGTGATGTTAGCTCAAAAAATAATACCAATATTCTTGAAAACTCAGTATGAAGAATGAATAGGAATCACAATGCAAATATAAAATATTCTTATTAGATTCATTGAAAAAATTGATTAAAAAAACTTAAATTTTAGATCCATAATTTAACAAAAAAATGTGTTTTACATTTTGAAGCCTTTAACCTGAAAAGTCAATTTTAATAACCACATAAATTGTTTTAGCAAAGTCTTTATTTTACTTAAACGATGTTCTGCTAGACTTAAATTTATAACTTAGGTATCAAAGCTTATAATCCATTTTTAATCTTGGTTTTTTGAATAGAAAATTTATTTTGATTTACGGCGAGATTTTTGCCGACGTTGTTGTGGGTTAAAAGGTTTTGTCGATGCATTCGGGTCGGGCTCAAAACCTTCTAAAACTTCTTTAGGAATTTTCTCGCCAATCAGTTTTTCTATATCTCGTAAAAAAACAGTCTCATCAGCACTGACTAAAGAAATGGCAAGTCCACTGGCGCCAGCTCTGCCTGTTCTTCCTATTCTATGAACGTAATCTTCAGACACATTAGGTAGCTCAAAGTTCACCACATGTGGCAATAATGGAATGTCTAATCCACGAGAGGCAATATCTGTAGCAACTAAAACTTTGATAGAACCGTTTTTAAATCCAGCTAAGGCTTTTGTCCTTGCGGTTTGACTTTTATTGCCGTGAATAGGTGCAGCGCCTATCTTGGCAGCTTCTAGTTTTTTGACTAATTTGTTGGCGCCGTGCTTTGTTCTGGTAAATACCAAAACTTGCTCCCAATCCCCTTCAGAAATCAATTTGATGAGTAAATCTGTTTTTTTTGCTTTGGCGACTCTATAGGCTTTTTGTTTTATGGCTTCTACCGTGGTGTTTTCTGGTGTAGATTCTACAGAAACTGGATTGTTTAAAAATTCATTCGCTAGTTTTCTGATATCTTTAGAAAACGTAGCCGAAAACAATAGCGTTTGTCTTTGTTTGGGGATAAGACCCATAATTTTTTTAATGTCTCTCAAAAAGCCCATGTCCAACATACGGTCGGCTTCGTCTAAAACTAAAATTTCAATATGTTTTAAAGACAACAAACCTTGATTGTTCAAATCGATAAGTCGTCCAGGTGTAGCAATCAGGACATCAACACCATTTCTAAGTGTAGAAACTTGAGATTTTTGACTTACGCCACCAAAAATAACCGTTGACCTTAAATCTAAAAACTTGCCGTAATCTTTAACGTTTTGATGAACTTGTGCAGCCAATTCTCTTGTAGGTGTGAGGATAAGGGCACGGACAGGCCTTTTACGTAAGGGTTGTTTTTGAGATAAAAGTTGGAGTAGTGGTAAGGTAAATCCTGCAGTTTTACCAGTCCCAGTTTGGGCTGAAGCTAAAACATCTTTACCTTCTAAAACTGGCGGAATGGATTTGACTTGAATTGATGTTGGGGTGTCGTAACCTTGATGATTGACGGCTTTGACAAGAGACTCTGTGAGCCCTAATGACTTAAATGACATAAAAAGTGTTTATGAAATGACAACTATTTATGTTTAAATCATTTCTTAATTAATCGGCAAAGATAGGTTTTATATTCTGCTTCTGACATTGTATGTTAAATTGAAGTTGAATCCTTTTGAAATAATTTGATATATGCTTAATTAAAAAATTCATTGAATAAAAAATTTAAAAGCTTTTACCAATCTATAAAAGAAATACCAACTCCAAAAGTTGTTTGATAGTGATTGTAATCAATCAAAGTTTCTCCATAACCTGTAAAGGCTTGAAAATGCAATCTCAGGTTGGATTTGACAGAATAAAAGTAATTGAGCTCTAAACTTCCTTTGTTCTTATTAAAATTCAGAGAATTTCTTCCGATTAAATTTATGCTATGCTTGTCTATATTGTAAATGAAATTGCCTTCCATTCGACCGATATAGTCACTTATACCAGGATTATCATCTTTGTCTGAGCTTTTTACTCTTACCCAATGTTTGAGATACAACTGAAAATCGTTTTTCTCGAAAGCAACATGAAACATTATTCTATTCCAATTTCGCGACTTGGGTAAATCCCTGCCATTAGACTGGTGATTAAACGCCAATCCTGCCATTCTTAAATCAATTCCAAAAATATCTATATTCAAAGGAAAATTGACAATGACTTCTGGTTCGTAATTCAATTCCCGAAACGGTCTTGAAATAGGGTCATTATAGATTTGCCAATTGGCAAGTTGAGTATATCCTAGCCAAATATCGCCATAACCAAAAAGAAATGATTGTATCAATTTGGTCTTAAAACTGATTTGAAATTTAGCTTCAAATTTGTCATAATCTTGTTTTACTTCAACACTATTTTCTGGGTTTTCACTCTGAGGAAGTTCATTGGGACTGCTAGTCCATCTTATAGGCAAAATATAAATAGGTTTATAAAATGTCAGTTTAAAAGTTCCATTCTTATCTATTTTATCTAGCTCCCAGCGTTCAGACAAGGTTTTTTCAATCACGTTATCATATCCGAAATGGGACTGAGATTTGGATAAAAAACTTACAAATAAGCAAAGAATTAAAAATTGAATTTTCATGAGAGTAAAAAATCTATGCAAACCTATAAGGCTTTAGCTTTAGTTGTTTGTTTCTGACTCACAATTCTTTGGTAAATTATCTGATAATGATGGATTTATGAACTAAACAGAATTGAATACAATGGAATAATGAAAAAATCTAATGAGGTTATAAAAAATAACGTTTAGACACTATCAAACCCATAAAAACCCCAAAAACCAAAAACACGAAACTTCCCTTTAATCATAAGGAGACTCCTTAAGTATGGAATAAAAAAACGACCACCATTGCAGCAGTCGTTTTGTAATTTAAAAAGTAATTTTAATTTATTTTAATACTTCATGAACTTTATCTGCAGCTTCTTGAAATAGAACCGCGCTTTCAACATTTAAGCCAGAATTGTCTATAATTTCTTTAGCCAAGTCAGCATTTGTGCCTTGTAGTCTTACTATAATTGGCACTTTAATTTGGTCGCCGAGATTTTTATAAGCTTCTACAACACCTTCGGCAACACGGTCGCAACGGACAATACCACCAAAAATATTAATTAATATCGCTTCAACTTTTTCATCTTTTAAAATGAGTCTAAATGCTTCTTCAACACGTTTGGCATCAGCCGTTCCACCTACATCAAGGAAATTGGCAGGTTCACCTCCGGCTTGTTTAATCAAATCCATGGTTGCCATAGCTAATCCAGCACCGTTGACCATACAACCTACGTTTCCGTCAAGATTAACATAGCTTAAGCCCGCTTTTCTTGCTTCGACTTCAGTAGCGTCTTCTTCTCTGATATCACGCATATTTTCGTAATCTTTATGTCTAAATAAAGCACTATCGTCTAAAGTCACTTTAGAATCAACTGCCATTATTTTATCATCACTGGTTTTTAAGACAGGGTTAATTTCAAATAATGAAGAATCTGAACCTTCATATGCTTTATATAGATTTGTCACAAACTTGCACATTTCTTTAAAAGCTTGACCTGACAAACCTAAGTTAAATGCGACTTTACGAGCTTGAAACGGTAAAATTCCAGTAGCAGGGTCAATCACTTCTGTAAAAATTTTGTCAGGTGTTTTTTCAGCTACAGTTTCTATATCCATTCCACCTTCTGGCGAATACATAATCATATTTTTACCTTGCGCACGATCCAGTAAAACCGACATATAATATTCTTCTGGTTCATTGTCACCAGGATAGTAAACATCTTCAGTAATCAAGACTTGGTTGACTTTTTTACCTTCTTTTGAAGTTTGCGGCGTGACGAGATTCATCCCAATAATTTCATTGGCAATATCTTTAACCTCTTTAAGGTTTTTGGCTAATTTTACACCACCACCTTTACCACGACCACCAGCGTGAACTTGAGCTTTAATCACGTGCCAACCTGTGCCAGTTTCTTCTGTGAGTTTCTTAGCCGCTTCTACTGCTTCATCTGCTGTAGTGGCTACAATTCCACGTTGAATGTTAACACCAAAACTGCTTAATATTTCTTTACCTTGATATTCGTGAAGATTCATAATCTTTATTTAAAAATTTAAGATGCACAAAAGTAATAATTTATAAAGTTGAAACAAGATTTTTAACCCAAATTATGATTTAGCTTAATTTTAAGTCAAAGTCCCTAAGGCTTAGTTTACATTTGTAGCTGTTTTAATTAAAAGTCTAATGAAAATTATTTGCATAGGTCGCAACTATACAGAACATATCAGCGAGTTAGAAAACGAAAAACCTGATGAACCTGTTATTTTTATCAAACCAGATTCATCTATTTTACCTAAATCTCATCCTTTTGTCATTCCAGAATTTTCAGACGAAGTGCATCACGAAGTTGAGGTTTTAGTCAAAATCAATAAACTCGGCAAACACATTCAGCCCAAATTTTCGCATAAATATTATCATGAAATTGGACTGGGAATTGACTTTACCGCACGAGATTTACAATCAAAACTCAAAGCTAAAGGTTTGCCTTGGGAAAAAGCTAAAGGCTTTGATGGTGCTACACTCATTGGGAAAAAATGGTTTGATAAAAATGATTTTAATTTAGATAACTTAAATTTTTCTTTACTTAAAAATAATGAAATCGTTCAACAAGGCAACACGAAACTAATGCTTTGGAAAATTGACGAACTCATCGCTTATGTCTCCCGGTTTTTTACCCTAAAAATAGGTGACATCATTTTTACTGGAACGCCTGCAGGAGTCGGTAAAGTGCAAGAAGACGATGTTTTGGTAGGAAGAATAGAAGATCAACAAGTTTTTAAAGTTAATGTGAAATAAATGAACGCAGAAATTATAACCATAGGCGATGAAATCTTGATTGGTCAAATTATCGATACCAATTCAGCTTTTCTCGGACAGCAATTTAATAAGATTGGAATTGAAATAATTCAAATCACCTCCATAAAAGATGAGCAAGATATTATTTTAGAGGCGTTAAAAGATGCAGAAACACGTGCTGATATTATTATTACCACAGGTGGTTTAGGGCCAACCAAAGACGATTTAACTAAACATACGCTCTGCAAATATTTTAATGATGAATTGGTTTTAGACCAAAAAACCCTTGAGCATGTGGAAGACATTTTTGAAAAATATGTGAGCCATCCTATTTTAGAGGCTAATCGTTCACAAGCTTATCTGCCTTCAAAATGTATTGCGCTAAATAACCAATACGGAACAGCTCCAGGAATGTGGTTTGAGAAAGACGAGAAAGTCTTTATTGCTATGCCTGGCGTACCTTTTGAAATGAAAGCTTTGGTTAGAAGTGAAGTCATACCCAGACTGAAAGACCGCTATAACAGACCATTTATTTTACACAAAACGGTATTGACTTATGGGCTTGGTGAAAGTGCTATTGCTGATAGAATTGAAGATTGGGAATACAACTTACCCAAATTCATTAAGCTGGCGTATTTACCGAGTCTCGGCAGAGTACGTTTAAGGTTAAGTGCGCGTGGCGACGATGAAGATTTATTGCAAAATACCATTGATGAAGAAATTGAAAAATTGCACGACTTGATTGGAGACATCATCAAAGGTTACGAAGACGAAAACAGCATAGAAGAAAATATTGCCAAAAGCTTAACCGAGAAACAACTCACTCTGGCCACTGCAGAAAGTTGCACAGGCGGTCGGTTAGCCGCAAAATTCACCGAAATCCCAGGCGCATCAGCTTATTTTAAAGGTAGTATTGTTAGTTATGCCACTTCGGCAAAACACGACGTTTTAGATATCCCCAAAGATTTTATTCAAAAATATTCAGTGGTGAGTCCTGAAATCACTTTAGAAATGGCTAAAAGAGTTCAACAAATGTTTAAAGCCGATATCGCCATTGCTACGACTGGGAATGCTGGTCCAACAAAAGGCGATAGCGATGCAGAAATCGGAACAGTTTTTATAGCTTTGGCCAATCATTCTGAAGTTGTGGTTGAAAAATTTAATTTTGGAAATCACCGTGAACGGGTGACACAAAAAGCCGTCAATAAAGCTTTAGAAATGCTCTATGACCGATTAAAAGCATAATAGAATATGGGTAATAACATCAATATAAAAAATAGGAAAGCCAAATTTCAGTATGAAATTTTGGATAAATACACGGCAGGCATCAAGCTCGTTGGCACCGAAATCAAATCCATTCGCGAAGGCAAAGCGTCTATTGCTGAAAGCTTTTGTGAATTTAATGACAGAGGTGAGCTGTTTGTCATTAATATGCATATTGAAGAATATTCGCACGCTACACATTTTAACCACAAACCCAAAAGTGAACGCAAATTATTATTACAAAAAAAAGAACTTAAAAAACTATACAAAGAAGTCAGAAATACGGGTTTGACTATCATTCCGCTAAGGATGTTTATCAACGATAGAGGCATTGCTAAACTTGTTATCGCGCTTTGTAAAGGAAAAAAACTCTACGACAAACGTGAAGACATCAAAAAACGCGACACTAAAAAGCGTTTAGACCGTATTAAAAAAGCTTTTAATAATTAAACTTTACGCTAGCGCTCGTTTGTAGCGAGTGCGTATAATCGATTGTTTGTAAAAAGTGCTAATTATTAAAATCATTCAAGCTTTATTTTTAACCACTTTAAATATTTCTGATGATTTATCAGTCAACTCAATTTTAATCAAGTAAATTCCCTTCGAAAAATCTTGAAAATTGAGTTGAGTTTTTTGGGTTTTAAGGGTTTTAGTTTTTAAACTTTGGCCTTTGATGTTATAGACTTCTATTCTTTTTATATTTTGATTTGTGTCGATATTAAGTTTTTCCTGAACTGGATTAGGATATAAATGAGCACTCGTATTTTCAAAAACTTCAGCTGAAAGATTGTCACAATCAATAGCCGTAGAGTTCTGGGCCTGAAAATTCCCTTGGTTGACCCACCAATTTTCCCATTGACCACCGTTGCCCATTTCCCAGGTATTGAGGTCAAAAGTGTTTGTACCATTTGAAGTGCCAGCAACTTTATAAGTTTTAACTGCGCTTTGGTTGAGGTTCCAATCTAAGGCTTGATTTGGGCTGAGGTTTTCGGGTAATGTCGAGTTTAAACAATTAACTTGTATAAAATATGCATAATCATTAAAATTTGGAAAGTCGCCATAGATATGAGCAATACCGTTTTGATCTATGCAAGCTGCAGTAAATTCATCTATACCTATGCCAAAAACACGTTCGCCAGTTTGGGCTTGTAATCTCGCTAAAAAAGCCATATGACGACCCTGTCGATCTGGATTGTCATAATGCGTATCAGTGATAGTTTTATATAAAATATCTGCATCAATAAAATCTGAAATACCTAAGGACAACTTTGGGTCAAAGGGATTCGACAATGCTTCATTAGAAGTTATTGTACCATTTAAAGCGTCAAAATAAAACTCACTCAAAATTGCCATCCCAGCACTAATACCACCAATGGGATATTGTTTGATATTGATATGCTCATTGAGCAAATCTTCTAAGGCCGTATCCTTAAAGTAATTTACATAATCGGCTTGGTCGCCACCTGCAAACCAAATGGCTTCGGCCTCTGCTATTTGTTGTAAAACATAAGCATCTACTGCACCCTGAGCTTGGTCTATTCTAAGTGTTTCTACAGAATTGAGATTTACACCAAGTTGATTAAACATATAATCGTTATAACCGTCTGCTCCAGAAGTTCTCAATACAACAACATCACCGCCATCAGCCAAGTTAAGAAACCACTGCATAGCGTTGTCATTTTCGCTGGCGCCACCCATAAGGCAAACTCCAAATTGTGGATTGGTATCAATATTGGTTGAATTTCCAGTGAAATAACTCGTAAAATTTTGAGCTAAAGCGAGCTTAGTCAAAAACAATAAACAAAAAAAAGTCGCAAATTTCATGTGTGAATTTTGGTTTAAAAATAAGCAATTTAGAAGTTTTAATAAAGTCCTATGCTGGTGCTCGTTTATAACGCGTGCTCTTCATTATTTATATCTTACTTGCTTAACATTTTACTTTTAAAAATTCTTCCAAATTGTTAGGTTAGAAATAAAATTTGTAATTTTATAGCATAAAATTATGATGATGAGTGCACCTGAAATCAAACAAGAATTACAAAATTATATTGAAATTGGCGACAAGCAGTTTATAGATAAACTATATCAAACTGCGAAATCTTATATGGAGCAAAAACGTCTTGACAGAATGATTGCAGAAGGAGAAGAAGATATTAAAGCTGGACGTTTACACAGTCAAGAAGAAGTTAAAAAAATGATTAAGGGTTGGACAAAGTAGATAAAGCTGTATTCTGGACAACCCGAGCTGCTAAGGATTTACAAAAAACTGTTGAGTTTTATATAGAACTTTATGGTAAAATGAAGGCTATGGAAATTGCAACAGAACTTCGTCAAAAAACTGAAATATTTAATCGCCTTGACATAGACATATCAAAATCAGGCAGTATTGATCAAGCTTTTTCTCATTTAAAACATACTTATAGAAAACTTAATCACCACCATTGTAAAATCACCTACCGTGTAGGAAAATCGAAAATTTATATAGTAAGGGTTTTTGATACCCGCCAAGATCCCAAAAAGAATTTATAATACCAATACCTTAGTTAGCACTCTTTTGCAACGATTGCATTTAACCTTGACGGTTATTTATAAATTAAAAATTTATCTCGACCATATCACCTTTTAAATACTCAATAAATTCTTATTTTTGGAATCAAATTTTAAAATTTGAAAAGTTTTACTTTATCACATTCCGAAGTATTTTCTATTCTATTTAGTGGCATATCTGAAGGGGCATTAATTGTAAATAAAAGTCAGCAAATTGTTGAACTCAACAGCTCTGCTGCTCAAATGTTTGGCTACGAAATTGATGAATTAAAAGATCAGCATATCAATGTGTTGATTCCTAAAAATTTTCACCATAAACATGAGAGTCACGTCAAATCTTTTATAAAAAAAGATGAGCGTCGACAGATGGGAAAAGGGCGAAATATTTTTGGTTTAAAAAAATCAGGAGAAACTTTTCCGGTAGAAGCGGGTTTAAACCCTTTTGAAATTGAAGGTGAAAAATTTGTAATGACCCTTATTACAGATATCACCAAAAGGGTTAAAACAGAAAAAGAAATTTTAAACCTTAACGCTTCTCTCGAAGACAAAGTTCAAAAACGCACAAAAGACCTTAAAAATAGTGTTGAAGAATTATCTGAGCTAAATGAATTATTAAAAGATGAAATTATGCGGAGAAAAAAAGCTGAAGCTCGCATAAAAACAGCATTGCAAAAAGAACGTGAACTTAACGATCTAAAAACCAAGTTTTTGTCCCTGGTCTCTCACGAATTTAAAACGCCTTTAAGTGGTATATTAACCTCGTCTACATTAGCTAAAAAGTACACAAAGACAGAGCAACAAGATAAGCGAGATAAGCACTTAAATACAATAAAAAATAAAGTACATTACTTGACCAGCATTCTCAATGATTTTCTATCAGTTGAACGTTTAGAAACAGGTAAGTTCACCTATAAATTTGATCACTTTAGTTTATTAAATTTAATTAATGAAGTGGTTTACAATGCTAATGTAACTTTAAAAACAGGACAAATTATCAATTATCCTCAGGATTTAGACGATGTAGAATTGTATCAAGATAGAAATGTATTAGAGTTAATTTTGTCTAACTTGCTTAACAACGCCATAAAATATTCAAAGGAAGATACCACAATAACTTTAGATATAAGTTTTGATGATAAATACTTGAATTTTAAAATTAGTGATGAAGGGATTGGCATTCCTGAAAAAGATCAACAACATATTTTTGAACGTTATTTTAGAGCCGAAAATGCCTTACTCAATCAAGGCACAGGTATTGGTTTAAATATAATTAAAGTACATTTGGATAATTTAGGAGGAGATATTTTTTTTGAAAGTCAAGAAAATAAAGGCTCAACTTTTTTTATCAAACTTCCTATAAAACATGACAACTAATGGCTAATAAAGTATTATTAATAGAAGATGACATGACCGTAAGAGAAAATACAGCTGAAATTCTCGAGTTATCAGATTATGAAGTACAAACAGCTTCTGACGGTCTCAAAGGTGTTGAAGAAGCTAATCGTTTTAAACCTGATATCATCGTTTGTGACATTATGATGCCAGAGTTAGATGGTTATGGTGTTTTAGAAAGCTTGTCTAAAGACTCACAAACCCAATTTATCCCTTTTATTTTTCTCTCAGCAAAAACAGACCATAAAGACATTAGAAAAGGTATGGATTTGGGTGCAGATGACTACTTGACAAAACCTTTTGAAGAAGACGAATTAATCAGTGCAATTGAAAGTAGATTAGCCAAAACAGCAATTCTTCATCAGCGTCAAGAGAATCAGAAAAGCCAATCTAAACTAAACAATTTTGAAGAACTTAAAGAGCATTTAAAAAGTTACGAGTTAAAATCTTTTGCAGCCTCAGAAGTAGTGTATGACTCTCACAAAGGTTCAAACTATTTTTATATGGTTGACAAAGGCGTTGTAAAAACGTATTTAATAGATGAAAATGGTAAAGAATTAATTACGGCACTTTATAAAACTGAAGATGTTTTCGGAGACTTTACATTTAAACACAATTCGTCAAAAGAAATAGCGGAATGTCTTGAGCCTACACAATTATTTTGTATTCCAAAAACAGACTTTAAACGCTTTTTAGATTCTAATACCAAAATGCTTTACGATATCATAGATGTATTAGACCACAACTTGCAAGACACTAAAAATCAGTTGCTTGATATGGCTTATAGCTCTGTAAAGCGAAAAACGGCACAAACCATAATATTATTTACTGAGCGACTCAAACGAAATAAACTTCGTCAAATAAGAATTTCTAGAGCAGACTTAGCAGCCGTGGCAGGTATTGCTCAAGAAAGCTTAATTAGAACACTTTCTAAATTGAAAAAAGAAGGCTTAATAGAAATAGAAGGCCGGAACATTAAAGTTTTAGATTTTGAAAAATTAGAACAAATTTCTTAGACTATTTTTTTAAAACTGACAAATATCATTTCATAACATAAGCCTTGACAGTAGATTTGCATATCTATAAGTGAGGTTATGCAGGTTTTACTTCTTACAGATTTTTCTAACAATGCCAAAATAATGCAAGATTATGCACTTAATTTTTTTGGTAATGAGGAAGTGCATTTTGTTTTGTTTCACGCCATGAAGCCATGCAAAACATCAGCATGTAATGGTGTTTGTGCTACTCATAGAGAAAAAAATTTAAATCAAAATGCAGAAAACATAAGGTGTAAATTAAAACCTAAACATACCATTTCAACAGTTTTTATAAAAAATAATTTAGTTGATGCCGTTAGAAATTATATTGAAAAAAATAAAGTGGATATGATTTTAATGGGTGGAAAAGGCAAAACTTCAGATAACAATAAACAATTTGGAAAAAACACCTATGACATTGTCACTAAAATTAAATGCCCAATACTCGTTGTATTTGAAAATTCAGTTATAAAAATTCCAGGTCGAATAGTATTTCCATTAGATTATAGTACATCATTTCAATACAAATATTTTAAAACTATTAGAAAACTTAACTTTTGGAAAAAGATAAACCTATCAATACTTGAAGTGCCAAACCGTATGCTTAATAACTTATTGTTTCAAAAAACTAATAAACATAAAATCTCTAAGGCCTTCAAAGAAATTGATTTTCAATTTAAATCTATAGAAACTAAAGATAATAATGGAATTTGTGAAGGTTGCTTAGATGCTGATATGATTATGTTTATGGCTAAGAATCTAAGTATAAGCAATCAAATATTCCATCAACTAAACAACAAAAACATCAACCATCAAACTCCATTATTAGTATTACACGCCTAAATTTTAAAAGTAACAATCGGGCGTTTAGCGTGATTGACTAAATCTTCACTCAAACTTCCGTTAATAAAATGCGCTAAACCTTGTCGCCCATGTGTGCTGATGCCAATTAAGTCTGCATTAATTTTATTGCCATAATTTAAAATGCCCGTTTCTATATTAGTGTCATTATAAACGCTAAACTTATAGTCGGATTCATCAATATCCTTGGTGTAAACATTAAGTTTATCATCTATTTCATCTGTTGTTCTAAACTTACTTGCCGTATTAACCATGACTAACTCAATAGTTGTGTCAAGCTTATGAGCAAAATCAATAGCATTTTTAAATGTAGAAATTGATTCAGGATCTAAATCTGTTGCAAATACAAATTTTTTGACTTCAAATAATGGAATTTCTTTTTTGATGACCAAAACTGGTATTTCAGAACTTCGAACCACTTTTTCTGTATTAGAACCAATAAAAATTTCCTTCAATCCATCAGCACCGCTGGATCCCATTATAATAACGTCACATTCATGTTTTTTACTAATTTCCATAATACCGTCAAAGGCTTCGTGAAACTCAACCGTCTCATGAACTTTTATGCCCTTTAAATAGTCTTTACGCAATACTTTACTAAATTTTTGATGAGCCAACTTCATAAAGAAAATAGCTTCAGGCAAATCGCCTGTACCTTTAGGTTGTGACGGGTCAATAAGGTCTAGTGGTAACTCGAGCATATGTAATAGAAATATTTCGCTGTCAAATTTTTTAGCGATTTGAGCAGCAACTTTTAGTGCATTTTCTGCTTCTGGCGAGAAGTCCGTGGGGACAAGAATTTTTTTCATGAGATTTGGTTTAAATTTCGTTAATAAAACTACAAAAAAATATCTGAAACCTAAAAGTTTTTCAAATCGTAATTTAATCGTATATTTGCAAACAAATTTGAAGATGAGGGGACAATTTGTCCCCTCTTTTTATAAATTTATGCAAGCAAGAGAAATTATAGCACAAGCCATATCAGAAGTTTTTTCTGAGAGAAAAGATTTATTTATCGTTAATCACCACATTTCAGAAGGCTTAGACATCAATTTAACAATTGATGGCGATGACCTCGTAAATGTTTCAGATTGTATTGCAGTGAGTAGAAAAATTGAGTCAGCTTTAGATCGAGATGTGTATGACTTTTCTATTAAAGTTCAATCTCCCGGAGCTGATGAACCTTTAACTGACAAAAGACAATACAAAAAACATATCGGTAGAAAATTGAAATTAAAAACCGAATCTGAAGAAATTGAAGGTAAATTAATAGAAGTCAATGACGATGAAATCAGATTGACTTGGAAATCAAGAGAAAAAAAACCAAAAGGTAAAGGTAAAATGACAGTTGAACACGATAAAACTTTTCCTTTTGAAATTATAAAAGAAGCTAGTATCAAACTAATGTTTAATAAAAATTAAGATGGAAAATATTGATTTAATCAATTCGTTTTCAGAATTTAAAGATGATAAATTAATCGATCGTGTAACCTTAATGGGTATTCTTGAAGATGTTTTTAGAAATGCGTTGAAAAGAAAATACGGCGAAGATGATAACTTTGACATTATTATAAATCCTGACAAAGGAGATTTAGAAATATGGAGAAATAGAATTGTTGTCAATGACGGTGAAGTAGAAGATGAAAATCAAGAAATATCGCTTTCAGATGCTAGAAAAATAGAACCTGATTTTGAAGTTGGAGAAGATGTTTCTGAAGAAGTTAAACTCGCTCACTTAGGAAGACGTGCCATCTTAGCATTAAGACAAAATTTAATTTCTAAAATTCACGAACACGATAGCACCAATACTTTCAAATATTTTGAAGATCTTATAGGTGAAATTTATACCGCTGAAGTCCATCACGTGAGAAGAAATATGGTAATTCTTCTTGACGATGACGGCAACGAACTCATCATACCTAAAGAGCACCAAATCCCTTCAGACTTTTATAGAAAAGGCGATAGTGTTAGAGGTGTGATTGAAAAGGTCGAACTCAAAGGCAATAAACCTATTATTGTTTTATCAAGAACTTCATCTAAATTTTTAGAAAAGCTCTTTGAACAAGAAATTCCTGAAGTTTTTGACGGTCTTATTAATGTAAAAGACGCTGTTAGAATACCAGGTGAAAAAGCTAAAGTTGCTGTAGATACCTATGATGATAGAATAGATCCCGTAGGCGCTTGTGTCGGTATGAAAGGCTCGAGAATTCACGGTATAGTAAGAGAGCTCGGTAACGAAAATATTGACGTTATCAATTACACAGATAACATTCATTTGTATATCACCAGAGCACTAAGTCCTGCAAAGGTCATGAATGTCAAGCTCGATGAAGATAAAAAAGTTGCAGAAGTTACTTTAAAACCTGAAGAAGTATCAAAAGCCATTGGAAGAGGCGGTCACAATATCAGATTAGCAGGTCGATTGACAGGCTACGAAATAGAAGTGTTTAGAGATGGCGTTGAAGATGAAGACGTAGAATTGAGTGAATTTTCTGATGAAATAGAAGCCTGGGTAATTAAAGAATTTACAAAAATAGGACTAGATACCGCCAAAAGTATTCTTGAACAGTCTGTCGAAGACTTAGTAAGAAGAACAGATTTAGAAGAAGAAACAGTATCTAACGTAGTAAAAATATTAAAAGAAGAGTTTGAAGATTAATTATTTTAAATTAATCTTTGTATAATAGACAAGACAAAAGAATTTAGTAAACTCATATATGGCTGAAGTCAAAAAAATTAGATTAAATAAAGTATTAAGAGAATTTAATGTTTCTTTAGATAGGGTTGTAGATTTCTTAAAATCAAAAGGTTATGAGATTGATGCAAGACCTACAACCAAAATTTCTGATGAAATATACAATGTCTTATACGACGAATTTGAAACTGATAAATCTAAGCGAGTAGAATCAAAAGAAGTCAGTGAAGAGCTTAAGAAAGAAAAAGAAATGCTTCGTTTAGCTCGTGAAAAAGAACTTCAGCGTAAAAAGGATAAGGAAGAAAAAGACCAAAAAGAAAAAGAAGAAAAAGCTTTAGAAGAAAAAAAAGCTGCAGAACAGAAAAAAGAGGAAGAGGAAAAAGCGAGAAAAGCTAAGCTGTCTGGACCTAAAACAGTTGGAAAAATTGATTTAGATAAAGACAAGCCGAAGCCTAAAAAAGATGAGGCTAAAGACGAAAAAGCTAAAGTTTCTGAAACTAATCAAGACTCAAAAGAAACAGCAGAGACTAAATCTGATAAAGCTAAGGAACCCGAAGAGGTAAAAAGCGAAAAACTTGAAACTAAATACACTAAGCTTAAAGGTCTTAATGTAACAGGTGAAAAAATTGATCTTGATAAATTTAAAGATAAGCCTAAGAAAAAAGACAATAAAAAAGCTCCCGACAACTCTAAGAAACGCCGAAGACGAAGAATTACTAAAAATGAAGGTAAGCCAAACTTTGATAAACGTAAAAGTTCAAAAGGCAGTAAGTCTAAACGTGTAACTAAAGAAGAACCAACAGAAGAGGAAGTTCAAAAGCAAATTAAAGAGACTTTAGAAAAACTTCAAGGAAAGTCTAAAAAAGGCAAAGGCGGCGCTAAATACAGAAAAGAAAAAAGAGAACAACACCGTCAAAAGTCTCAAGAAGATTTAGATCAGCAAGAAAAAGATAGTAAAATACTTAAAGTTACAGAATTTGTTACGGTCAACGAAGTGGCAACAATGATGGATGTATCGGTTACTGAAATTATATCTGCTTGTATGTCTCTAGGTATGATGGTAACGATGAATCAACGTCTTGATGCTGAGACTTTAACAATTGTAGCAGAAGAATTCGGTTTTGATGTAGAGTTTGTAGACAATGAAGAAGACGATGATATAGAACCAGAAGAAGTCGATAAGGAAGAAGATCTTGAACCAAGAGCACCAATCGTAACTGTTATGGGTCACGTTGACCACGGTAAAACTTCATTGTTAGACCATATTAGACAAGAAAACGTAATTGCAGGCGAAAGCGGTGGAATTACACAACATATTGGAGCTTATGGTGTGGAGCTTAGTTCGGGGCAAAAAATCGCATTTCTCGATACACCAGGTCACGAAGCGTTTACCGCTATGCGTGCAAGAGGTGCTAAAGTAACCGATATCGCTATTATTGTTATTGCAGCCGATGATGATGTGATGCCGCAAACCAAAGAAGCTATTTCACACGCTCAAGCGGCTGGCGTACCTATTATCTTTGCTATTAATAAAGTAGATTTACCAACAGCAAATCCAGATAAAATTAAAGAATCACTGGCTAATATGAATTTATTAGTGGAAGATTGGGGTGGAAAAATACAATCTCATGATATTTCTGCTAAATCAGGTGATGGTGTTGAAGATTTACTTGAAAAAGTACTTCTTGAAGCCGAACTACTCGACTTAAAAGCCAATCCAAATCGATTGGCACAAGGTACAGTTGTTGAAGCTTATCTCGATAAAGGTAGAGGTTATGTGTCTACAATTTTAGTACAAACAGGAACTTTAAAAGTTGGAGATTACATCTTAGCTGGAACCACTTCTGGTAAGATTAAAGCGATGCAAGACGAGCGTGGCAATAAGATTAAAGAAGCTGGGCCTTCTTCTCCAGTATCTGTGCTTGGTTTAGATGGTGCACCTCAAGCAGGAGACACCTTTAAAGTAATGGAAGACGAAAGAGAAGCCAAAGAAATTGCTTCCAGACGAACTCAATTATTACGTGAACAAAGTGTACGAACACAGAAACATATCACACTTGATGAAATTGGTCGAAGAATTGCTCTAGGCGATTTCCAAGAACTCAATGTCATTTTAAAAGCAGATGTTGATGGCTCTGTTGAGGCTTTATCTGATAGTTTACAAAAATTATCTACAGACGAAATTCAAGTCAATATTATCCACAAAGGTGTAGGTGCCATTACAGAGAGTGATGTGTTGTTAGCTTCAGCTTCTGATGCGGTAATTATAGGCTTTAACGTAAGACCTGCGGGAGCTGCGGGCAACCTTGCCGATAAAGAAGAAATTGACATCAGAACTTACTCTATCATTTATGACGCTATAAATGACATTAAAGATGCCATGGAAGGTATGCTTTCGCCTGAACTTAAAGAAGAAATTACTGGTAATGCTGAAATTAGAGAAACCTTCAAAATTTCTAAAGTCGGAACAATTGCAGGTTGTATGGTGACATCTGGTAAGATTTATAGAAAATCAAACATCAGATTGATTCGCGATGGCATTGTTATTCATACAGGCGAATTAGCTGCTTTAAAACGTTTTAAAGACGATGTTAAAGAAGTTTCTAAAGGCTACGATTGTGGTATGCAAATCAAGAATTATAACGATATCAAAATAGGCGATATCATTGAAGCTTACCAAGAAGTAGAAGTTAAGAAAACGCTTTAATATAGAATTATTGAATCTGAAACAAGTTCAGACCGACAAGGTAACTTTAATATGAAACGAGTTCAGATTGGCAAAAGGGATTTAATCTGAAATGAGTTCAGATTGACAAAAGGGATCTAATCTGAAATGAGTTCAGATTGATAAAATTTAGACCTCACAGGTTTTGCCTGTCCGCCTTTGGAGGGAAACCTGTGAGGTCTAAATGGTTATAATGGAAAACGTTAAACCTAAATCCCTTTAGTAAAATCCCCAAACAAATCCTCAAATTGACTACCTTGGTCAAAACGATGCTTACTTAGTTTTTTGTGTATAGTCAAAGCCCATAAAACCATTTCCATATAAAAGTATAAATCTGCTTCGGATAAATCTTTAATGTTGTTTTCAACAAACTGCTTTAGAGGTTTTACTTTAGATAATTCTTCATGATATAAACTGTCTGGACTATCGTCTAAAATCTCTAAACCGTCATTTTCAGAAAACCATTTGATGATATCGTCATAAGGTTTTTTATCTTCTTCCTTTTCAAGCTTTTTAATTTCAGGGAAATACACATTGTAAAGACTTAAAATCGCCTTGTCAATTAAACCTTGAGCAACATATTCTACACCTTCTTGCTCGCCTTCATATAGCAACTCTACTTTGCCTGTTATGGCAGGAAGAATACCATTAAAATCTGCAAGCCGAATATAAGTTTCATCTTCATCATTAATCATGGCACGTCTTTCGGCTGTGCTGACCAAATTTTCGTATGCACTAATACTTAATCTTGCACTGATTCCACTTTTAACGTCAATATATTCACTTTTTCTGGCTTCAAAACTGATTTGTTCTAATAACAATTGTGCAATTTCTGAAACTTGAATATGCTTTTGCTCTTTAGAAATTTTAACTTCTTGTTGAGTAATATCTTTAGCTATTTCAATATTCTTAGGATAATGTGTCAATATTTGTGAACCAATCCTATCTTTTAATGGCGTGACAATACTTCCTCTGTTGGTGTAATCTTCTGGGTTGGCTGTAAAGACAAATTGAATTTCCATCGGAAATCTAAATTTAAACCCTCTAATCTGTAAGTCACCTTCCTGTAAAATATTAAACAAGGCCACCTGAATTCTGGCTTGTAAATCGGGCAACTCATTGATTACAAAAATACAGCGATTGGCACGTGGTATCATTCCAAAGTGAATGACGCGGTCGTCGGCATAACTCAGTTTAAGATTAGCCGCTTTTATTGGGTCAATATCCCCGATTAAGTCAGCTACGCTTACATCAGGTGTGGCCAGTTTTTCAGAAAACCTATCTTTACGGTGAAGCCATTCAATAGGCGTGTCGTCTTTATGTTTTTCTATAAGTTCTTGAGCAAACCTTGAAATAGGATGTAAAGGGTCATCATTTATTTCAGAAGCTTTTACAATTGGAATATACTCATCTAACAAACCGATTAGTTTGCGAGCAATCATTGTTTTAGCTTGACCTCGTAATCCTAAAAGGTTGATGTTATGTTTTGATAGTATAGCGCGTTCAACCTGTGGAATAACAGTGTTTTCATAACCTATAATCCCTTCAAAACTATTTATATTGCTTTTAATGTTCTTTATCAAATTATTTCTCAACTCGTCTTTTACAGATTGAGATTTGTAGCCTTTAGATTTAAGTTCGCCTAAGGTTTTTATATTTTGTATATCCATATTATTGTGTTCGTTTGTTTCTATTTTGTTCGTAATCTCTAAACACCAATTCGCCTAAGCCTTTAAGTCCTGAATAAAAAGCTTTCCCTTTATTTGATTTTGTAAATTGATCTACAAATTGTTGCAAGTAAGGATCTGATGTAATCATAAATGTGGTGATCGGTATATTGAGCTTTCTGGCTTGAGCGGCCATATTGTAACACTTTCCTGTAATGAATGGGTCAAGGCCAGCGCTGTTTTTGTAATAGGTACCATCTGCCATTTTTAAGCAACTCGGCTTACCGTCAGTGATCATAAAAATTTGTTTGTTGGCTTGACGTTTACGTCTCAGTAAATCCATTGAGAGTTGAAGTCCAGCCACAGTATTGGTGTGATATGGCCCAACATTTAAGTAGGGCAAATCTTTTATTTTTATAGGCCAAGCATCATTTCCAAAAACAATAATGTCCAAAGAATCTTTCGGATATCTTGTGGTGATTAATTCTGCGAGTGCCATAGCTACTTTTTTGGCGGGAGTAATGCGGTCTTCACCATACAAAATCATACTATGGCTAATGTCTATCATCAAAACGGTGCTCATTTGTGTGCGGTGATAACTGTCTTGCACAACCAAATCTTCTTCTGCTAAATTAAAGTTAGACAATCCTTGTCTGGATTGCGCATTCTTAAAACTTTCTGTTAAAGAAATTCTATCTAAAGCATCGCCAAATTCATAAGCTCTTAAATCACCTGATGGCTCGCCGTGAAGTCCTTTAATGGAGGTTTGATGTTGACCTGAAGCACTTTTTTTAAGTTTGCCAAAGATTTGTTCAAGGGCTCTTTTCCTAATGGCTTGTTCGGTTTTATCGGTAATAGAAATTTTATTGCCACCTTCAGGTTTAATTTCCTCTTTGATGTATCCCTTTTTCTTGAGATCTTCAATGAAATCATCAATCGTATAGTCTTCAGTGGTAAGATTGTATTCTTTATCTAAGGCTTTGAGCCAATCTATTGCTTCGTCGAAATCACCAGAAGTGTAGGTGATGAGCTCTTTAAAGATATCAAACAATTTTTCAAAAATTGAGGCATCCTTTTCATTAAAAGCCTCAAATCTGTACCCGCTTTGCTTGAGTTTAAAATTCATATCACTAAAATATAAGAATTCTATGGATAGGGCTTATAAGCATTTGTTAAACTGTTGATAAAACCCTCAAACTCTATCTAAATAAGATACTCTGAATTTAAAAATGAGAGTTAAACTTCTTATGAGCATCCATACAAAAAACGCAATCCAAATGGCATAGAGTTTCAGTCCAAAATAATCTGCGAGAAGTAGAGCAGGGATAAAGCCTAAAAAAGTTGCAATGAGAAGAATATTTCTCAAAAATTTAGCTTCGCCTAAACCTTTAAAAATACCATCAAACACAAAGGCTAAGGCATTGATGGGTTGCATAAGTAAAACCACCCAAAACACTTGGTAAAACAAATTTAAGACGTCTTGATCTTTATTGAAAATGAGTCCGATAGGTTGATATAACAAACTGCATATTAAAATCAAAAGACCTGCAACCACTATAGCATATTTTGAAATATCAATGCTTAAATACCATAAAGATTTATAATTTTTTTCGCCGAGTAATTTGCCTCCAATGGCATTTCCAGCATTAGCAAAACCATCTATAAAGAAGGAGAAAAACAACCAAATATTCATTAAAATACTTTGGGCAGCGATATAATTATTGCCATATCCAGTAGCATAAGCATTAGCAACATAGATAGCGACGTTTAATGAAAGTGTTCTTAAAAATAGATTCAGACTCATCCTCACTAAAGGCTTGAGTAAAGGGTTAATTTTAAAACTCAACTTAAGGTGAAAAGGCGTCTTTTTAAAATAATAATACAATGCCATAATTAGCATAACAAGTTGCGCAAATAGACTCCCTATAGCAGCTCCAGTCAAATGAAAACCTTCAAACAATCCATCAATGCCGTAAACTAAAATGTAGGTTAAAACCACATTTACGGCACCACCTGTTAAACTACAACGCATAGCCCAAGCGGTGTTTTGCAAGCCTCTAAACACACCAAAAATAGCGAAAGTGACTAAGGTTAAAGGAAAACCTAAAGCTCTGATACGGTAATAAGATTGTGCATAACTGAGTATTAAACCATCAGCTTGATATAGTCTAAAGATATATTCTGCAAGTAAGGCTGTAACGGCGTAAATTAATAAACTTAGGAGTAAATTTAAAGCGATGGTTTGCGGTACAAGTGTTTTTACAGCGTGTAGTCTTTTAGCACCCAAGTGCTGAGAAACCAGTGCAGAAATAGCAGTTTTGGTTTGGGCAAGAATCCAAATAATGGCACTTAAAAATGAACCTACTAGCCCAACAGCAGCAAGAGCTTCTACAGGGTTAAGGTCGACATTACCAATAATGGCAATATCTGTTAAAGAAATAAGCGGTTCAGCTATCCCCGCAATAATAGCAGGAATAGCAATTTTGTTGATATCTTTAAGGCTTACTTTAGAGTTCATTTACAATAACTCGTATAAGCGTTCTAAAGCCATGCCGCGTGAAGCTTTAATAAGGATATGGGCTTTTTTGATAGGGTGCTTTTCTAAGTATTGTTTTAACTCTTCAAAATTTTTGTAAACGGTAAATTCATCAGAATTTAAGGCTTCATTAAAAATTTCACCACAAAATAGGACTTTTTCAATATTTAAATTTTTAGCAAGTTCTGCTATTTGTTGATGTTCTTTAAACTTGTCTTTACCAAGTTCATACATATCACCGAGAATAGCCACCTTGTTGTCAGATTCATAGTTGTCAAAACTTTTGAGTGCCACTTCCATACTCGTAGGGTTTGCGTTATAGGCATCGGAAATAAGCGTATTATGAGAAGTGACTTTAATTTGAGAGCGATTATCTTTAGCTTCAAAATTTTGAATAGCCTCTTTAATTTTTAAGCTAGGAACATCAAAATAGTACCCTATCCCAACTGATGCTGCAATATTTCTAAAGTTGTATTCACCAATTAACTTTGATTTTATTGTAATGCCTTCAAATTCAAGTTCGACAAATGGGTTTGCTGATTTAAAATAAATATTGAGATCGGCATGCTTGGCTTCACCAAAACTATATTTTTTAGAATCTATAAGTTTTTGCATTTGTTTTTTATCGTCAGCGTTAACAAATGCGAGTTTTTGGTGTTTATTTAGAAAATCATAGAGTTCGCTTTTGCCTTTTATAACACCTTCAACACCACCAAAGCCTTCGAGATGGGCTTTCCCGAAATTTGTGATGTAACCAAAATCAGGTTTTGCAATTTCAGATAAAAACGCAATTTCTTTTTGGTGGTTGGCGCCCATTTCAATAATGCCAATTTCTGTATTTTCATTTAATTTTAAAAGGCTTAATGGAACACCTATGTGATTGTTTAAGTTGCCCTCAGTAGATTTGACATTAAACTTCTGCTCCAGTACAGTGTGTATTAATCTTTTTGTAGTTGTTTTTCCATTGCTACCTGTTATGCCAATTATTGGGATTTGAAGAAAATCTCTGTGAAAGCTTGCTAAATCCTGAAGTGTTTTTAGTGTGTCTTTCGTCTTAATTTTATTGGTCATATCTTTAAAATCTTCATCAACTATGGCTTTTAAAGCTCCTTTTTTAAGTGCTTCGTCTGCATAATTGTTACCATTAAAGTTGTCACCTTTCAAAGCGACAAAAATTTGATTTGATTTTATTTGTCTTGTGTCTGTGCAAATACCATTGCTACTAAGAAAGAGTTGATGAAGTTGTTTTAATTTCATTTTAAGAGAATTCAAGTCATAAAAAAAGCCCTAATTCAAAATTAGGGCTTTTAATTCAAAATTTATATAATTTAATTTCTTCTTTTAATATCTAAAGTTGACTTAGCACCAGACATAGACATAGCGTTTCTAAATCCAATATAATCTGTCGACATATCTTGAGGATAGAAGCGACGTTGAGCAGGGTCTAACCAATAGGCTCTATCTCTCCAGGACCCTCCTTTAATAACTCTAATTTTATTATTTATTAAAGTCGTTCTTTCATTGCTTTTGTCATACTGGCGTTTAAGACCAGTTGAATCTGCTTCAATTTTATGATTAGGGGAATTATACATTCTTTGGTCATCATTGATGTCAGTTAACCCAAAATACCTTGAAGATTGTTTGTCACCATCTCTAAAGTCTCTGTTATCAGCTCTGTTAAACTGTGTTCTTAAATAAGTTTCCTCTTCGTCTATTTCTTCTTTTCTGATTTCTCCCGGAAGACTTCTGTAGACAATTTTGCCATCACTTAGTGTGTCGTATTGAACTTCATTAGGATCGAGTATATCAACTGAACCATCATCATTAATTACATTTCTCGTATAGACATTACCTCTAAAATAGTTGAAGTCATTGTATTCTTCATCAATTTTAGGTCTATAAACATCTGCTACCCATTCTGCGACGTTTCCTGCCATATCATAAAGTCCATAATCATTAGGCTCGTAAGATTTTATTGGGGCAGTGTAAGAAGCGTTATCATCACTCCAGCCTGCAATACCACCATAATCACCTACGCCTTGTTTGAAGTTAGCTTTTTGATCTCCAGTAGTTCTTTTATCTCCAGAACGGGTGTACTTACCATCCCATGGGTATTTCTTTTTCCCTCGATAAGAGTTATAATCTCTAACAGATGACAACCCTAAAGCAGCAAACTCCCATTCAGCTTCTGTAGGCAATCTATATTCAGCAGGAAGAAGAACACCGTCTTTTTTATTGACGTATTTACCACTTGTACTATCTCTTTTTAATTTGTTTTGAGAAACTTTACCTCCAAGAGATTTGTCTTCATCACCACCGTAAACTTTGCTAGGCGCTGAAAGGTAGGTTTCAGTAGAAAACGCAGGTACTGTATCACTAGTATTTAAATGGATATCTCTTTCTGTATAACCTTCTTCAGAAAGTCTTTTTTCATTAACACGATCCGTTCTCCATTCGCTAAATTCTGTAGCTTGAATCCAATTTACCCCTACTACTGGATATTTAGCGTATGATGGATGTCTTAAGTAGTTTTTAACCATACTTTCATTAAATCCAAGTGGGTTTCTCCAAACGAGAGTATCAGGAAGAGCACCTTTATATATATTACTATAATTTTGATTAGAAGGTGGAAACTTAGACTTTAACCAATACAAATATTGAAGATACATATTATTAGTAACCTCTGTTTCATCCATATAAAATGATTGAACATGTTGTTGAGTGGGCGTATTATTCCAATCATGCATGACATCTTCACGTACTTGTCCCATTGTAAACGTTCCGCCTTGCACTGGCACTAGACCTGGGCCAGGGGTTTCACTTACAAAATCTTTAGTAAAGGAGGGGCCGCCTTTTCTTCCTGTAATATCAATACCTGTGGCTCTAGATACTTTATCATAGTTTCTAGTATTATTACACGAAATTGTTAGAACTGCTAGAACGATACAAGCTAGTAGATTAAGATTTTTAAATTTTGTCATATTTTATAATTTCAAAATAGGGTTGCAATATAATAATTAACGGTGTATTAACAACAATATTTTACGGTTTAAAAAAAAATAGTAATTCTAAATCTTTATCCCTACAAAATACTACTTTTGGCTTTATTGCGTTATTGTATAACAAAATTCACTTTTTAATAGATGAAGTTGAAATATATTACGGTTTTATTTTTATTAGGATTTCAATTTTTGATTTCTCAAAACATTAATATTAATTGGGTAAATCAAAAAGATATTTCAACATCTAAAGACCAAAGCCTTAAGCTACCCGGTTTTGACGATAAATATTTTTCTTATGATCTCTATAAAAAAGAAGTTACCTATGCCAGGTCCTTTAACGAGCTGAATGCTCAAAATTATAAACTCTCTAATGTCCAGTTTGAAACTGTAAACTCTAGAATTCTTAAAAATATTAATCAATATCAAAGTGAATTTAAGTATGATCTTGATTATAATCTTGCTAGGGGAGAAAAAATTTTCACGTTGACTTTTAATCCTTTTATTAAAGAAAATGGTATAATAAAACGCGTTGTTTCTTTTAACTTAACTCCAACTGAAGCTAGAGTTTTAGATGAAGTAAATTTGAGTAAAGCCCAAAACATCCAAAATTCTATCAGCATTCAAAATTCCATTTTATCACAAGGTCAATGGTTTAAATTTTATGTTGACAAGACAGGGGTCTTTCAAATTACCCATTCATTTTTGTCTCAAATTGGATTAGACCTCAATAATGTATCATCAGATCAAATCAAAATATACAGCTATGGTGGTAATATGCTCCCTTTAAGAAATGAAGACAACCAGTATTTTGATCCACCTCAATTACCATTGCAAATATTTGATGGTAACGACGGAGAATTTAATCCGGGCGATTATGCTTTAGTCTATGCTGAATCCACTCGGGTTTGGAATGAAGAGAGTCAAACTCATATTAATGCTTATGCTGATAGAGCTTTTTATTATGTCACAATAAATAATGAAACACCAAATCGTATTCAAGCTCAACAAAATTTACCTGGCAATCCTCAGGTAGTAATAAATGAATTTGATGAATTCCAATTTCATGAAGTTGATGAAACAAGCTTATCCTTAGTGGGTAGGCGATGGTTTGGAGATCGATTTGATATTGAAACAGAAAAAGAATTTGAATTTGAATTTCAAAACCTTATAACCTCTGAACCTTTAAGATATGATATGAAATTTGGTGCTATTTCTGAAGTTCAAAGTAGTTTTTCAATATCAATTAATGGAAATGAAGTAAATTCTGTTAACATTGGCTCAACAGGTGATGACCTCCCGTCGAATGGTAATGGCGTCAATAGCCAGACAAGTGTCAGTTCAGACTCTGTAATTGTAAAATTAACCTACAATAAAAACGGTAACCCAGCAGCAAGGGGATTTTTAGATTATATAAGGCTGAGAGCTAAGAGAGAATTAAGAGCTGACAATGAACAATTTCAATTTCAAAATTTAGATATAAACCCAAATACTAGTTCTGTACAATATAACATAGCTAATGCTTCAAACATTTCTCAAGTTTGGAAAATCAACAATCTAACTGATATAGAAAACTATCAAAACACCGATAACACAGATGATTTTTCATTTTCAACTACACATGAGAGCAATTCTAAATTTATAGCAATTTCGCCTGACGATTATTTTCAGCCTTTGATTGATGGAGCCAATAGAATAGTTAATAATCAAAATCTAAAAGGAACTATTTTTAATAATAATCAAGGTGATTTTGAAGATGTAGATTATATCATAATTGCACGTCAGGATTTTCTATCTCATGCAAATAGACTTGCTAATTTTAGGCGAAATCAAGATGGACTTAATGTAAAAGTAGTAGAGCTTCAGAATATATACAATGAATTTTCTTCAGGTAAACCAGATATTGTAGCTATAAGAAATTTTCTTAAATATGTTTATGATAACGCCTCTTCTCCAGAAAATCGGCTAAAATATCTGTGTTTGATAGGAGATTCTTCAGTTGATTATAAAAATAGACTACAAGGCAACAATAACATTTTTCCCACTTTTCAGAGTTATAATAGTTTTGCTACCACAGTTTCTTCATTTATGTCTGATGATTTTTTTACGATGATGGATCCAAACGAAGGCGACATGAATTCTGGCAACAAAATGGACTTTGCCGTTGGGCGACTTGTTGTGGATACTCAGCAACAAGCCAGAGAAGCTATTGACAAGATTATAGATTATGAAACCAGACCAGCCTTTGATGATTGGCGAAACAATTTTATTTTAGTTTCAGATGATGTTGACCAAAACTGGGAACACGCTGCTATTCAAGTCAATTTAGACAATTTAGGTAATGAAATTTCAACAAATAAACCTAACATTAATGTCAAAAAAATTCACAGTGATGCTTTTCAGCAACAGTCTTCTGCTGGTGGCGATCGCTACCCAAAGGTTAATGCAGAAATAGCCGACCAAGTTGAAGTAGGAGCGACAGTACTCAATTATTTTGGTCACGGTGGTGAAGACGGTTTAGCACAAGAGAGGATTGTAACCCAAACCAATGTGGAGTCTTGGCAAAACCCTAATCGCTATAACGTATTTCTAACCGTAACTTGCGAGTTTACAAGATTTGATAATCCTTTGAGAATCACTGCAGGAGAACTCTCTTATCGTAATCCAGAAGGTGGCCCAGTAAGCATGATCACCACTACTAGAGCCATTTCGGTAAGCGATGGTGTAAGTTTTAATCGTGAGTTAGCTCCATTTTTATTTGACTACGCCGAAAATGGAATTTCAGTTGGTGAAGCTGTCAGATTAACAAAAAATGTATTAGGTACTAATGGTCGTCGAATTGTTTTTTATATAGGTGATCCTGCGCTTCGCATACCCTTCCCAAAACCTAACGTAAGGCTAACCCAAATAAATGATACGCCTTTAAACCAATTTACAGATACTTTAAAAGCGTTAAGTCAATACAAGTTTTCGGGTGAAGTTGTTGATGATAACGGTAATTTAGTCACTAATTATAATGGTATTGTTTCTACAACTTTATTTGACAAACGTATTCAACGCTCTACTTTAGCTAATGATAACACTAGAAATTCGCAGGGAGACCTTTTAGTTATGGATTTTACAACTCTAGGCGAAATCTTATTTAGTGGACAAGCCAGTGTGAATAACGGTAAATTTGATATAGAATTTGTTTTGCCTAAAGATACGCGAATACCTGTCGGCAATGGCAGAGTAAGTTTTTATGCTTTAAGAAATAATGTGCTAGAAGACCAATCAGGATATAGTAATGATATTTTAATTGGTGATATCAATGAAAATGCGCCCGAAGATAATCAAGGTCCACAAATTCAATTATTTATGAATGACGAGTCTTTTGTCGATGGCGAAATTACTGACGATACGCCTTTTTTAATCGCGAAACTACAAGATGAAAATGGTATTAATACCGCAGGTGGTATAGGTCACGATATTGTGGCTTTTATAGACGGCGATGAAGCCAATCCTATTGTGCTCAATGAATTTTACGAAGCTGATGTTGATGATTTTACTTCAGGTGAAGTGGCGTATAAACTTAGAGATTTAGAAGAAGGCTTGCACACTTTAAGTTTTAGAGCATGGGATGTTTATAACAACTCTTCAACCGCCGATATTCAATTTAGAGTTGCATCCTCTGATGGATTAGATATTACAAGAGTATTGAATTACCCTAACCCTTTTGTGAATTATACTGAATTTTGGTTTCATCACAACCAACCTTTTGTGCCTTTAAATGTTCAAGTTCAGGTGTTTACTGTTACGGGAAAAGTGGTTTGGACGCATAATGAAACTATAACTACTGATAGTTTCTTGGCCAGAGAAATTACTTGGGATGGTCGAGATGATTTTGGTGACGAAATTGGTAAAGGGGTTTATGTGTATAAACTTACTGTAGAATCCCCAAGTATTAATAAAAAAGTAGAAAAATTTGAAAAACTCGTTAAGCTGTAACAACATAATTATATATTTGCCTTAATTTTTATTTTATGAAATACAAACATCTTTTTATAGTTCTTTTATCTATAGGGACAATATCTAATTCGTTTTCTCAGGATATAACCGACAGAGTAATTACAGCCTCTGTTCCTTCACTATTAATTCCTGCTGATGCGCGTTCGTCTGGTATGGGCGATATGGGTATAGCAACTCCTGTTGATGCCTTTTCTCAACAATGGAACCCTGCCAAATATGCATTTTCAGAAACACGTTCAGGTTTTGGAGTAGGGTATACACCGTATTTAAGAGAATTAGTGACTGATATTAATTTAGGCCAATTAACTTATTTTAATCGTTTTAACCGAAGAAGTGCTTTTGCGGGAAGTATTCGATTTTTTAGTTTGGGTGAGATTGAACTTAGAGATACAGCTGAACAAGTTGCAACTATAGATGAACCTAACGAGTTTTACGTTGATTTAAGTTATTCTCTTAGATTAAGTGAAGAATTTTCAATGGCTGTAACAGGTCGCTTCATAAGCTCTAACTTGGTTGTTACAGGTACAGGTGGAGATGCTTCTGCTTCTAATACATTTGCCACAGATATTTCAGCTTTTTACCGAGGTGAAGAAAAATTTTATAATGATTTTAATGGCCGTTGGCGATTTGGAGGGGCTATTCAAAATATTGGTCCTAAAATTAAATTTGATGATGCAGGAACAGAAAATTTCCTCCCCACTAACTTAAAATTAGGTGCAGGTTTTGATTTTATTCTTGACCCTTCTAACACTATAGGCGTTTATACAGAGTTTAATAAGTTACTTGTGCCAACGCCAAGCGACTCTAACGGTGATAATAGAATCGATAGGAATGATGATTGGGCCAATGAAGGCGAGTTTTCGGCTATTTTTAGTTCTTTTGGCGATGCGCCAGATGGACTTTCAGAAGAACTAAAAGAAGTGACATGGGCTATAGGTGCTGAATATTGGTACGAAGATAGTTTTGCTTTTAGAGTGGGCTACTTTAACGAATCTGAAGAAAAAGGGTTCAGACAGTTTTTAACACTTGGTGCTGGATTTAAATATACCTCTATCAATATAGATGCCTCATATTTATTTTCAACAACCCCTGTTCAAAATCCTTTAGAAGGCACGTTGAGATTTTCACTCACTTTCAATATTGGTGATGATGCTTATATTGAATATTAAATAAGCTCAAATGCCAAACTCAACTAAAATAAGTACAACAGTTTTTGAATTTGAAGACATAGCTAAGTGTAGTTCTGAAATTCAAGAATTAATGAGTCGTGCAGTTTCTATACGTGACAAGGCATATACGCCTTATTCTCAGTTTCAAGTTGGCGCAGCTATTTTATTAGAAAATGGCGAAATTATTACGGGAAGTAATCAAGAAAATGCTTCTTATCCTTCTGGTTTGTGTGCAGAGCGCACAGCTATTTTTTACGCAGGTGCACAATACCCTAACCAAAAAATTAAAACTATTGCCATCACAGCCAGTGGAATTTATAAAGATAACCTAGAACCCGTGCCGCCATGTGGCGCTTGCCGTCAAGCGATTGCCGAATATGAACAAAAGCAAAAATCACCTATTGTGGTTTATTTTATGGGAAAAACAGGACGAGTTAAAATGGTCGAATCTTTATTGTCTTTATTGCCTTTAGCCTTTTCTGAAGATTATTTGAAGTAAGAGGAATAGTTCAAGCCTGGCTTAATGTCGCTCTTTTTAAATGAATATTTCAACTCGTCATTACGATGAGCCGACTAAAGGAGGCGAAGAAGCAATTTTTACCACCACGTCATTGCGATGTTCGCCCAAAGCGAGTAGAATTAATCTTGTTTTTCTAACTCAAATTATATTTTAAATCTCAAATAAGAACTTAGTAACCTAAAGATTGCTTCATCTGTATCCTGCTCAACCGCAGGAAACATCTTCGCAATGACGAATAAAGCAGACTGTCACGTCATTGCGATGAGCCGACTAAAGGAGGCGAAGAAGCAATCTTGTTTTATCAACTCTTTTGATAAAACCTAATTGCTACTTGAAATCAGCTATCCCTTTTTTGATTTAATCATTTGCTCTAGCATATCCCAAAGTTCTTCAGGAACTTGTTCTAGTAAATTAAACTGTCCAGCTCCTTTGAGCCATTCGCCACCATCTATAGTAACGACTTCGCCGTTGAGGTATTCTGCAAAATCTGATAGGAGGTAAGCAGCCAGATTGGCTAATTCTTGATGATCGCCTACGCGTTGCAAAGGCACTTTTTTTGATAAATCAAACTTTTCTTTTAGGTCGCCAGGTAAAAGTCTATCCCAAGCACCTTTAGTCGGAAATGGTCCTGGCGCAATAGCATTAAACCTTATGCCATATTTAGCCCATTCTACAGCTAGAGAACGTGTCAAAGCAAGAACACCTGCCTTAGCTGTAGCACTTGGCACCACATAAGCTGAACCCGTCCAAGCATAAGTCGTGACAATATTTAAAACCACTTTTTGTTTTTCTTTAAGCTCTATCCATTTTTTACCAAAAGCCAGAGTACAATTTTTACTGCCTTTTAAAACAATATCAATAATGGTATCAAACGCATTGGCCGATAAGCGTTCGGTAGGTGAGATGAAATTACCAGCAGCATTGTTGAGCAAACCGTCAACATGACCGAAATGCTTGATACTATCATCTCTCATTTTACAAACTGCGTCGTAATCTCTAACATCGCATTGCAATGCTAAGACTTCACTGCCTGTTTCATTTTCTAACTCTTTAGCTGTATTTTTTAATTTATCTAGATTTCGCGAAGTGATGACTACTTTTGCACCGAGCTCCAACAGATAGCGTGTCATAGATTTTCCGAGTCCGCTACCGCCGCCAGTGACGACGTAAATCTTTCCTTTAAGCGCATCATCTCTGAGCATTTTGTCTTGATAGGCCATAATTTGTTTTTGTTTAGTCAGGAATGGTTTTTATAAGAATTTCTAATAAATCTATAGCAGCTTGGCTAATCTTGGTTCCTGGTCCAAAAACAGCGGCTGCGCCAGCATCAAACAAAAGGTCATAATCTGCTGAAGGAATGACACCACCAACAATCACCATAATATCTTCACGTCCCAATTCTTCTAAAGCTTTAATGACTTCAGGGACAAGCGTTTTATGCCCAGCAGCAAGCGATGACACACCTAGTACGTGCACGTCGTTTTCAACGGCTTGTTGGGCGGCTTCTTTTGGGGTTTGGAACAATGGTCCAATATCAACATCAAAACCGAGGTCGGCATAACTTGTCGCCACGACTTTTGCGCCCCTGTCATGGCCATCTTGCCCCATTTTAACAATCATAATACGAGGTCTTCGGCCTTCGAGTTCTGCAAATTTGTCTGCGAGTTGTTTGGCTTTTTCGAAAGTTTGATCTGTTTTCATTTCTTTACTGTAAACACCGCTAAAGGATTGAATTTCTGCTTGATGCCTACCATATTCTTTTTCTAAAGCATCGCTAATTTCTCCTAAAGTTGCTCTTTCTTTAGCAGCTTTTACGGCGATTTCAAGCAAATTGCCTTGACCACTTTTAGCGGTTTGATATAATTTTTTAAGTGTTGTTTGAACTTGTTTTTCGTCTCTTTCAGTTTTTATTTTGTTTAGCTTTTCTATTTGTTGCATCCTTACTTTTTGGTTGTCAACTTCTAAGGTTACAATAGGATCTTCTTTATCAAGGCGATAACTGTTAACCCCTATAATTTTATCTTTACCTGAATCAATCTTGGCTTGTTTTTTAGCGGCAGCTTGTTCGATGCGCAATTTTGGAATACCTTTTTCAATAGCTTTTGTCATGCCACCTAAATCTTTAATTTCTTCAAGGTGTTTCCAAGCACGTTTTACAATATCGTCAGTCAATTTTTCTACGTAAAAACTTCCAGCCCAAGGATCAACCGTTTTTGTGATTTGGGTTTCTTCTTGTAAATAGAGTTGCGTATTTCTCGCTATACGTGCAGAAAAATCTGTAGGTAAAGCTATGGCTTCATCTAAAGCGTTTGTATGCAAACTTTGTGTGCCACCAAAAACCGCTGCTGCTGCTTCTATACAAGTTCTAGCAACATTATTAAACGGATCTTGTTCTGTGAGCGAATAACCACTAGTCTGACAATGTGTTCTTAAGGCTAAAGACTTAGGGTTTTTAGGGTTAAATTGTTTGACGAGTTTGGCCCACAGCATTCTAGCCGCACGCATTTTGGCAATTTCCATAAAATGATTCATACCAATACCCCAAAAAAAGGATAATCTCGGTGCAAAGCTATCAATATCCATTCCCGCATCAAGTCCAGTTTTTATATACTCTAGTCCGTCAGCAAGAGTGTAAGCCAATTCAATATCGGCTGTAGCACCGGCTTCTTGCATATGATAACCAGATATGCTGATGCTGTTAAATCTCGGCATGTTTTGCGAGGTATATTCAAAAATATCAGCTATGATTTTCATTGATGGCGTTGGCGGATAAATATAAGTATTACGCACCATAAACTCTTTAAGAATATCATTTTGAATGGTTCCTGAGAGTTGTTCAGACTTTACACCAGTTTCGTGTGCTGCAGCAATATAAAAAGCCATGATAGGCAAGACTGCACCATTCATTGTCATTGAAACGGACATTTGGTCTAAAGGAATTTGATCAAATAAAACTTTCATATCTTCAATACTGTCTATGGCTACACCCGCTTTACCAACATCGCCAACCACACGTTCGTGATCGCTATCGTAACCGCGATGTGTTGGTAAATCAAATGCCACAGAAAGACCTTTTTGACCAGCTTTAAGGTTGCGGCGATAAAAGGCATTACTTTCTTCGGCTGTGGAAAAACCCGCATATTGACGAATGGTCCACGGACGGCCAACATACATACTTGAATAAGGTCCGCGAAGATACGGTGGAATACCAGCAGCAAAATTGAGGTGCTCAAGCGATTGAATATCATCTTGGGCATAGTGGTTTTTAATTTCAATTTTTTCATTTGTCATGAATTTTTGATTTGACATAGGTGTCTCATCAAAATTGAAATTGAGTTTTAAATTATTGATATCTTTTGCCATAATCAAACTGTCTTTAAGCGTTTTCTTGTGCAAGTTTTTGTTGTTCTAATTGCTCTGCAATACGGCGTTCTGTGATAGGTTTTAAAAGGGTTTTTCGTTTTTGTTTTTTTGGAAATATGTCTTTTTCTATTTGCTTTTTCATGTGGTCGTCTTCATTTTCAAAAATGTTTACACCAACGAGTTTTAAACTTTTATTTTCAAACTGTTTTAAGGATTTTTCAAATTGCTGGTCAATTTTTTCTTGAATTTTACCATCGAACATTTGTTGAATCAACCCACCAGATTTCTCAATAGATTTGAAGAGTTCTAGGGCTTTTTCAGATAATGCATTGGTAAGATGATCAATATAATAGCTACCGTCTGAAGCATTACTCACTTTATCAAAATAGCTTTCATTTTTTAGAATAAGCAGTTGGTTTCTGGCAATGCGTTGACTGAAATCGTTTTTGGTTTTAAAAATTTTATCATAAGCGATATTACAAACAAAATCACTGCCACCGAGTACAGCACTCATGCATTCTGTTGCTGACCTGAGCATGTTGACATTGTAGTCGTAAATACTCATATGATGAAGTCCGGGCTCTGAAATAATATTGAGTTTATAGTCAACATCTTGATGCTTGCAAATAGTGTTTACTAATACTCTGAAGGCCTTTAGTTTAGCAATTTCAAAGAAATAATTTGGGCCAACACTACAAAAAATATGGATTTGTAAAGTTTTAGTTTGACTAAAATCTAGTTCTTTAAAATAGCTATAGAGGTGTGTAGAGGTGTAGGCGAGTTGCTGTGTGATGTTTGCACCTGAGTTGTGATATAATCTTGCGTCTATGCTTATGCTATGAGTTATACTGAAAAAATTTTGATAAAGATCTAAATCTTGTTTTTGAGTGTTTACCCAATTCCCAGATTGCGCTAAATTGTGAATAGGGTCAAATTTGTAAATCAAATTTTCTTTAGATTCAAACTTAAAATTTTGAGGTTCTTCAACTTCTAGAATCAAGGGTAGCTTTATTTGTTTGGGCTGTTTGTTTGATTTTATCCAAAAGGCTTCTGTGCCTTTTGATTGGCGTTGTTCTATGTTTTTTATATCATCGCCGGTAATTTTTTCGGTAATCAGCCATTGTTGAGGTGAGGGAATATTGAGTTTTTGATGCGAATCTAGATGATAAAATGGTTTGATGTCAATGCCTTCGTCAGTTGAAGTCAACATGGTTTTGTTGTAATCTTTTCCTTTAAGATCAACTTGTATTTTTTGTTTCCATGCTTTTTCAGAAACGGGTTCAAATTCTTTAAAAAGTTGATTTGACATAATTTTTTACTTTAAACTGTCTTCGTATTTAATGATAAAAACATCTTCGTTTTCGCGCTTCATAAAATAAGTTTCTCTGGCAAATTTTTCAATTTCTACAGAATCTCTTAAAGTTTTCAAGGTTTTTTTATCTTTTTTAATTTCAGATTTGTAATAGTTAATATTACTTTCAATTTCAGAAATTTCCTCGTCTAATTTTTGGTGGGTCAACCAAGAGTTGGTATCAAAAAACAACATCCAAACCAAAAAGATAAGTAATACAAAAATGTATCTATTGGTAAGGATTTTAAACCAAGTTTTTTGTTTTAGACTTTTCCACTTCATTTGGTTAAAGATACAAAATTAGATCAAACGTTCTTTAATAATTGTTTGAACAATTTCAACAGCTACATTGTTGTATCTGTTATTTGGAATAATGATATCTGCAAACTCTTTTGTGGGCTGAATAAACTCGATATGCATAGGTTTTAAAGTGTTTTGATAACGGTTCAAGACTTCGTCAAGATCTCTTCCTCGTTCTGCTATATCTCTTTTAAGACGTCTTATGAGGCGTTCATCAGAATCGGTTTGCACATAGATTTTAATATCTAGCATGTCGCGAACAGCGGGATTGGTTAAAATTAATATCCCTTCAACTATCATTACCTTTCGGGGCTGAGTGGTTTTGGTCTGTCCTGTACGATTATGGGTTTTAAAGGAATAGATAGGTTGTTCTACAGATTGTCCTGATTTTAAAATTTTAAGATGTTCCACCAAAAGTTTAAAATCAATTGATTGTGGGTGATCAAAATTAATATTTTTTCGTTCTTCAAAGCTCAGGTGAGACGTGTCTTTGTAATACGAATCTTGATAAATCACGTCGACTTCGTCGTGCTGAAGTTCGTCTAAAATATGGTTGACAACGGTTGTTTTGCCGCTTCCGGTTCCACCCGCAATTCCTATGGTAAGCATTTGATAAAATTTGTGTAAAAGTAATACACTTAACTCAAATTCTAAATTGAATTACCATGCTAATATTAAATTTCTCGTTTTAATTAAATGAAGCATTATTTTAAAACTTCAGGCATTTTAGCTTTAAAACGTTCAAACCTTGGGTTGGAAACATTTTGAATATATCGGTTTTTAGGATGTTTCTTTTTATAATCTTGGTGATATTCTTCTGCTATCCAAAATTTTTCAAAAGGTTTAACTTCTGCTGCTATCGGCTTTTCGTATTGAGGTTGAAGAGATTTTATTTTGTTTTCTATAATGGTTTTTTCTTTATCATTTTGATAAAAAACTATTGATCGATATTGGCTGCCTCTATCAGGTCCTTGTCCATTAACCTGAGTTACGTTTTGTGAAGCAAAATAAATATCAACCAAGGTTTTGAAGCTTACAACCTTACTATCATATATTACTTTTACTGCTTCCGCATGGCCAGTTTTACCGGTATTACTTGCTTCATAGGTTGGGTTTTTAGTATGTCCGCCAGAATACCCTGATACAACTTCTTTTACTCCTTTTACTTTTTCGTAAATGGCTTCAACACACCAAAAACAACCGCTTGCTAAGTAAGCAGTATCCATATTTTGGTAAGTGTTTTTTTCTGATGAGACTTTTTTTGTGTTTTTTTTGTCGGTATTACAAGCTATAGCTAAAGGCGCAAATAGTAGGAGAAAAACTAAATATTTCATAACAAAGATTTTTGGTAAAATTAAAAATAAATGAAGTAAGGAGTTGTAATAGGTTTGTTAATTAATAAGGAACTAGAGATTACTTAATGTTACAAATCTATTAAAATATTTCATGAAAACACTACAGTCTTGTTGTTATAGACCATCACCTTATGATTAGCATGAAGTTTTACAGCATTTGATAAAACAATTTTTTCTAAATCACGACCTTTTGCAATTAAATCAGCAATGCTATATGCATGAGAAACATGAGCAACATCTTGAGCGATAATAGGTCCTGCATCGAGTTCTTCGGTAACGTAATGACTTGTTGCTCCAATAATTTTAACACCGCGTTTGAATGCAGAATGATATGGTTTAGCTCCAACAAAGGCAGGTAAAAATGAATGGTGTATATTAACTATTCTATAAGGAAATTTGTTTATAATTTTGCTTGATATTATTTGCATATATCGAGCTAAAACAATGAAGTCTATTTTATGCTTTGTTAATAGCTCTAATTGTTTTTCTTCTGCTTGGGCTTTGTTTTCCTTGGTTATAGTGATATGATAATAAGGAATATTAAAGCTATTTGCTATCGATCTCAAATCATCATGATTACTAATGATTAAAGGAATTTCTAAATTGAGTTCATTAGAATTATATCGGCCTAATAAGTCATATAGGCAATGATCATACTTAGAGATGAAGAGCGCCATTTTTAGCTTTTTGTCATCTGAATACATGCTCCAATTCATGTTGAATTTTTGGCTTATGTTGTATTCAAAATCAGTTTTAAAGCTATTCTCTGAAAATTTAGTGTTATCAAACTCAGCTTTAATCCTCATAAAAAAAATATTTTGATCTCTATCTACGTGTTGATCTAGGTAAACAATATTTCCTTTATTAAGAACTATAAAATTAGTAACTGTAGCTACTATATTTGGTTGATCTTTGCAGTTTATGAGAAGCGTAATTTTTTTCATTTTAAAAATGAAATAAAAATCTAAAATTAATAAGTTTTATAAATTAATATGTGTTTTATATTAATTGTAGATTTATAGATTAAAATTTAACAAATACAGCCTTATAACTTTTTGAATAATTTTTGCATACGATCTTCTTCTTCTTGGGCTAATTCTTGATCAACAAGAATTCTTCCGCTGTGTTCGTCTGTCATGATTTTTCTTCGACCTGCAATTTCGACTTGAACTTGAGGTGGGATAGTAAAGAAAGATCCGCCAGAAGCACCACGTTCAATGGTTACAACAGCTAATCCATTTTTTACGCTATTTCTGATTCTTTCGTAAGCACCAACTAACCTTTCTTCAATTTTGGTTTTTAGTTTCTCAGATTCTTTTTCTAAAGCTTTTTCCTCCTTTTCAGTTTCTTTAAGAATGTTTGAGAGTTCAGATTTTTTGTGATCAAGGTGTTTTTGTCTATCTTCCAAATTAGCTTCTGCTTTATCTAAGGCTTCTTTTTTATGTTCGGTCTGAGCATAAAATTCCTTGATGTGTTTTTCAGCCAATTCAATTTCTAGTTCTTGATATTCAATTTCTTTGCTCAGGGCATCAAACTCCCTGTTATTTCGAACATTCTCTTGCTGTTTCTTGTATTTTTTTATGCGATCTTCAGTTTCGCTTATAAAAATCTTTTTGGATTTGATATCTTCATCAATTGTATCTAAAGAAGTTTTGATTTTATCAATTCTTTTGCTGAGACCTGCAACTTCATCTTCCAAATCTTCAACTTCAAGAGGTAATTCTCCTCTCATGTTTCTGATTTCGTCTATTCTAGAGTCAACAAGTTGCAAATCGTATAAAGCTCTGAGTTTTTGCTCTACGCTAATCTCTTTCTTTTTTGCCATAATCAATAATATTGAACGGGATTTGTATTAGTATTTGATAAAACGGTTGCAAAATTAGTGAAATTTTCTTTAAGATAAGCATATAAAAGTTGTTTTGTGTATTGTTCGCTTTCGTAATGTCCAATATCAACCAGTAAAATTTGTTGTTCTGCTTTAAAAAAATCATGATACTTAAGGTCTGCAGTGACATAAGCATCAGCTCCTGAAGCCAAAGCCTTAGAAATGGCAGAAGCACCACTGCCTCCTAAAACTGCTACTTTCTCAATGGGCTTATTCAATAATTCCGAATACCTAATTGTAGGCGTTTTGAACTTGTCTTTCAGTAATTTTAAAAAATCCTCTTCTTTAAGTTGTGACTCAAATTCACCGAGCATTCCCAAACCAATATGGTGATTTTTATTTTCAAGGGTTTCAATTTCATAAGCTACTTCTTCATAAGGATGATGTTTGAATAATTGAGAAAGAACTTGGCCTTGTAGGTGTTTGGCGTAGGTGATATTGATTTGAACTTCATCTTCAAAATGAGTTTGTCCCTTTTTGCCAACTACAGGATTTGAGTTTTTGTTACCCTTAAAGCTACCTTGACCTTCAAGATTAAAACTGCAATTTGAATAATTTCCAATATTACCAGCGCCAACTTTAAAAAGTTCTTCTCTTAAATTGTCTGCGTCATTTTTTGGGACATAAGTTGTCAATTTTTTTATTGTACCTGACTGAGGCATGAGTACGCTTGTGTTTTCTAAACCCAGTTTATTGCAAATAACTCTGTTTACACCATGAAAAGCATTGTCTAGAGCCGTGTGAATAGCATAAATTGAAATATCGTTTTTTATGGCTTTAATAACTGACCTGTTAACGTAATTGTTTGGATTTAATTTTTTAATTCCAGAATATATAATGGGGTGGAAGCTTACTATTAAGTTACAACCTGTGTTTATAGCTTCTTGCACAACATCTTCTGTCGTGTCTAAACTGACAAGCACTGAATTAATAGGCTGGTTTTCATCGCCTACAATTAATCCAACATTATCAAAATCTTCTGCATAATCCAGTGGCGCATAATTTTTTAGATGATCGATAAGACCTTTGATTTTCATAAGTAATAAGTATTTAAGTTTAATTGTAAATTTAAATATTATACTTTCGTAATCCATACAACTTAAACTTAATTTTTTGGAATGGGTATTTTTAAGTGGCTTTTATTACCATTTTCATTGATTTATTTAATCATCACCAATATTAGGAACGTTTTTTACGATAAGGGGTTTTTTAAATCCTATTCTTTTAAAACACCTACTATTTGTGTTGGGAATTTGAGCGTTGGAGGGACTGGTAAATCTCCAATGATAGAGCACTTAATCAAGCTTTACAAAGACGATTTTAATATTGCCGTACTAAGTCGAGGTTATAAAAGAAATACCAAAGGGTTTATAGAAGTTAAAGAGGAAATGACAGCTACTCAGGTCGGTGATGAACCTTTACAATTTAAACGAAAATTTAAAGACATAAAAGTCTTTGTAGATACTAATAGAAAAAATGGTATTGAACAAATTGAAAAACAATTTCCTAACACAGAACTTATTTTACTTGATGACGCTTATCAGCACAGAAGAGTAAAAGCTGACATCAATATTCTTCTAACGACTTACGACAATCCTTTTTTCAAAGATTTTATTTTACCAGTTGGGCGATTAAGAGAGTCTAGAAAAGGTAAAAACAGAGCTGATGTCATTATAGTTACTAAGTGTCCTGAAAACTTGTCTGCAGAAAAAATTGAAAACATTAAAAAACACATTAACGCTAATGAAAGCCAATATGTTTTATTTTCAACAATTACTTATGATGAAAACATTTACAGTGAAACTGATACTTTAAATTTAAGGGGTTTTGATGATTTTTGCCTAGTGACAGGAATAGCAAATCCAAAACCACTTATCCAACACTTAAAAAATCAACAAAAGACTTTTGAACACTTTAAATACCCTGATCATCATAATTTTACTTCCACAGAAATCCAAAACCTAAAGTCAATAAATAAACCAATTCTTACAACGGAAAAAGACTTTACAAGATTATATCAAAGCATACAGCATAATATTTTTTACATTCCAATAGAAGTTAAGTTGGATAAAGAATTGAAACCTTTGTTAAATATAAAACCTCAGTAAAGGCTGAGGTTTTTATGTTTATTCCAAGATTGACAAAGTTTATTTAGCTTCTTCGACCAACTCGTCGACACTTTCAACAGAGGCTAAATACCGCTCTGCATCAAGAGCAGCCATGCAACCAGTGCCAGCTGCGGTTACGGCTTGTCTGTATTCTTTGTCTTGAGCATCACCGCTAGCAAATACACCTGGATAGTTGGTTTTTGTACTTTTAGATTCAGTAATGATGTATCCAACGTCATCCATGTTGAGCTGTCCTTTAAATATATCAGTGTTAGGTTTGTGGCCAATGGCTATAAATAAACCAGTGATTTTTATGTCTTCTTTTTCCTGAGTTTCGTTATTAACCATTCTAAGACCTTCAACTACTTGTTCACCTAGAACTTCATCGACTTCAGTATTAAATCTAACATCGATGTTTTTAGTATTAAAAACACGGTGTTGCATAGCTTTTGAAGCCCTCAAAACATCTCTCCGAACTAACATGGTAACGGACTTGCAAATTTTAGCAAGATAAGTAGCCTCTTCAGCTGCGGTGTCACCACCACCAACTATGGCGACATCCTGATTTTTATAGAAAAACCCATCGCAAACAGCACAAGCAGATACGCCTCCACCACGCAAGCGTTGTTCACTTGGTATGTTAAGATATTTTGCTGAAGCGCCAGTAGAGATGATAATACTTTCTGCTTCAATCCATTTGTTATTATCAATTTGAACTTTATGAATGCCGCCTTTTTCCTTACTAAGCTCAGTTTTAGTTGCCATACCGATTCTTACGTCTGTATCAAATCTTTCGGCTTGGGCTTTTAATTGCTCCATCATAGTTGGGCCATCTATTCCATCTGGGTATCCAGGAAAATTATCAACATCGGTTGTTGTAGTAAGTTGCCCGCCTGGTTCCATGCCTGTATATAAAACAGGTTTTAGGTCTGCTCTGGCAGCATAAATTGCAGCGGTATAGCCAGCTGGCCCAGACCCTATTATTAAACATTTAATGCGTTCTACTTGATTATCCATGATCAAAAATTTTATTTAGCAAAAGTATTATCTTTTATTGTATTGTCAACTGTTTGGTGATAGGTTTTTACAATTTGGTATAAGTTTTATGAATAAAAAAAGCCGACAAAGATGTCGGCTTGATTTCATATTTCAAAATATCTATTTTATTAATTTTTGAATTTTTTCATTGAGTGCTTTATCGCTTTGAGAAGCTTTAGCAATAGCTTGATAAGTTTCTAACTTTAATCCATTCTTTTCAATTAACCGCTCCATAGATTCTTGAATATCTTTTTTAAGATTCTGGATATTTTTTAAAGCCAGATTGTATTGTCTTTTTTGAGCTGTTGTTGGTTTCTTTTCAGCATTTGGATTATTGATTAACTCGTGAATATCTGTAAACTCATCATTGGTTAAACCAGCATCTTCAATAGCAGAAACCATATTGAGTTGAAATGTCATGTTTTCATTTCTAACTTCTTTGTAAGCGTTTGCAAACTTTTCAAGTGTTTGAGCTGAAAAATTTTCTTTTTGACTCCACGATATAGTCGATAAACTTATAAAAGCTATAATAATTAAGTTTCTCATTTTTTATTTTTTATAAAACAAATATATTAATATTGATAGTACTACAAAGCTTAAATTATAAATTTTTAGCTTTTTCCCAAAACCTATTCATTTCGTTTAAACTCATATCTTGTAGCTTTAAATTTTGATTTTGGGTTTGTTCTTCTAGGTAGCTAAAGCGTTTAATAAATTTTTTATTAGTTAACTCCAAAGCCCTTTCTGGGTCAATATTATGATGTCTAGCATAGTTGATTAAAGCAAAAAGCATATCACCAAATTCGCCTTCCATTTTTTCGTGGTTTTGTGCATTGGCTTCCATCTCAAACTCTTCAATTTCTTCTTTTATTTTATCTAAAACTTGTTCAGGTTTTTCCCAGTCAAAGCCAATACCAGCAACCTTATCTTGAATGCGTTGAGCTTTTATTAGCGCCGGCAGACTTTTTGGCACACCTTCTAAAACACTCTTTTTACCTTCTTTTAGTTTGAGCATTTCCCAGTTTTTTTTGACGTCATCTTCGTTTTCTACCTTTACATCACTGTAAATATGCGGGTGTCTGTCTATAAGTTTTTTGCATATAGCTTCTATGACATCTTCAATATCAAATTTATTTTTTTCTGAAGCAATTTTGGCATAAAATACAATGTGTAAGAGTAAATCTCCGAGTTCCCCTTTGATGTCCTCAAAATTTTCTTCAAGTATAGCGTCTGTCAGTTCATAGGTCTCTTCAATTGTTAAATGACTTAAACTTTGAATGGTTTGTTTTCGATCCCAAGGGCAACCTTCACGAAGTTCGTCCATGATTTTGAGTAATTGGTCAAAGGATTTATGATTTAACTTTTTCATTTAATTTTTTTTTCAAAAGTAACAAATACTTTTTTTGTCTATGGCAAATAATAATTGTTAAAAACGAATTGAACTATTTACTAAAAGTTGAGAGTTGAAATTAAAACAGTAATATTGAAATCAATAATAACAGTAAAGTTGATAGTTTTTATCAAGAATAAAAATCATTTTTATTATATTTACTAAATAATTTTAAAAAACTAATAATTATGAAAAAATTTTTACTTTACACATTGTTTTTATGTACTGCATATTTTATGCAAGCACAGACTGTAGGGATAGTCGGTCCCGCTGCCAATGGGTGGCCTAGCGACGGCAACCCAACAGACATTATGCTGACAGATAATGGCGATGGAACGCATTCTATAGATGCTTTAACGTTAACAACAGGACCTGCTAAATTTAGGGAAAATCAAGATTGGGCCGTAAGTTGGGGTGGAGATACTTTCCCATCAGGACCAATTACAAATGGAGATATACCCGTTCAAGCTGGGGTTTATGATATTGTGTTAGATTTGAATAACAACACTTATACATTTACTGATGTAGGAACTTTCACACAAATTGAAATTGTTGGTTCCGCTATTACAGGGTCGTCTAACCCACAAATGTCAACGATAGACGGTGTGAATTATGAACTAAGCGTGACTCAATTTGGTGATGGTGATTTACAGTTTCAGGAAGTCGGCACGTCCAATGTCTATGGCGCAAATAGCTTTCCGTCTGGAACAGCAACTGTTGGCGGTATGGCCATTCCTGCTCAAGCTGGTTTTTACGAAGTCTCTTTTAATTTAAATACAGGAGATTTCTCTTTTAATATCCCTGACGTTGGCATTGTAGGTCCTGCAGCAGCGGGTTGGCCTTCTGATACTAATCCTACAGATATTTTAATGAGCTCGACTGATGGTGATGTATATTCTCTAAATAACCAAACACTAACTGACGGTTTATTAAAATTTAGACAAAATTTAGACTGGTCTGTAAATTGGGGAGGTGATACTTTTCCCTCAGGCTCTTTTACAAGTAATGATATTAATGTAACTGCAGGAACTTATGATATTAGTTTCTTTAGAGCTAATCAAACTTATACTTTTACCTCACTATCCATTGAAGATTTAGCTTTTAATCAATTTAAGTTATATCCTAATCCAACTAAAGATGTTTGGGTCTTTGATAATCCTGGAACAAGTATCAAAAGCATTCAGATTTTTGATGCGTTTGGTAAATCAGTTTTAGAAATCAATCCTAACTCTACTCAGGTCAATGTGAGTGCTCAAGTTTTATCTCAAGGCTTATATTTAGCTAAAATCGGTTTAGTTGATGGCTCTGAAACCACTGTAAAAATTATCAAGCAGTAATTTTACCAAATTTCTAAATAAAGAAAAGGCTTCCCGATTGGTAAGCCTTTTTTCTTTTTCTAATCAAATTTAATAATTACTTAACGAATAAACGTTATTAATCCAGTAATTAAAATTTATGTCACACTGAGCGAAGGCGAAGTGAAAAAGCGACCATTCGACTGCGCTCATGGAGATATTCTAGCTTAAAATATAGAATAATCAGCATTACTGGTTTAATAGTTTAGAACTATATTACTTATAAGTGATATCACCACCAGATGATTCGTTTTTATCTAAACGAACGCTGGGCTTGTTGTGGTATTTGATATCTGAACCACTTGAAGCATTTCCTGTTAAAATTTCAATAGGATAAACATCAATGTTAGAGCCAGAACTTGCTGTTGCAGTAACATTTATCGCTTTTAAGTTTTTAGCGTCAATATCTGATCCGCTAGAGGAATTAGCGCTAAGCTCATCAGTATAACCTTCGACATTTAAATCAGAACCGCTAGATGATGTGGCTTGTAGCGATTGGCTTTTTCCTGTAAGGTATAAATCAGAACCACTACTCGAATTGGCGATAACATTTGTAGAAGATATTTTTAATTTCATATCTGATCCACTGCTGCTGCTACAATTTAATTTTTGAGTTTTTACATTTAACTCTATATCTGAGCCGCTGGAAGAGGAGATGTCGATATCATTAAAGTTTAGCTGCTCAGAAGCAAATAGGTTAATACCCGATGATGCGCTTAATTTGGTTAAACTACCAGAAAAGTATATTGTGATTAATTTAGAATCCGCTCGCCCTATGTTGTCTTTGCTTTTAGTTCCGATTTTTAAAGATTGAGCATTTTGGTCAATTTTAAGTTCGTCAATTAGGTTTTCATTGGCCTTTACAATTAACTTATTTTCGTTGCTTTGAACAAGTTTTACATCCCAAGCATTGGCGAGAGAGAGTTCTTCAAAGGATGATAGGTCGAATTCTTTTTCGGCGACTTCGCCTTCACCATTTATGGTGTTAAAGCCATCAATATTGCATTGCGTGCTAAATGTTAGAATAGCAAAAGCAAGAAATTTTAGTAATGTTGTCATGAGTTTTGGTTTTATAGGTTAATTATACAGACGTTTTATTCTTTATTTTGGTTGCCTGAGGATTCAATAACTTTACAACTTGAGCAAAATAATTTGTTGTCGTTTAAAGTGTAAATTTCATCGAATTTATTTTTGCTTTCAAGCGGATGAAAATAGTTTTCAAGAAAATCATTGGTGTTTTCATTTAATTTAATTTTCACATCATCAGGGATATAGATATCGATATCGACACCTAGATAATTGTCACTTAATTCTGGTGGTGAGAGGAAATAACTGTCTAATAAAATCTGGTTAGTATCAATATTATAATTATAGGTTAATAGGTTGGCTTGGTTTCGAGCCTTATTTTCGTCAAAAGCATAAGTCCATTTTGAAACTCTGATGTAGGCCACTTGATCACTGCTGCGATTTAACTTGATATCAACATTAGAATCGTATAAAATTTTATTATCATTTTCATCATAAGTGATTTTCTCTTGATTCTTCTTAAATGGTGAAACGGTATAATTCAAATTCCCTTTCATTTTTATCAATATAGTGTCTTGTGGCTTAAGGTTCAGGCTTGTCGTATTAACAACTTCACCCGAAACCCTTTCTCTTAATGAAGAATTGACACCTATAAAAATCAGCGTCGCAATACTTAAAACCCATAAGATAATAATACTGATAATGAAAGTTTTGCTAACACGTTTTATGTTGGAAAATAACAATCTTAAACTCAGTATAAAGATCAATACCAAAGGTATAGCAAGAGCAATAAAAGTAGCTGTAATGACTAGCCAAGCTGGTATACCATTGTAAATTAGACCGTCAATTCTTATGATTCCAGAGTCAATTAGATCAATGTTGCCAAACAAGCCAATGCCACTCAGACCTAAAGCTGTAAAAAGCAGACTTAAGAGGCCTAATCCAGAAAATAACATCAGGATAAATCCTATGATTTTGACCAAAGTTTTTCCTATTTTAAGAACTACTTTTTCAAGCTCACTAAAAAAAGAAGAAATACTGCTTTGAGCCTGTTTTGAGTGTTTTTTGACATCGACATCTTTTATTTTTTCGGAGACATTGTCGTAGCCTTCTTTAATTTTTTTTTCAATATTAGAAAGGTTGATAGGTTCACCTTTCATAGCCAATTTTTCGGCAGTAGTTTTGGCTTCAGGAACAAGAATCCAAAGTAAGATGTAAATCAAAATTGCCCAACCAAATGAAAGTACAGCAAACAAAATCCACAAGAGTCTGACCCAAATCACATCAATCCCAAGATAATGCCCTAAACCTGCAGAAACGCCACTGATATAAGATTGGTCTTTATCCCGATACAGCTTCTTTTCTACTTTTTGATAAGCTTGACTTTGTTGATTGTCTTCTTCATCAGAAATGCTATAATCTTTGGGTTCACCCATAATTTTGATGATCTCGTTGACATCTTCTGAGGTGATGACTTGTTTGTCAGAAATCATACGTTCTATAAAGAGTTCGGCGATTCGTGATTCTATGTCTTGAATAATTTCATCACGACTTGTTTCATTGGCCAAATATGATTTTATGGCATCTAAATAATTTTTCAGAACCTTATATGCATTTTCATCAATATGAAAAATCTGATTGGCAATATTGATATCTAAGGTTTTATTCATGGTTTTGGTCTTTTGGGTTTGTAATGGTTTTTACAGCAATTTGTAGGTCTGTCCAAGAGTTTGAGAGTTCGTCTAAAAACGCCTGTCCAGAGGAAGTTAATTTATAATATTTTCGCGGAGGTCCGCCTGTAGATTCTTCCCAGCGGTATTCTAGGAGTTCAGCATTTTTTAGCCTAGTGAGTAAAGGATAAATTGTACCTTCAACGACGATGAGTTTAGCCGATTTTAATTCGTCAAGGATTTCAGCGACATAAGCATCTTTATTTTTTAGTATAGATAGAATACAGTATTCTAAAATACCTTTCCGCATCTGTGCTTTTGTGTTTTCTATATTCATGTTTTATTGGCTTAAAAGAGATATATAGTAATATCTGATACAAAGATACGTTTATTAGAAGTTACTTTGCAATACATAGTAGTATAAATTAACGAAATATTATGATATTAAACTAATTTTTTTATTGAATTAATCCAAGTAAATTATGGGGAAAGCTCTTTTTAAACCTTAGAAAAGTTTAATTTTACAATAAAAAATATGTTGAAACCTTATAAGGTCAATTGGTTTTTGCTGTTTAAGTTGCCTTCAGCTTGGTTTTGTGGTGTTCGGCTTAAATCCATAGATGCATCAAGGAGTCAAGTTACTGTCAAGCATCGGTGGATTAATCAAAATCCTTTTAAGAGCTTGTATTTCGCAGTGCAAAACATGGCAGCTGAGTTAAGCACAGGTGTTTTAGTCATGCAAGCTATTCAATCACAAAACCAAAAAGTCTCAATGTTGGTCATAGAAGCACATTCTGAATTTTTTAAAAAAGCGACGGGTCGAATTAGATTTAAATGTCATGATGGACAAAAGATCGACAAAATAGTGCACGAAAGTATAAGAGATATAACGTCTAAACAGATGACATTATTTGTAGAAGCTTTTGATAAAAATGATGTTATGGTTTCAAAATTTAATTTTACGTGGAGTGTTAAACCTAAAGATTAATTATCTACCAAACTTGATATTGGTCATAAAGACACATATTGTTTAAAGATTGATAACCTTTACTCTAAAAACATACTTTATTTTTGTAAACAAATTTCTTTTCAAATGGCAGATTCAAGAACCTATGCCGGTAAATTCCTCAGAAAAATTAATGAACGCGTAAACTGGCACAGTCATTTTACGCTTTTTATTTTATCACTTCTGGTCGCTTTTAGCATGTTTTATTTTGTTAGCGATCCAGAATTTACAGACACTCAAAATTACGTGTTGTTTATTTTATTTTTGTCAATTGCATTATGGGTTACAGAGGCTATTCCTCCATTTGCAGTGGGTATTCTCATCATAGGATTTCTGGTCTTTTCTATTGGTAATGATGAACCAGAAAACGTTAAAAAATATGTCCAAACTTGGTCAGATAGTGTAATTTGGTTGTTTCTAGGCGGATTCTTCTTAGCTGAGGGAATGAAAAAAACGGGACTAGATAAAGATTTATTAAAACTTACTATTCCTAAATTCGGAAATAAAGCTAGTGTTATTTTACTTGGTTTAATGATGCTTACGGCTGTATTGTCTATGTTAATGAGTAACACAGCAACCACAGCCATGATGATAGCTACAATCACACCAATTTTAAAAACTTTAGGATCCAAAGCGGCATTATCAAAAAATTTATTGATAGGCATTCCAGCTGCAGCTTCAGTTGGCGGTATGGGCACTATAATTGGTTCTGCTCCAAACGCTATTGTTGTTGGAGCTTTAGAAGGTATTGGAATTAAAATTTCATTTTTAGAATGGATGCTCTTTGGCATTCCCATAGCTTTAATATTAATCTTAGTGTTTTGGTATGTTTTATTAAAGAAAAACCCTATTAAAACTAAAACGCTTCAACTTGAATACCTTTTTAATACAGCCGAAGAGCGTCACACTCAAAAACATGCTTTGCTCCACAAACGCATAACCTTAATAATTCTTGTTTCTACTTTATTACTGTGGCTTACCTCTGGTTTTACAGGTATTCCCGTAGCGGCAGTTTCTGCTGTTCCTATTGTTGGTTTAACCATGTTTTCTATTATACAATCTGATGAAGTTCGTGCTTTGCCCTGGGATACTTTAATGCTAGTAGCAGGTGGTCTAGCTTTAGGCTTGGCAGTTCAAGAGCAAGGTTTGGCACAGTATTTTGTTGGTTTGATTCCCGCCGCTGAGATAAATATATACATACTTTATATTGCTTTTGGATTGCTCACGGTAGTGTTTTCAAATATTATGAGTAATACAGCAACGGCAACTATTTTTATACCTATTGCTATTTCACTGATTATGAGCATAGATGTAAACAATACAATTACTTTGCCATTAATTATTGGATTATCTGCATCCTGTGCATTGTTATTACCAGTATCTACACCACCAAATGCGATAGCATTTAGCACGGGCATGCTTAAGCAATCTGATTTTAGACTTGGTGGAATTTTTATAGGATTACTTGGTCCAGCGGTCGTGATTTTATGGTGTATATTAATGGTAAATATGTTTTATTAAAATAAACTAAAATTTTAGTTTATATATTCATTATTATACTTTAAATTTCTTTATTTGTTAATAATTCAAATTTTAGCCCCTATGCGATTTATTTACTTCTTGTCTTTTTTATTAATTTTTAGTTTATCTGCTAATGCTCAAAATACTCAAAACAAGAGTTCTGCTATTTATAATGGCTATGATGAGTATTTTAAAATACCTCGTGAGTCTTTATACCTACATCTAAATAAGAGTAGTTTTCTAAAAGGTGAAAATTTATGGTTTCAGGGTTATGCCTACAACAGGCAGACGCAAAAGCTGAGTCCTAAGGTAAGGAATGTAGAATTAGGTATTTATGACAGTGAAGGTCTTATGATTGATAAGAAATTATACCTTGCCATCGACGGTCTGTTTAAAGGGCAAATATCAATAGATTCTTCTTACACAGAAGGTGAGTATTATCTCAAGGCTGAAACCAATTGGATGAAGAATTTCAAAGAAGATTATGCACATATTCAAAAATTTGAAATTTTAGGTGCTAATACCCTTAAAACCAAACAAAAACTAAAAGCTTATGATTTACAGATTTTACCAGAAAGTGGACACAGTGTTGTAAATTGTGATGGTGTGCTGGGTTTAAAACTGATAGATCAAAGTGGTTTGGGTGTGAAGTTTGAAGCAAGCTTACTTGAAAATGGAAAGCCTATCTTTGAATTTAAGAGTAACCGATTTGGTTTGGCAAAAGTAGATTTAAAACCTAAACCCGGTCATGAATACGAAATTGAAGCTAGATTACCAAATGGTAAAACGATTTTAAAATCAATTGAGAACATTAAATCATACGGTTACAATTTAAAGGTTAACAATATTATCCCTCAGCAGACTATCATTTATGTGTCTTCAAATCTATCTTCTACTTCACAATATGAAAATCAGGAGGCGAAACTGTTAGTGCACCAAGAAGGCAAAAGCTTTGAAGTTCCTATTGAATTATCTAAACAAAAACCTCAAGTAGCCAAAGCGATAAAAAAAGAACAACTTTTTTATGGTGTAAACACCATTACACTTTTTGTAAATGATAAACCGGTTGCTGAACGCTTGGTTTTTATTAGAAAGAACAGTCAAAATGAGGAAAGTGATATTAAAGTGTCCGTAAGAAAATCAAAAACAGACACGCTAGCTTTAAATTTATCACTTCCTAATTATAATGAAAATGCTTATCTGAGTATCTCAGTGCTACCAGAAAACACAATATCTTATATTAAAAACCAGAATATATTATCTGAATTTCTTTTAGATCCTTTTTTAAATGGGTATATAGAAAATAAAACATATTACTTTAAAAACCCTAATCGCCTTGTAGATTATAACTTAGATTTACTTTTGCTTACACAGGGTTGGAGTCAATATGATTGGGGTAATATTTTTAAAAGTCCACCAAAAGCTTTGTATAAACGAAAAGATGGACTAACTCAAAATGTTAATATCAATCGAGAAATTCCAGAAAATGTTAACAAATTATTGATATACAGCACATTGTATAATAAAGATATGGTTTTGCCTATTAACTCTAAAAAATCGTTTAAACTTCAAAACCGATATCCACTTATTGGTGAGAAAATGGAATTTTCATTAATTGACAATAAACAGAATTTTGTCACACCCAAAGCGGTTGTAGGAACTCAATTACGTTTAGAGAGCGATAAAATTCAAAGCCATCAATTACTTCCGTCACTTTCTAATTTGAGACAATTAAAACTCGAACTAGACAAAAATCGACTTTATGCCAATTTTTTAGAAGGTGAACTTTTAGACGAAGTTATTGTAAAAGCAAAAAAAGAAGAGAAGAAAGAAAATCAAAATTTTGCTAAAAACTTTAGAGATAACACTATAAAAGTCGATGAAGAGGTTGCAGCAACTTTTCCGTTTTTATCAGATTATTTGAGCTATAGAGGCTACTTAGTGAATGATGTTTCTGGTAATTTTAGTATAAGGAATTTAGCGAGAACATCAATCAACGGTAGTAATACGCCTGTTGTTTATCTCAATGGCGTCCAATTGAACGACTTGTCAATTTTAGGTGGTTCGCGGACTTCTGATTATGAAGAAATCTATATTGATAAAACAGGCTACGGAGGTGGTGTGCAAGGAGCCAACGGAATTATAAGATTGCAACAAAGACGCACAGCTTTATTTACAAATGAAAATTCTACCAAGACAGAGTTACCATACACTCAATTTGAAATAAAAAAAGGATTTGAGCCACCTAAACAATTCTATATGCCAGAATATGCGTTTTTTCAAACTGATTCCTTTCAGCAAGTAGGCACAATTGCATGGTTTTCTGATGTAGTGATAAAACCAAAAAAAAGCACAGAACTAGAAATCTTCGAGACTGGACTTTATAAATTCAAATTGTTTATTGAAGGCATTGGTGAAGATGGTAGTTTGTTTTATATAGAAAAAACAGTTAAAAAGAATTAAGTCTAAAACTCACTCGTAAAATGAAATTTTAAACTCTTATATTTATCTTGAGTCATTTGAAGAGAAAAAGCCGAATCTGCTAAAAACACCAATTGATTGCGTTTATCTCTAGCCAGATATTTTGATTTTATTCGGGTAAACTCTTTAAATTCTTCGCTGTTTTCGTCTTCAGCTTCTATCCAGCAGGCTTTGTGAACGTTGACGTTTTCATAAGAGCATTTTGCTCCGTATTCATGCTCTAAGCGGTATTGAATCACTTCGTATTGTAAAGCGCCAACCGTTCCTATAATTTTTCGGTTATTCATTTCTAAGGTAAACAGTTGAGCTACACCTTCATCCATCAATTGGTTGATGCCTTTATTGAGTTGTTTAGATTTCATCGGGTCAGCATTATTGATATATCTAAAATGCTCGGGAGAAAAATTTGGAATACCTTTATACATTAACTTTTCACCTTGAGTCAAGGTGTCTCCAATTTTAAAATTTCCAGTATCATGAAGACCGACAATATCACCTGGATACATTTCATCTACCACTTGTTTTTTTTCAGCAAAAAACGCATTGGGACTAGAAAATTTTAAATTTTTATCTTGTCTTACGTGCAAATAAGGTTTATTGCGTTCAAATTTTCCTGAAACCACTTTAACAAAAGCTAGTCTATCCCGATGTCGAGGATCCATATTAGCGTGAATTTTAAACACAAATCCTGTAAAATTGTCCTCATCAGGTTTTACTTCACGAATATCACTCATTTTTGAGCGTGGTGAAGGCGCTATTGTAATGAAACAATCTAATAACTCTCTTACCCCAAAATTATTCAAAGCCGATCCGAAAAACACGGGTTGCAAACTTCCGTTTTTATAAGCTTCGATATCAAAATCAGGGTAAACACCTGTTGCTAACTCAATTTCATCTCTTAAATTCTCAGCAGCCGTTTCACCAATCAATTCATCTAAATCTGGTGTAGATAAATCAGTGATTTCTATTGTGTCTTCAATATCTTTTCTGGGATCACCAGTAAATAAATTAATGTTGCTTTCCCAAATGTTGTAAATCCCCTTGAAGTCATAACCCATGCCGATAGGAAAACTCAATGGCGTGACTCTTAAATCTAGTTTTTGTTCAATTTCATCGAGCAGTTCAAAAGCATCTTTTCCTTCACGGTCGAGTTTATTGATAAACACAATCATCGGGATATTGCGCATCCGACAGACTTTTACCAACTTTTCGGTTTGTTCTTCAACACCTTTAGCTACATCTATCACAACAATCACGCTATCTACAGCCGTCAAAGTTCTAAAGGTGTCTTCTGCAAAGTCTTTGTGACCTGGCGTGTCTAAAATGTTGATTTTGTTGTTTTTATATTCAAATCCTAAGACTGAAGTGGCGACAGAAATACCACGTTGGCGTTCAATCTCCATAAAGTCACTTGTCGCCCCTTTTTTAATTTTATTTGATTTTACAGCTCCAGCTTCATTTATAGCGCCACCAAAAAGCAAAAGTTTTTCAGTTAAAGTAGTTTTTCCAGCATCGGGGTGTGACACAATGCCAAAAGTTCGTCGTCTATTGATTTCGTCTTTAAATTTCATGCTGCAAATTTAATTTTTTAACCAGAATAGGCGAGGAGAGAAGCTAAATCTTTTTCAGGAGCAGAAACCTGCTTTTCGCTATATCTCCACTTGTTGAGTCCAAGCATCTCATGACCTTAACAGATTACCGCTTCAGAGCGGCACTCTGTTAAGTCCATATCTGCTAAGGCTCACCAAGTGTAGGATGCCGCTCCAATCAGGGCTAAAGCGTCGTTTTCATTTAAGCGTTTTAAGTTGAAATATATGACTTATTGTTCATTAAAACCGATGTTCAATCTACATTTATTTCAGTTCAATTAAATTGTATATTTTTATTTTTAATTATTTTAATCAGATATGTGCTTTCATACTTCTATTACATCAACTTCAAAACAACTCGAAAGTAACTTTAATGCACAATTTATAAATGATAAAGTCCGTTCTAAATTTGATTCACCTCAATACCATCTCAATGGTTTTGAACATCCCAACTTACCCATTATAACTCAGGAATTGAATCAGACCATTTTACCTGCTGTTTGGGGAATTGTGCCAACTCACGAAAACCCAGAAGAATTAAATACTTACTTTAAAAAAGCTTCAAAATTTGGTGGTGGACTCAATGCTAAATCTGAAAAACTAAGGTCGCATTTCTTGTATAAAAACCTTTATAAAACCCAGCGTTGCTTGATTCTTATCGATGCGTTTTTTGAGCCCCACCATGTCAACAATAAATCTTTTCCATATCTAATTCAAAAAAAAGATAGAAAGCCATTCGCTTTAGCAGGAATTTATACACGTTTTGAAAATGGTTTAATCACATGTTCTATTTTAACTCGACCAGCTATGCCATTTTTAGCCAATATTCACAATGCCAAACAACGACAGCCGGTTATGCTAGATTCCGAGTTAGAAAAAAATTGGTTAAATTATAAGTTGAGCGATAAAGATATTTTTCAAATTATTGAAACGGATTATGACGATAAGGACTTAAAGGTTTATCCCGTTGACAAAAAACTCTTTAGTCCCAAATACAATACTAATGTCAAAGATATTTTAAAACCCGTAAGTTATCCTGAGCTTGAGACGTTGTTTTAACTTATGGCCTTAAGACATCAATCTCTTGTTTTGGCGTCATCACTTTATGAACCTTTTCTGCGATAATGTCTTGTTTGACTTTAAAGGTTTGTTCTAATTTGATATCTTCTGATGAGGCTCCAACTTTTAAAACATAATTACCAGCCTCAACAAGCCAGACTGAGTTGTCTTCATCAAAAGAGGCGAGGTCTTTAGCTGAAATCTTAAAGCTCAACGTCTCGCTCTCACCAGATTCTAGAGATTTGGTTTTGCCAAAAGCCACAAGTTCAGATTGAGGTTTTACCAATTTACCATTGGGTGCAGAAACATAAATTTGAACGACTTCTTTTCCGTTGACCTCACCTGTGTTTTTAATATCCACAGAAAGCTTGATGGAATCTTTGAAAGTCGTTTGACTTAATTTTAAATTTGAATAATCAAAACTCGTGTAAGATTGTCCATAACCAAATTCGTATGAGACAGGAACATTAAAAGTTTGAAAATACCGATAGCCTACAAAAATATCTTCTTGATAAACGACTTCCCAAGGCTCACGTTTCATAAACGAAAAGCCAGATTCGTCTTGTTTATCATCAGTTTTGCCTTCAACGGCATAACCTGGAAAATAATCAGACGTTGAGGTGTCACTATAGAGTTTTGGAAACGTAGCGGTTAATTTTCCTGACGGGTTGGTTTTTCCCCTCAAAACATCAACCACAGCATCACCGGCTTCTTGACCAGGCAGCCACGCACATAATATAGCATCAGGACTATCTTTCCACGACGCTGTTTCTATCACACCAGCAATATTTAAAATAACAATAGCCTTCTTGCCCTGAGCATGGAAGGCCTCACTAACATTTTTTATCATTGATTTTTCTATCTCTGTGAGGTAGAAATCACCAGCTTCTGCTTTTCGGTCTTCAGCTTCTCCAGCATTTCTGCCAATGGTGATAAAAGCTATATCAGATTTTTTAGCTGCATTTTCTGCAATAGTTTTATCCAATTGCATTTCAGGAATAGGCAATTTACCACCTAGTAAAAGTGTTAACTGATTTTCTGGTGGTGGTTGATTTTTTTCGGTTTCTGTAATGTAGTTTTGATAAATCTTTTTTAGTTCATTGTTCATCTTATAATTGGCATTTTCCAAACCTTCTATCAGCGAAATAGTATAGGCTTCATTGACATCGCCACTTCCAGTTCCTCCCGATATAAAATCATAAGAATTAGCTCCAAATGCTGCAATATTTTGGATAGATTGATTTAAGGGTAAGGCTTTGTCTTTATTTTCAAGCAAAACCATACCTTCGGCAGCGGCTTGTCTAGCAATTTCGGCGTGCGATTTTAAGTCGGGTTGATTTGTAGGTTGATAGCCTTTAAACCTAGGTGTTTTTAGCATTATATTTAAAATTCGCTCCACATTTTCATCTAATTCACTTTCTTGTAATTCTCCATTTTTAACCGCATTGACCACTTCTTCAATTTGTTCGGGTGAGCCAGGTTGAATCATATCATTACCTGATTTGAGCTGAGCAATTATATCGCTTCCGCCGCCCCAATCAGTCATTACGTAGCCATCAAAACCCCATTCTTCTCTTAAAATAGTGGTCAATAAATCTTTATCTTCGGAGGTGTATTTGCCATTGACTTTATTATAAGATGACATCACAGTCCAAGGTTTGCCTTCTTTCACGGCAATTTCGAAGCCTCTTAAATACAATTCACGCAAAGCTCGTTCTGAAAGTATAGTATTTACCGTTAATCTATTAGTTTCTTGGTTGTTGACAGCAAAATGTTTTATTGAAGTACCAACGTTTTGAGATTGAATGCCGTTTATTATTCCTGCGGCTATTTTGCCTGTTACCAAAGGATCTTCAGAATAGTATTCAAAATTTCTTCCGTTTAAAGGATCACGCTGAAGGTTGAGTGCCGGCGCTAACAATACATCTGCACCGTATTCTAAAACCTCTTCACCAATGGCTTGTCCAACCTCATTCATTAATTTTTTATCCCAAGTTGAAGCCAGTAAAGTACCAATAGGAAATGCCGTAGCATAAAATGTGCCATCTTGGCCTTCTCGAGTTGGCGAAATTCTCAATCCAGCTGGACCGTCAGCTAAGTTTTGACTAGTAATTCCATATTGAGGAAACTCTGCAGTTACACCAGCTGTCCCTGGTAGATATTGACGAATTTTTTTGACCATTTTGCCATAATCTGAATTATAGTCGAGTTGATCTTCCATTTTCATTGGTAATTGTTCAAGAATGGAATCAGGTAAAGGTAAATACATTCCTGTACCAACCACTAATTGGGCTTTCTCTTTGATAGTCATTTTTTTAATGACATCAGAGGAATTGAACTCGGTTTTATCGCTTTTTTCTTGAGAGTCACAAGAAATAAAAGATTTGCTTAAAGCCATAATAAAGATTAAAATTAAAATTTGTTTGTAAGTCATAATTGCTGTTTTAAAAATTGATTCACGGTATTTTTAATATCACTTTCTATGGTTTTATAAGCAATAGGTTCAAATTTTTGAGCCGTGATTTTTTCGAAAAGTTCAACATATCGTTCGGTGATATGGTTGATAAAACTGTCAGGTAAATTAGGAATTTGCTGTCCTGTTTTGCCTTGAAAGCCTTGTTCCATTAGCCATTCGCGGACAAATTCTTTAGAGAGTTGTTTTTGCTTTTCGCCTTTATCCTGCAAGTCTTGATAAGTGTCTGCATAAAAATAACGGGACGAATCGGGCGTGTGAATTTCATCAATGACTACAATTTTGCCATCCGCAGTTTTACCAAACTCATATTTGGTATCGACGAGAAGCAAACCGCGAGATTTGGCAAGTGTTGTTCCCATTTCAAACAACTTGAGACTGTATTCTTCTAGAATTTTGTAGTCATCTTCACTAACAATGTTTTGTTTTAGAATTTCTTTTTTTGAAATATCTTGGTCATGGTCGCCTTGCTCAGCTTTGGTGGTTGGGGTGATGATAGGTTGTTCAAATTTGTCGTGCTCTTTAAGTCCGTCTGGTAATTTTACACCACAAAGTTCACGTTTTCCTGCTTTGTATTCACGATAAGCGTGACCTGTGAGATATTGCCTAACGACCATTTCAACTTTAAAGGGCTCACATTTATGACCGATACTCACATTAGGATGTGGAGAAGCAATCAGCCAATTAGGCACTTCGTGTTGAGTTTTGTCGAGCATATACGTTGCCAATTGATTTAAAATCTGACCTTTATGCGGAATACCTTGAGGCAGTACGACGTCAAAAGCACTCAGTCGGTCGGTAGCGATTATGACTAAAATATCATTGTTTATAGTATAAACATTACGGACTTTACCTTGGTAAAAATGTGTTTGATTAGGAAATGTATAATCGGTTTGCGTTAGACTTTTTGGCATATTAAATAAAATTAATTTTGATTTTCAATAGATTTATATGCAGCTATCACTTTTTTAACGAGCTTGTGGCGGATAACATCTTTGTCATCTAAATAAATGATACCAACACCTTTGACATCTTTTAAAATAAGCAAAGCTTCTTTGAGTCCTGAAATGATGCGCCGTGGTAAATCCACTTGACCTGTATCACCGGTAAGCATAAATTTGGCGTTTTTGCCCATTCGAGTAAGAAACATTTTCATTTGGGCGTGCGTGGTGTTTTGAGCTTCGTCGAGAATCACAAAAGCATGATCTAATGTTCGACCACGCATAAAGGCCATTGGTGCAATTTGGATGATGCCTTTTTCGATGTATGTATCGAGTTTTTCAGGAGGAATCATATCGCGCAAAGCATCGTAAAGCGGTTGCATATAAGGGTCAAGTTTCTCTTTGAGATCACCTGGTAAAAAGCCAAGGTTTTCTCCAGCTTCTACGGCAGGACGTGTTAAAATGATGCGTCTAACTTGCTTTTGTTTTAAAGCTCTTACCGCTAAAGCGACACCAGTGTAAGTTTTTCCTGTTCCTGCTGGGCCGATGGCAAACACCATATCGTTTTTATTCATCAGCTCGACAAGTTTGCGCTGATTGGCTGTTTGGGCTTTGATATTTCGACCGCCTACGCCGTGCACTAAAACTTCAGAAGCACTTTGAGGCGTGGCATAATCTGCAGAAGATTCGCTGGTTAAGACACGTTCAATACTGTTTTCATCAATCTTATTGTATTTGGTGAAGTGATCTAAAACCATGGCAAATCGCTTGTCAAATTCTTCTAAGCGTTCTTCATTGCCGTAAACTTTTATTTTATTGCCTCGAGCAACAATTTTAAGTTTAGGAAAATAAGATTTGATGAGTTCTATATTGGCATTGTGTTGCCCAAAAAACTCTTTAGGACTGATGTCAGATAATTCAATAATAAGTTCGTTCAAAGAAAGCTAATTTTGTTATTATGGTTAAATTCGCATTTCAAATTTAAACAAATAAAAATTTAGAACATCAATTTAATGTTATTTTAGTTGGTAGTTTTTAGTTGGTAGTCGGTAGAAAGTAGATGAAGCTAATTGTTACTAGCTAAAACGTTTAATCTTTGTTCTGAATGGGATTTGAAAACGAGATTTGCGGTAGGGATAGAAGTGGTATCCCACAGTGCCACGCCATAAGCGTGACGCGAGGAATACAAACGGATAGCCCGGCTACCGCCCAAATTATACTTATTTATAGATGTCTATCATTACTTTAACAACAGATTTTGGCTTGAAAGATCACTCGGTTGCAGCAGTGAAAGGTGCGTTGTACAGCGAACTTGAAGATGCTAAAGTGATAGATATTTCGCATTTGATTTCACCATTTAATATTATTGAAGCGGCTTTTGTAATTAAAAATGCTTACCATAATTTTCCAAGAGGTAGCGTTCATGTGATTGGGGTTGATGCAGAGTTAACGCCTGAAAATAAGCATATTGCGGTTTGTTTAGATGGGCATTATTTCGTTTGTGCCAATAACGGCATAATGTCGCTGATTGCCTCTGAAATAAAACCAGACAAAATCGTAGAAATCAATATTCATAAAGCTCTAGATACGAATTTTACAGTGCTGGATGTGTTTATTAAAGTGGCTGGGCATATTGTAAGAGGTGGAAAATTGGAAGTGATTGGTAAACCCATTGAAGCACTTAAACAATTAAAGTATATTGAACCTCAGGTTAATACAGCTGAGACTCAAATAATAGGTCATGTGGTGTATATTGATAATTTTGGTAATGTGATTTCTAATATTAAAAAGCCATTTTTTGAAGCTTTAACTAAAGGACGTGATTATGTTATTAATGCTAGGAATACTAAGTTTAAAACTGTTTACGACTCTTACAGCGAGGCTATAAATTTTGATATTCCTGCGAATAAACGTGAAGAAGCTGGGAAAAAATTAGCCTTGTTTAATTCTTCAGGCTATCTGGAATTAGCATTGTATAAAAGCAATCCAAATCATACCGGAAGCGCTTCAAGTTTGTTGGGTTTGAAAGTGATGGATACAGTTACAGTAAATTTTTTATGATGATAAAACGAATTGTCAAAATGGAATTTGAAACAAAATATATTGAAGAATTCCAGCGTTTGTTTGATAATAACAAAACTAAGATCAGAAATTTTGAGGGTTGTCAACATTTAGAGTTATGGCAAGATATCAATGATAATTCTACATTTATGACTTATAGTTATTGGCGTTCTGAAAATGATTTGAATACATACAGACAGTCTGACTTGTTTAAAACTGTTTGGTCTAAAACCAAAACAATGTTTGCCAAAAAACCTCAAGCTTGGAGTGTAAATACATTACATCAATTAAATTAAATATTAATGTGGGCCATTTTTAAAAAAGAATTTTTTGGATTTTTTAGCTCTGTTGTTGGGGTTTTGGTTATTGTTATTTTTTTAGTCATAACGGGTTTAATGCTTTGGGTGTTTGATACGCCTTATAACATTTACAATGCAGCTTATGCAGATTTGACTTTATTTTTTGAATTGGCGCCTTGGGTGTTTTTGTTTCTGATTCCTGGCATTTGTATGAAGAGTTTTTCAGAAGAACAGCGTCAAGGTACTTTAGAGCTATTATTAACCAAACCCATTAGTCTAAAAGGTTTGATTCTAGGTAAGTTTTTTGGCGCTTTTGTTCTCAGCTTTATTGCTATTCTTCCTAGTTTGGTTTATGTTATAAGTATTCAGAATTTGGCTTCAAACCCAGAAAATATTGATTATGGTGCAATGGCAGCGTCTTATTTTGGGTTATTATTTCTTATTGTAGTTTATACAGCTATTGGTATTTTTTCTTCAACCTTGAGCAGCAATCAACTCACTGCATTTATGTTTGGAGTCGTGTTGTGCTTAGTTGTGTTTTACGCTTTTTATGGCTTATCCGCTTCAGGTATTTTTGGCAATGATATATTTGCTTTAGAATTTTTGAGTTTAAATTACCATTACAAAGCCATGATGCGTGGAGTGATTGACTCTCGAGATTTAATTTACTTTATATCCATCTGGGTGTTGTTTATGAGTTTTACATTTTGGCGCTTAAAATCTCTGAAAAGTTAATATGAAAAAGCAACTAAAATCGGGGATAATTATAATGCTACTTCTTCTTGTGGTCAATGTGATTTCGTATCATTTTTATAAACGATTTGACTTTACTTCTGATGGTAGGTTTACCATATCGCAAATTAGCGAAAATTTAATTGATTCGATTGAAAGTCCTCTAAAGATAAGCGTGTTTCTTAAAGGTGAGTTGAACGGTGAGTTTAAAAGACTACAACGTGAAACTCAATTTTTATTAGAAGAATTTAAAGCCCAAAACCCTCAAATTAGATTTGAATTTATCAATCCTGTAGGCGAAAAGGATAATCCACAGCAAGTTGGTAATGCCTTTTACCAAAACGGGATGATGCCCGAGAATTTAAGCGTGATGAAAAATGGAAAATTAACCAAAACCTTAATTTTTCCTTGGGCTGTTGTTAAATACAAAGGTCAGCAAATGCCTGTTCATCTTTTAAATAAGAAACTCAACGCCAATGTTGAATCTATGATCAACTCCTCAGTGCAAAATCTTGAGTATGCTTTTACAGATGTTTTTCTTAAGTTAAGTCGAGAGCGGAAAAAGAAAATTGCTGTTTTAAGAAGCAATGGCGAACTAGAAGACAGGTATCTAACTGATTTTTTGAGTAGTATAAGAGAGTATTACCTGATTGCACCCTTTTCTCTTGATTCTGTTCAGACCCATCCACAAAAAGTTTTAAAAGAATTACAAAAATTTGACGCCATTATAGAAGCCAAACCTACAGAAGCGTTTACTGATAAAGAGATTTATGTTTTGGATCAATACATTATGAACGGTGGCAAAGCGCTTTGGATGGTTGAAAGCGTTGCAGTAGAAAAAGATAGCTTAAAGCAAACAGGCTCAACCATTGCGATGCCAAGGGATTTGAATTTATTGAATTTGTTTTTTAAATATGGCATACGAATTAATTACGAACTGATTAATGACGTGTATTCTGCTCCAATTTATTTAGCCGCTGGTAAAGCTGAAGACACACAATTAAGTCCTTACCCTTGGTTTTATGAGCCTTTAGCTAAGTCGCCTTCAAAGCATCCCATAGTCAGTAACATCAATGCCGTCAAGTTTGAATTTGCTAATAGTCTAGATACCTTAAAAAATGGGATTTCTAAAACAGTTTTGCTTCAAAGTTCAGAATTGTCTCGGGCTGAAGATGTGCCAAGAGAAATTAGTCTTAATATGATTAATGTAAAACCCACGCCAGAGCAATATCCTAAGGGAAATTTTCCTTTAGCCGTTTTATTAGAAGGTGAATTTACCTCGGTATATAAAAATAGAATAACTCCATTTGAATACAACAACTCAAAAGATAAAAGTATTAGAACTAAACAAATCGTGATAGCAGATGGTGATGTTGTTAAAAATGAAATAGCCAAAGGCGAAGTGCTAAGTTTAGGCTTTGATAGATTTACGGGAGATACTTATGGTAACAAAACCTTTTTGACCAATGCTTTAAATTATCTTTTAGGAGATGAAGATTTAGTGAAATTACGCAACAAGCAAATCAATATTCCGCAATTAAATCCTGATAAAATTTTAAATGAATCAACAATTTGGCAAGTTTTAAACATCGGAATTGGAATACTATTGATTATGGCTTTTGGTATATTTATGTACTGGTTTAGACAAAATAAATACCGATGAATGTTGAAACGCTAGTCTCAAGTTTTTCAGGAGACATCAAAACTGATGCCTTACACCAAAGTATTTATGCTACAGATGCTTCAGTGTATCAACAAAGACCAACAGCTGTGGCAATCCCTAAATCCAAAGGCGACTTAAAACAGCTTATAAAGTTTGCTTCTGAACACAACACCTCATTAATACCAAGAGCTGCGGGCACTTCACTGGCGGGACAATGTGTAGGTTCTGGAATCGTGGTTGATACCGGTAAATATTTTACACAAATTTTAAAAATTAATGCTGAAACCAAAACCGTTATTCTTCAGCCAGGAGTAATTAGAGATGAGCTTAATTTGACTTTAAAGCCCTATAATTTATTTTTTGGACCAAACACTTCGACTTCTAATCGTTGTATGATAGGAGGAATGGTTGGGAATAATTCCTCAGGCACAACATCTATTCAATACGGTACAACACGTGATAAAGTTATAAGCCTAAAATGTATATTATCTGATGCGGAGGAAGTTCATTTTAAAACATTGTCTAAAGAAGAGTTTATAAGCAAAACAAAGCTAAACACCACAGAAGGCAAAATTTATAGTTTTTTTTGGAACTTGGTTAATAAAGCAGAATTAATAGCTTCTATTAAAAAAAGTTATCCAAAGAAAAATATTCATAGACGTAATACGGGTTATGCTTTAGACGATGTAGTTGAGCAATATCAAAAAACACAAACTATCAATTTAGCACGTTTTATTTGTGGCAGTGAAGGAACTTTAGGTTTTATCACTGAAATTGAACTTCAATTAGATGATTTGCCGCCCAAACATTCAGCACTTGTAGCTGCTCATTTCAAGACAATTAATGAAACTTTATCAGCTGTAAAAACTATAATGCAACACAATTTATACGCCTGCGAAATGATGGATGATACCATTTTGGATTGTACAAAAAATCATCTGGAATATAAAGATTATCGTTTTTTTATTAATGGTGAGCCTAAAGCCATATTGTTTTTAGAACTAAAAGCAGAAAGTGAAATTGATTTAAGTCACAAGGTTGAAGCTTTAGCTCAAGATTTGAGGAATAAGACGGCTTGTTACTCACAACCTGTTTTAAAAGTAGATGATATTAATAAAGCTTTTAATTTACGGAAAGCTGGACTAGGCTTGTTAGGCAGTATAGTTGGTGATGAAAAAGCTGTAGCTTGTATTGAAGATACGGCAGTAAGCCTAGAGGATTTAGATGCCTATATTTCTGATTTTGCCAAATTGATGAAAAATTATAATCAAGAGCCTGTGTATTATGCTCACGCCGGAGCTGGAGAATTGCATTTGAGACCAATTTTAAATCTCAAAACTCAAAAAGGTGTTGAAGATTTTGTTTCAATTACACACGAGGTTGCTAAACTCGTTAAGCAATATAAAGGCTCTTTAAGTGGAGAACACGGCGATGGCATTGTAAGATCAAACTTCATTGAACTTATGCTGGGCGAAACCTGTTATGAAATGCTAAAAGGAGTAAAATCTACTTTTGATCCAAAAGTAATTTTTAATCCTGGTAAAATTGTTAATCCGTATCCTATTGATAAAAATTTTAGATATGAGTCTAATAGTGTAGCGCCTGAAATTGATAGCTTTTTAAATTTTAATATAGAAAAGAATTTACTTCGAGCTGCTGAAAATTGTAATGGTAGTGGTGATTGTAGAAAAACCGAATTATCGGCGGGTAGTATGTGTCCAAGTTATCACGCTACAAAAAACGAACAAGACACCACAAGAGCCAGAGCCAACGCTTTGCGACAGTATCTGACTGATCCTAGCAATCTGTCAGATAAAGCTATTAAAGAAGTATTTGATTTATGTATTTCCTGTAAAGCCTGTAAACGCGAATGTCCAAGTAATGTTGATGCGGCAAGTTTTAAAGCAGAATGGACGCACCAATATTATAAAACTCATAAAAGACCAATCAGAGATATATTGATTGGCTTTAATGATTCAATTAACAAAACGTTTCAACCTTTAGCCGGAGCTTATAATTATTTTGTACAACATAAATTTTGGTCAAAGACTCTTAAAAACTCTTTAGGATTTCACCAGAAGAGAAGTTTGCCACAACTTTCTCAGCAAACCTTCATTAAGTATTTGAATAAGAATAAAAGAGATTTAAAATTAAAAAAGCCTAAAATAAAAACAATCTATTTGTTTGTTGATGAATTTACAAATCGATTAGAAAGTGAAATAGGTAGAGATGCAGTAGAGCTTTTAACACATCTTGGTTATGAGGTTAAATATTTAAAGAATAAACCCAGCGGCAGAGCTTTGATTTCAAAAGGATTTTTAAAGCAAGCTAAAGCATTAGCTGAATATAATATCAATTTGTTTAAAGATGTTGTTGATGAAAGTACACCTTTAATTGGTATTGAACCTTCAGCAATTTTAGGATTTAGAGATGATTATTTGAGACTAACAGACCAGACAGAAACAGCTAAAAAGTTATCCAAAAACACACTTTTAATAGAAGAATTTTTAAGTCAAGAAATACAACAGGGAAATATTACTTCAAGCCATTTTTCTGATATAGCTTGTGAAGTTAAGTTGCACATTCATTGCCATCAAAAGGCGCTTTCAAATTCCAAAATCACATTTGATGTAATAAACGTGGTTAAAAATGCAAAAGTCAGTATTATCCCTTCAGGTTGTTGCGGTATGGCTGGGGGATTTGGCTATGAAAAAGAGCATTATGAAATTAGCATGAAAATAGGGGAACTGATATTATTACCAGCCGTTAGAAAGTCTAAACCTCAAACTTATATTCTTGCTAATGGCAGTAGTTGTCGTCATCAAATCAAAGACGGAAGCTCTAAACGGGCTATTCATCCTGTGAGTTTTTTAAGACAGATGTTGAAGTAATAAACAAAAAAAATCCTAAGCATTAGACTTAGGATTTTTGATATAATTTAAAAATTTTAAGCTTTATTTTCTTCACCTTCTTCCTCTTCTTTTTTAGCATTTTTGTCTGACAAGTCAATTTTAGTTCTGCTGCTTGTGTCAAACATAATCGGTGTTGCAATAAATACTGAAGAATATGTACCAACAACAACTCCAACAATTAAAGCAAACATAAACCCACGGATGCTATCTCCTCCAAAAATGAATATAGCGAGTAACACAACAAGTGTAGTAAAAGATGTATTTAATGTTCGGCTTAATGTAGAGCTTGCGCCAATATTGATAATTTTTGAGAGACTCCATTTAGGGTGAATATTGTAATATTCTCTAATTCTATCGAATACGACCACCGTATCATTCAAGGAGTACCCAATAACGGTTAAAATTGCTGCAATAAATGCTTGATCAATTTCTAAACTAAATGGCATAAGACCATATAAAGCTGAGAAAATACCAAGTACAATTGTAGTATCATGAATAACTGCTACAACAGCACCAACACTAAACTGCCAACGTCTAAATCGGATTAAAATATATAAGAACACAATAATAAGCGAACCAATAATGGCATAAAACGAAGCTTCTTTAATGTCGTCAGCTATGGTTGGGCCAACTTTCATTGATGACATTATTCCATATTCAGAATCGCTGCCTTCTGCTAGAGAAAATTCATCTAAAGTTAAGCCATCGGGTAAGTAAGTTTGAAAAGCACTATACATTTTATTGACAATTTCTTGATCAATTTCAATACCTTCCTGGTCAACTTTATAGTTGGTAGTAACTTTAACTTGATTGTCAGAGCCAAAAGTTTTAATATCGGCGCTTCCTAATTCTTCAATTAATGCAGACTCTAGTTCGTTGGCGTTTACAGATTGATCAAATCTAACGGTATAAGTTCGGCCACCAACAAAATCAACACCTTGGTTTAAACCTTTTGTTGATAATAAAAATATACTGATAAGGAGTAAAGTTCCAGAAATTATATAGGCTACTTTTCGTTTCGATAAAAAGTTAACATAAACGTCTTTTAGGAAATTTTTAGTTGCTACGGTTGAGAACGCAAGAGCCTTATTATTTTTACCATAACTATCTAAAAACAACCGGGTAATAAAAATAGCGGTAAATAAAGAAGTTAAAATACCAATAAGTAATGTGGTAGCGAAACCTTTGATAGGTCCTGTTCCAAATAATAAAAGAATAAGCCCTGTCAAGCCGGTAGTAATGTTTGCATCTAAAATAGATGATAATGCATTTTTGAAACCATCCTTAATGGCTTCGTATTGGGCTTTTCCTGCCGCTAGCTCTTCCTTGATACGTTCAAATATCAGAACGTTTGCATCAACAGACATACCAATAGTTAACACAATACCAGCAATACCGGGAAGGGTCAACACAGCTTTGAGTCCAGCTAAAACACCGAAGATAAAAATGATATTGACTACTAAAGCAATATCGGCATATATACCAGCTTTACCATAGTAAAATACCATCCATAAAAGCACTAATATTAGAGCTATTAAAAATGAGTTGATACCACTATCAATGGCTTCTTGACCTAAGGAAGGACCAACAATTTCACTTTGAATAATGTCTGCGGAAGCAGGTAACTTACCAGCCCTTAATACATTAGCTAAATCCTTTGCTTCTGTCACGGTAAAATCTCCACTAATTTGGCTATTACCGCCAGAAATTGGTCCATTTGAAACACCAGGGGCAGAATAAACTATGTTATCTAAAACAATAGCTATTTGGGTCTGATTTTCGTAAGCTTTTTTGGTCATTTCTTCCCAAATTTGAGAGCCGCGACCATTCATTTTCATGCTTACTACAACTTCTCCTGTTTGTGTGAATTCTTGTTTTGCATCAACGATAACAGAGCCACTGAGTTGAGGTTGATCTTTTCTATTGCCTTTAATAGCATAGAGCTCAATAACTTCACTTCCTTTAGCAGGTTTACCCCACTTGAATTCTAAAAATCGTTTTTCATTTTTTAACAAGTTTCTTGCTTTTTCACTTTTTAAATAAGAAGAAACAATTGCAGTATCACTAATTTTAGCAACACCAAGTACTGCGGATTGTTGATTTTGTGACAATTGTAATTTAGAAAAGAGTGGATTGGTTTTACTGAGTTGATTTTCCTCTGTTTCACCGTCTTCACTACTGTCTAATAAATCTTCAAGCTCTTGATCATTGCTTGTAGAATCTGTTTGAACTTCAGATTTTTCAGCATCAGGTTTACTGATAGAATCTTGTTTTGCTAAATTTCTAGCTGCAATTTTATCTGCTTCTATAAAAAAGTTAACAAGATCTCCAATTTGGTAAACTTCCCAAAATTCAAGTTGAGCGGTACTTTGTAAAAGTTTTTGAATTCTACTGATGTCCTTAGCGCCAGGCAATTCAACTAAAATTCGACCTGATTCACCTAGACGTTGAATGTTAGGTTGTGTGACTCCAAATTTGTCAATACGTTCTCGTATGACTTCAAATGCAGAAACAATACTTTCGTCAATTTTTCTTCTAATAATAGGTTTTACTTCTTCATTGGTCATATTGAAGTTAACTTCATCAGATAAATCTTTGTTGGCAAAAATATTAGGTGAAGCCAATTTGGCTCCTTTAATATTATCAAATGCTTCAAAAAACAAGTTGATATAGGAATCTTGACTGTTTTTTTGTTTTTTAGAGGCCTCTGCAAGAGCTTTGTTAAAGTCTGGGTCATCTGAGCCATTGGCCATGTTTTTCAAGATATCTCTAACCGATATTTGAAGAATAACATTAATACCACCTTTTAAGTCAAGCCCTTTATTAAGCTCTTTATTTTTGGCGTCTTCGTAAGTGATACCAATGAAATAGGGTTCATTTTTGACAGAATCTAGATAGGCATTGACTTTTTCTTCTCTAAGGTCGGCGTAGTTTTTTTGATTTTCTGATATTTCAGCTTGAGCAAAATTTTCAGCATTATTTTCTATTTGACTTGCTATATATGTATAGGAAAGCTGGTAAATACATACTAAGCCAAACAAAATGGCAAATAATCTGATAAGTCCTTTATTGTGCATTTTAATAAAATTAGGTGTGTCTAAAAAATCGCACAAATATAGGCTTTCATAAATAAATCACAATAATTTTGAAGCAAATATTTAAAAGCGACTATTTTGACAAAATAAAAGCCCTAACTGATTTCAGATAGAGCTTGTTATTAGAAGTTTGTATTTTACAATATTAGTATGCGCCCCATTCTTTTAAAGAAGCTTTATTCATATTAACATAATCTCTGTTACCTGCTTTTTCTGCTGCTTCAAGTGATTGTTTTGCTAAATTAATAGCTTCATTTTTCTCACCTGCTTTAGCATAAATCAATGATTGCTGTCTCAGCATCCAAAACGGTTTATCTTCACGTAGCTCCATAGCTTTATCTATCCATTGTCTTGCTTGGTTAATATCCCTATCGGTTTCTAAAAAGTAAACAGCTGCGTTGAAGTAATCAGTTGGTTTTGGGTTTTGCATTGCTTTTTCAATACTAGCCATGACCATTTTGTCGGTTGGGACTTCAATAGGAATATTTACAGCAGTATTTTCCCATTTTAAAATCAAATGAGCAGTTTCTTTAGTGAAATGATTAAAGTCTATTGTAAAAGCTTCTGTATGAGTAGGCAGTTGTTTTGACTCAACCTTAGTTTCTACAATAATTTTTGATTCATCCCATTCTTGAGGTGTCCCCCAGTTGTCAGTTGTAGAATATAAATAGATAGCCCATTCATTTTTGCCTGGCTTAGAAAATAAAGCATAAGTTCCAGCTTTAACTTTCTGACCATTAAATAATATATTTTGATCAAAACTAATTGTGGTATTGAGGTTAGCCCCAGTTCTCCATAGTTTATCATAAGGCACTAAACCGCCAAAAATATCTCGTTCGTTTACGGAAGGTCTTGAATATTTTACCTCAAATTGAGTAAGACCAACAACTTGATTTAAGGTTGCTGAGGGACTTGGTTGAGGCGCTTGTACTTGGGCTTGTATACTAAAAGTTGCCAAAAAAAATAAGAAGATAATAATACGTTTCATAAGGTTTGGATTTTAAATTTTATTATTCAATATTAGGGTTTTATAAAAAAAAAACCTTAATTTGTAAACAAAAATTAATCTAAAGTTAACAATTCAATATTAAAATTATGCTAAAACAAATACTTATTACGGCTGTTTGTATTCTTACATTTAGCCTTTCTAATGCACAAAGAAATTATTGGAATTCCGTCAATGAAGGTTCCATAAACGTTAATGAAGGTGATGTTATTGATTATGACATAACTGTTAAAAAAGCTGAATATTTTCAGTTCGATAAAACTAGTATAGAGTCTTATCTTAGTTCTGCACCGAACAGAAATAATTCTGATAGTAGTGACATCGTTTTAAGTATACCCAACCATACAGGTGAAGAAGAACTCTATGAAATGTTTAAGGTACAAACTTTATCACCACAATTGGCTATAAATTATCCTCAAATAAATTCCTATGTTGGTAAGAGCGTTAATCCTAGGGATGCTAGTATACTTAGAGTAACTGTTACTCCTCAAGGGTTTTATGCAATGATTTTAAAACCTGATTTGGGTCAAGTTTTTATCAATCCTTATGATAAAAGTGGTCAATATTACATGTCTTATTTAAAGTCATATGTTATAGACCAAACTCATCCCAATTGTGAATTTACAGGAGATAATACAATTTTAGGAAGTCCTTCTAATCAAACTCAAAATGAGACTCTAGTTGTAGATGATAGTACATTAAGGACTTATGATTTAGCTTTAGCTTCTACAGGGGAGTATTCACAATTCCAGATTAATCAAGCTGGTTTGGGTAGTGCTCCTCAAGCCCAACAAATTGCTGCTGTTTTGGCGGCAATGGTAGTAAGTGTAGATAGAGTAAATCAAATTTACGAAAGAGATTTTGGCGTAAGCTTACAGCTCGTTCCCAATACAGACCAACTTATTTTTTTGAATGCCAGCACAGACCCTTATACCAATAACAACGGCGGTGTGATGTTAGGTCAAAATCAGGCAGAAATAGATTCTACTATTGGTTCAGGAAATTATGACGTAGGTCACGTATTTAGTACTGGTGGCGGTGGAATTGCCGGTTTAGGTGTTATATGTGTAAACAATCAAAAGGCGCGAGGTGTAACAGGTTCTCCAAACCCAGTAGGCGATCCCTTTGATATTGATTTTGTTGCTCACGAATTAGGCCATCAGTTTGGTGCTAATCACACTCAAAATAATAACTGTGCAAGAAATTCAGCAACAGCGGTTGAGCCAGGTAGTGCTAATACCATTATGGGTTATGCAGGTATTTGCCCACCAAATGTTCAAAGTAACAGTGATGCGCATTTCCACCAAATTAGTATAGATGAAATATTTACAAATTTATCAAGTGGACCTGCATCTAGCTGTGGTGTATTTACATCTCAATCTAATACAGCTCCTACAATTACACCTTTACCTAATTTCACTATCCCAAACGGAACAGCTTTCTTCTTAGAGGTCGATGCTGTTGATGCTGAAAACGATGCTTTAACTTATAATTGGGAGCAAATTAATAATGATATTTCTCCACAACCTCCAGTGCCTACTTCTACTGTAGGCCCAAACTTCAGATCATTACCTTCAAAAACTGAATCGCGTAGATATTTTCCTGAATTCAATAGCGTCTTAAATAATAACTTAGCACCAACATGGGAAGTCGTTCCAACCGTAGCTAGAAGTATGAACTTTGCAGTAACTGTAAGAGATAATAATATACAGGTTGGCCAGTCTTCAAGAGATATTACAACAGTAAACTTTGCAAATGTTGGTCCTTTTGAAGTGACTTCACAAAATACAACTGGAATAAATTGGTTGCCTGGAGAAACAAGAACAATCACTTGGAATGTAGCTGGAACAACTGCTAATGGTATAAATACGAGTAATGTAAACATCTTGTTGTCTACCGATGGTGGTCAAACTTTCAATACTGTTCTGGCCTCTAATACTGCTAATGATGGTACTGAAGATATTGTTGTGCCATCCTCTTTGCAAGCTCCATTTTGTAGAATAATGGTCGAGCCTGTAGACAACATATATTACGCTTTGAATTCCGAAGATTTCTCTATAGACACAGTTGTTAATACGAGCTGTGATAATTTTACAAATACTACTGCTGTACCCATACCAGATGGTGCTGGAGCAAATCAACAAGGCACTGCAGTTCAAAGTGTTATAAACATACCGAATGACATCTCAAATATTGATGATATAAATATCACTTTGGATGTCTCACATACTTGGATGAATGATTTGGTTTTTCAGTTAGTTAATCCTAATGCAGACGTTATTGTATTGTGGGGAAGAAACTGCAGTGATGAAGATGGATTTAATATTGTTTTTAATGACAACGGTGTAGGTCTACCAGCACCTAACTCTACATGTGCAAATCCATTGACAGGAACATTTGCACCAGTAGATACCAATACAGATTTAGCAACAATTTTTGGTTCAGGCACACAAGGTGACTGGACGCTTGTATTTGCTGATTTTTTTAATGGTGATACTGGTTCTTTGAACTCTTGGGAAATTGAAATCTGCTCAACAACCTTTTCTGTTGAAGATAATTCAATTAATGGGTTTTCAATTTCTCCAAATCCAAATAGAGGAATATTTAATTTAAGCTTTAACCAACCTATTGGTGATGACTCAAAAGTTTCAATTTATGATTTACAAGGTCGATTAGTTGAAACTTTAAGTTTTGATACTAGTTCTGCAAGTCAAAGAGTAGAGTTAAAAAACCAATACCAAAGCGGCGTTTATTTACTAGAGGTCTCTAATGAAAACGGAAAATCAGTCAATAAACTAATTATTGAATGATAGAAAGTAGTTTTTTATAAAATTTTTAAAGCTGCAATTAAGTTTGCAGCTTTTTTTTCGACTTAAATTTGTATTTAGTTTGCTATGTGTATATTTACAAAAAAAAATAATATGAAATATTTTATTGGTATTTTTACGTTGTTTATAACGTCTTCGCTATTATCTCAGAGTAATTTTTGGACTGAAAAGAATATTAACAATATCTCTGAAGATGATATTATTAATTACGAAACTCAAGTTTCACAATTCAGTACTTATGAATTAGATGAAGCTTCATTGCTTAATGTGCTTCAAAATGCTCCAAGAAGGTTTCAACAATCAACTTCTAGTGTTCTGATTAATATTCCTTATGGTCAGAATACCTTTGGGGTATTTGAAATTTTTGAAGTTCAGACACTTGCGCCTGGTCTTGCTAGTAATTATCCTAATATAAAGTCTTATGTAGGTAAACACAGAGGACAAAGTTCTGATCGGTTGAGAATCACGCTTACTCCTCATGGTTTGTATTTTAAAATTTTTAGTGACCAAGGTTCAATTTATATAAACCCGATGACAAAAAATTTGTCTTACTATAAAGTTTTTAAAAGTGAAGATGCTGTATTTCCAGAGTTAATTTGTGATTTTGAATCCAATCTAGAAAATGAAGTTGCTTCATCTCCTTCTATGGATGTCGTTGAAAATGTAGTAGATGACTCAACTTTTAGAATTTATCGCTTAGCAGGGGCGGCAAATGGTGAGTATTCAACTTTTCACGTGAACCAAGCCGGCGTGTCTAATGGGACTACAACACAAAAAAAATCTGCTGTTCTTGCAGCAATGACTGTTTCTTTAGATAGAGTAAATGGTATACTTGAAAATGATTTATCAATTAATCTTCAATTTATTTCTAACACAGATAACTTTATTTTCTTAGATCCAGCTACAGATCCATACTCAAACCCTAATAATACTGGTGTTATCCTTAATGAAAATAACAATTTTATGCCGGGGGCTGTTGGTGATGCAAACTATGATATAGGTCATGTTTATACCACAGCACCAGGAGGAGTTGCATTTGTTGGCGCTCTATGTAATGATAACATAAAAGCTGGTGGTGTTTCAGGCACATCAAGCCCAGTAGGTGATGGCTTCGACTTAATATTAGCTCATGAATTTGGCCATCAATTAGGAGCTTCTCATTCTTACAATAATTTTTGTAGTGGTAACCGATCTGATAATTCTGTTTATGAAGCTGGAAGTGGTGTGACGGTTATGTCATATGCCGGGATATGCACACCAAATGTACAAAACAACAGATATGATCACTATCACCCTGGTAGTTTACTACAAATGTTCAATGTGATTTCAAACACTTCTTGTGCACAAACTTCAACTATATCTAACGACCCACCTATTATAACGCCTGATTTAGATTTTACAATACCAAAAAGAACACCATTTATTTTAGAAGCACAGGCAAGCGACCCTAATAATGATGCTTTAACTTATAACTGGGAGCAGTTTGATAATGAATTAGGTACACAGCCTCCTGTTTCAAGTTCAACAACAGGCCCTTTGTTTAGAGGTTTTAGGCCAACGACAACCCCAAAACGATACTTCCCACGTCTTGAAACAGTTTTAGACAATCAAAACCAAACTTTATGGGAAGTACTCCCTAACGTTGCCAGAAGCATGGATTTTGTAGTGACAGTTAGAGATAATAATGTACAAGGTGGGCAAAGTGACCAAGATTTAGTAATTGTTAATGTTGTCAACGTCGGACCTTTTGAAGTGACATCTCAAAATACATCTGGTATAACATGGAATCCAGGTGATACCGAAACTATAACCTGGAATGTTGCAGGTACTGATGCAAACGGTATTGATGCAAGTGAAGTTGATATTTTGTTATCAACCAATGCTGGAATAAGTTTTGATCATGTTTTAGCCCAAAACACACCTAATGATGGTACCCAAGATATCACAGTACCATTTGGTTTAGTAGGAGACCAATCAAGAATAATGGTTAAAGCTTCAGACAATATCTTTTTCTCAGTAAACGATGAATTTATTAGTGTAAATGCAATTTGTGAAAACGGAAGTAATACATCTACAACTAGCATACCTGATGGTATGGGTTTTGTAGGTCCTATGCCGGGTCCTCCTGCTGAATCTGTAATAAATATTTCACAAAACGACCTTGTTGCTAGCGTTTCCTTGAATGTAAACCTAAGTCACAACAGATTAAATGACATAGAAATAGAATTAGAATCGCCAGACGGGCAAGTTGTGCAACTTTGGGATCGCGATTTGTGTAATGCAGATGCTTTGGACTTAAGGTTTGTAGAAGGTGGTATAGCTCTTCCTACTAGTAATTGTGAAGATGTTTTAGGAGGTGCTTTCCAACCAGTTGGGAGCTTGTCTGATTTTGAAGGTGGAAACACGGCTGGATCATGGACACTCAGAGTTACTGACTTCTTTTTAGGTAATACAGGTTCCATTAATTCTTGGTCTATTGAGGTTTGTTCCGCAGAATTCCTTGACTCTGAATCTTTTGATCAAGATATCATCTTTAGTTTTTATCCTAACCCGTCAGATAACTTTGTAACTCTTCAATTTAATCAAGTATCTAAAAATACTAGCATACAAATTTACGATATAACAGGTCGTTTAGTTAAGTCTATAAATAATGATAAATCTTTAAAAACTCAAAAAGTAGATGTAAGTCAATTTAGCCAGGGCACATATTTTCTTAAAGTCAATCAAGATAATATGCAAACTGTAAAAAAATTGATAGTCAATTAAAATAGTTTGAAATTAGCACAAAAAAGCCTGTCGATTTCGATAGGCTTTTTTAATGATATAAATAAATTTATTATTTACTACTTCAAGAATTCTATAATTGCTTCATTTAATTCATTAGGATGAGTAAAAGATAAACCATGGGGTCCATTTTCAATCAAACTTAATTCTGCATTAGGAATTGCTTCATGTGCTTTTTTTCCTGAAACTTCGAAAGGCACAATTCCATCATTATTACCGTGTATTATTTTTGTTGGAATATCAAAGGCTTTAAGGTCTTCTCTAAAATCTGTTAAACCGAAAGCGTCAACACAATCTAATGTTGCTTTGCGTGAAGCGTTCATCGCAATGTTCCAGTTTAGATGAACTTGCGCTGAACTTATACGTTCGTTAAGTTTATCAAAATTGACAAAATTTTTACCGAATTCCTCAAAAAAACCTGCTCTGTCTTTTGTTATACCATCTTTCATACCATCAAAAACAGAACTATCTACTGCGTCTGGATTGTCTTTTGTTTCCTTTAAAAAAGGAGTTACAGCACTTATTAAAATTGCTTTGCTAACATTTTGTGTGCCATACCTGCCAATATATCTTGCGACTTCTCCGCCGCCCATTGAGAAACCAGCAAGGATGATGTTCTTTAATTCTAGTTGATCAATTAAATCTTTTAGGTCACAAGCCATAGTGTTGTAATCGTAGCCTTTAAATGGTTTTGAACTTTGTCCAAAACCTCTTCGGTCATAAGCTATGACACGAAAACCAGAATTGACTAGAGCTTCTATCTGATTATCCCACATACGATGACTCAAAGGCCAACCGTGAATAAGTACAATGGGTTGGCCAGAGCCGTAATCTTCGTAATATAAATTAATGCTGTTGCTGTTTTCTTTAAAATTTGTTTTAATATATCCCATAATTCTATTTTTGATACAATTTATATAAAAAGTATCAAGATTAAAATGTCATGTTTGGTTTTAACAATTTTTTCAAATGAAAGCTAAATTTAGTTTTGTTATTTAAAAAACTCTTATTTTAGCTTAAAATCTAGATCATTGAAGAAGGTTTTACAGTTTTTATATAAAAATCAAGCCAATATTTACAAAATATTCTTGGTGATATTGACAGTTTTTTTAATTGTTTATTTTTTTCCGAAAGGATTCAAGTTTAAGTATGATATTGACAAAAATACGCCTTGGCCTTATGAAAATCTTTATGCGCAATTTGACTACCCAATTTTAAAATCAGCTGAACAACTTAAAGCTGAACGTGATCAAATTTCTGAAAACCATTCTCCTTTTTATGATTTTGATTCAACAATATATGTTCAGGCCAAAGAAGAATTTAAAGTTGAACTTAATCAAAAATTTAATCAAGATTCACTCATTTTAGTTAACGAAAGTGAAATAAAAAAATTTGCGAGTAACTTGTTTAATAAGTTGTATAAGTATGGATTGCGAATAGATGAAAATCGCTATCCTGAAGATAAAGTTGTACAGTTAAAAAAAGGCGCTAAAATAGAGGAGGTTTTATTATCTGCAATTCACAAGCAAGATGAACTTAAAAAATTTATTGATGAGGCTATAAAAAATAGTAATTTCTCTATTTACAAAGATCAAATCACTTCTTTATTCTATAATCATGCAGAAGTCAATGTGTTTTATAATTCATCATTGACTGAAAAAAGTTTAAATCGTAGTTTAGAAAACATATCTCAAACCCGAGGAACGGTTAAAAAAGGAAGTAAAATTATCAGCAAAGGCGAAATTGTAGATAATGATAAATACCAAAAATTAATTTCTCTAAAGGCAGAGTATGAAAGTCAAGATTGGGATGACAATTCCTTATTTACTATTGTTGTAGGTTATGTGCTCCTTGTTTCATTGGCGTTTTTGATTTTATTATTATTTATTAAAAAATACAGGGAAGATGTGTATGAAGACAATAATAAAGTAACATTTATATTTTTTAATATTTTATTTATAGTAGGGCTATCTCTATTAGTTTTACACTTCAACCCAGATTATATATATGTTGTTCCAATATGTATTTTACCGCTTACACTCAAGGCTTTTTTCGATCCTCGTTTAGGTTTATTTACGCATGTTATCACGGTTTTGATATTAGGATTTATTGTCCCCAATAGCTTTGAATATATGTTTCTTCAAATTGTAGCAGGCATCGTAACTATTTTGACTGTTTCAGAACTCTATAAGCGGGCTAATTTATTTATTTCAGTATTTCAAATTACTTTGATATATTTATTTTCTTATTTGGCTTTTAACCTCATTCAAGAAGGGAGTATATCTGAAATAGAGGGCAACAAGTTCCTGCTTTTCTTGCTTTCTGGTGTAGGCTTGTTGTTTGTGCAACCTCTAATTTATACTTACGAAAAAGTTTTTGGCTTAATCTCAGACCTTTCTCTCTTAGAGTTATCTGATACCAACTCAAAGCTTTTAAAGGAATTAGCAGAAACAGCACCAGGCACTTTTCATCATTCTTTAAACGTTGCTAACTTAGCAGAGGCTTCAGCAAATGAAATAGGAGCAAACGCTTTACTGGTAAGAGTTGGCGCATTGTATCATGATATTGGAAAAATGAAACAAGCCGCTTATTTTAGCGAAAATCAAAAAACTTCTGTCTCTGCGCACGATGAACTTGAACCTAAAGAAAGTGCAAAAATAATTATCAACCATAGAGCATTGGGGATTGAAATTGCAAAAAAACAAAATCTTCCTGATAGAATTATAGATTTTATTAGAACACATCACGGTACATCCTTAGTTTATTATTTTTATAAAAAAGAACAGGAATTAAATGATGATGATGTTGATGAAAAAGAATTTAGATATCCAGGACCTAAACCTTTTAACAAAGAAACTGCTATCTTAATGATGTGTGATAGTGTTGAAGCTGCCAGTAAAAGTTTAAAGGAACCTAACACAAAAATTATAAATAGTTTTGTTGAGAAAATCATCGATAAACAAGTTGAAGAGCGTCAATTCTTAAATGCTAATATTACGTTTAAAGAAATTGAGCAGATCAAAAAAATACTCAAAGGAAAGTTGAAAAACATTTACCATTTAAGAGTAGAGTATCCTGAATAAAATCAATGACTATGGCAAAGCTAATTAAACTTTACGAAGAAAATCCCTCACAAAAGTACATCGAAGAGATTGTAAAGGTCTTAAAGAACGATGGGCTCGTTATATATCCCACAGATACGGTATATGGTTTAGGCTGTGACATCAATAGTAAAAAAGCCCTTGAGAAAATCGCTCTAATTAAACAGATAAAATTAGAAAAAGCTAATTTATCATTCGTGTTTGAAAGCTTAAGTAATCTCTCTGAGTATGTTGCTCAAATTGATTCAAATACGTTTAAAATTTTAAAACGAAATTTACCGGGTCCTTATACATTTATCTTACCCGGCAACAATAACTTACCTAAGGTATTTAAAAAGAAAAAAACCGTTGGAATTCGTGTGCCCAATCACAATATTACTTTGGAAATTGTTAGAGCACTAGGTAATCCAATTGTTTCCACATCTATAAAAGATGAAGATGAGGTTATTGAATATACCACAGACCCAAGTTTAATTGCTGAGAAATGGGACAAATTGGTTGATATTGTTGTGGATGGCGGATATGGTGATAACACCCCTTCTACGGTCATTGATTTAACTAACGACGAGCCTCTTCTAATAAGAGAAGGAAAGGGATCTATTGAAATTTAAATAAGACCTTATAATTTTACTATGTCAATGTCTTAATTTCTGAAATCATCTTTTCAGCCAATTCATCAGCTTTATTTTGAGATGGCGCTTCAGTATAAATTCTAATTATTGGCTCTGTGTTAGACTTTCTTAAGTGTACCCATGAATTTTCAAAATCAATTTTCACACCATCAATTGTAGTGAGATTTTCATCTTTGTATAAGTTTTCAACCTTTTTAAGAATTTCATCGACATCAATTTGTGGGGTTAATTGAATTTTTTCTTTTGCCATAAAATAGCTTGGGTAGGTTTTCCGCAGTTCGGAAACTTTCATTTGTTTTTGACTCAGGTGTGATAAAAACAAGGCTAAACCCACCAAACTATCTCTGCCGTAATGTAAGTCGGGATAAATAATTCCACCATTACCTTCGCCACCAATAACAGCCTCAGTGTCTTTCATAGTTTTGACCACATTGACTTCTCCAACTGCACTTGCTGTATATTGACCGCCGTGTTTCTCAGTGACATCTCTTAGTGCTCGTGATGAAGATAGATTGCTTACCGTATTGCCTGCTCGACGAGATAAAATATAATCGGCTACACTCACTAAGGTGTATTCTTCACCAAACATTTCGCCGTTCTCATCCATAAATGCCAGGCGGTCTACATCAGGGTCAACGGCTATACCAAAATCTGCATTGTGTTTAATTACGGTTTTGGATAATTCTGTTAAATGCTTTTTAAGCGGTTCAGGATTATGTGGAAATTGACCGGTTGGCTCACAGTATAATTGAATGACTTCTACGTTAAGTTGCTCTAAAAGAGGTACAATAGAAATTCCACCTGTAGAATTGACAGCATCTAAAACCACTTTAAATTTTTGTTGTTTGATGTCTTCAACTAAAACATCATCTAATTTTAAAATTTCTTCAATATGCAAATCTATATAAGAGTTGTGATTTGTTCTTTTACCTAAATTTTCAACTTTTGAAAAATCATAATCTTCAGCTTCAACCAAATCAAGTATAGCTTTACCTTCTTTGCCATCTAAAAACTCGCCTTTTTCATTGAGTAGTTTTAAAGCGTTCCATTCCACAGGGTTATGACTTGCAGTGATGATAATGCCACCGTCAGCGTGTTCGAGTTTTACAGCCATTTCAACGGTTGGCGTAGTTGATAATTCTAGGCTTACCACATTAATGCCCAATCCTTGCAAACTATTAATGACAAGCTCCTGAATCATTTTGCCTGATGGTCTGGCATCTCGACCAATAACAACGTTGTAAGTTTCTTTATTGCGATAAGACTTAAGCCAAGTGCCATAAGCTGATGCAAATTTAACCGCATCAATAGGTGTTAAATTGTCGCCAACTTTGCCGCCAATTGTGCCTCTAATTCCAGATATAGATTTGATTAGTGTCATACTTAAAATTTAAAAAATGATAAATGTCAAAACTCTCTCAAAAATACACAAAATATAAGGATAACATATTTTTTTATTCTACTTTTAAACGATGAATTATTTGGCTCACATATATTTATCTGGAGATAACGAAGACATCAAAATCGGCAATTTTATCGCTGATTTTATATATGGGAGTCAGTATCAAAATTACTCACCAAATATTCAAAAAGGCATACTACTTCATCGCGCTATAGATACTTACACAGATGCACATCCTATATTTAGACAAAGTAAAAAAAGATTATTTTCTGATTTTAGACATTACAGCAGTGTGATAGTTGATATGTTTTATGACCACTTTTTAGCTAAAAATTTTGATGATTATTCAACAGTAAGTTTAACCCATTTTGCAGATTCATTTTACAATGCACTAGAAAAAAGAGATAAATCTCTACCCAAAAAAGTCAATCAGATACTGCCTGTAATGAAAAACTACAATTGGTTGGTTAGCTATAAAAATATTGACGATCTAAGAGATATTTTAAATCAAATGAACCATAAAACCAAGTTCAATACTCAATTGGATGACTCTGTAGATTTATTGATTGACCATTACGGTACTTTTGAAAAGGAGTTTACTCAGTTTTTTGCAGCAATTAAAAATGAACAACCTAAAATGCTTAAATCTTTAGATATACATTAAATAAAGGTTAATGCTAATGGCTTTAATCGATTAGGCCTATTTTAAACCTATATTTGCATAAAAAATTATGTTTGGATTATTTAAGAAAAAATCAAAACTAGATAAACTCAGAGATCAATACGCTAAGCTTCAAAAAGAAGCTTTTGATTTATCTAAAACCAATAGGCAACTCGCTGACCAAAAAACAGCAAAAGCAGAAGAAGTTGCAAAAGAAATAGAAAAGTTAAAGCAGCAAGAAAATTAAGCTCTCATTATCTTGACCAGCAAAGTTCTTAGTAAATCAGTATCATTGGTTTGAGAAAAGTTAATCCCCTTACCTTGAGCATCGGTTTCGCGTATTAATTCTATTGCTCGAGTGGTATCCTTCATGCTGTACTTTTTGGAAGCATTGATATAATCTTTTACAAAATAGGGTGGTACGCCCAGTGCTTTAGCAGTATTGGATTCACTTTTGTTATTTAAAGCGTGATAAGTCAACACTTTATTAAAGTAGCTAAACATTAAACCTAAGCTGAGTAGAAGAGGATGATTTTTAGGGTTTTGAGTGAAATATTTAGCGATTTTTTGTGCTTTAAATTCATCTTTTAATCCAATGGCATTTATGAGTTCAAAATTATTGTAGTCTTTACTTATGCCAACGTGTTCTTCAATATGCTCGGGTTTTATGGTAGTTGATTTTGGTAAAATTTGTTTGAGCTTTTCTAATTCTTTATTAATATTTGAAATATTATTACCCAAAAACTCTAACAACATTTTAGACGCTTTGGGGTCAATACTGTAGTTAGAATTTCTTAAACTACTACTCATCCATTTCAACACGTGATTTTCATAAATTTTACCCGTTTGATAAAATTCATATTTTTTTTTGATGTCTTTAAAAACCTTTTTTCTACCATCAACTTTTTTATGTTTAAAGCACAGTACCAGTAGAGTAGTGGGCTGTGGATTATTGACATAAGCTTCAAGTTTGTCTATATCTTTAAGTTGTTGCGCTTCTCTAACAATAATGACTTGGTGGTCAGCCATCATAGGATAGCGCTTAGCAGCATTGATTAATTCTTCAACATCTGTATCTTTGCCGTATAAAATGGTTTGATTAAAAGCTTGTTGCTCTTGAGTTAGCACATTATGCTCAATATAATTTGAAATTAAATCTACAAAATAGGTTTCTTCAACCCCAACAAGCACATAAATTGGTTTGTAATTTCTTTGTTGAAGACGTTTGAGTAAAGCTTCAGCGTTTTCCATAAAAGCCAGATATTAAACCTTGCAATTTAAACAATAAAACAGAATGCAAAATCTTAATTTTCAGAAATACAATTTTAGATTTCAAAAACATCACAACAAAATTAAGATTTTTTCTGTCTTGAGAAAAAAGTTTGTTGTGCTTACGCCAGAAGAATGGGTAAGACAACATTGTGTAAAATTTTTAATTGAAGAAAAAGGCTGTTCAATGTCTTTAATGAATGAAGAAAAGAAAGTTGAAATAAACGGAATGTCAAAACGTTATGATGTTGTTGTCTTTGAGCCTAATGCTAAAATTCAATTGATTGTAGAGTGTAAATCTCCAGAAATCAAAATCAACCAAAATACCTTTGACCAAATCGCTAGATATAACCTAAGCTTAAATGCAAAATTTTTAATGTTAACTAATGGATTAAATCATTACTTTTGCAAACTCGATTATGAAAATCAAACCTATATTTTTTTACAAGAGCTACCAAATTTTAATTAAGTCTTGAGTATTGCAGTCGTCATATTAAATTGGAATGGTCTTGACCTTCTCAAAACCTTTTTGCCAAGTGTAGTAAAACATTCCGAAGAAGCTCAAGTTTATTTGGTTGACAACGCTTCAACGGATGATTCTGTAGCTTATGTAAAAACCACTTACCCAAACGTAAAAATCATTTTAAACCCTTCTAACGCCGGTTATGCGGGTGGTTATAATCAAGGGCTTAAACACATTGAAGAAGACGTTTATATTCTGTTGAATAATGATGTATCTGTATGCGAAAATTGGTTAAAACCCATTACTTCGACGTTTGAAACTCATAAAGATATCGCTGTAATTCAGCCAAAAATATTAGATTATAACAAACCCGAATACTTTGAATATGCCGGTGCTGCTGGTGGTTTTCTTGATATTTGTGGTTATCCGTATTGTAGAGGTAGAATTTTTAATACACTAGAGAAAGATAGCGGTCAGTATGACAAAGATTCAGAAATTTTATGGGCAAGTGGCGCTTGTTTAATCATTAAAAATGAAGTGTTTTGGGAAATTGGAGGTTTTGATGAGTTATATTTTGCACATCAAGAGGAGATAGATTTATGTTGGCGCATACATAATTTAGGCTATAAGATTTGGTATTGCCACCAATCTTGTATTTATCATCTTGGTGGCGGTACATTAAGCGCTTTTCATCCCAAAAAAACTTTTTTGAACTTTAGAAATTCTCTTTTTAATATTACTAAAAACGTAGCTTCCCCGTGGTTTGTTTTGGTTTTAGTAAAACGTTTACTTTTAGATGGTTTAGCTTGTGTAAGATTTTTATTTTTAGGTCAGTTCAAACATATTTTTGCTGTTTTAATGGCACATTTGTCGTTTTACAAACACAGTATCAAAATTTTAAAACAACGCAATAAATCATTAAACTCGTTTAAATATTATACAACCTGGTCTATTGTGTTTCAATATTTTTTACTTCAAAAAAAGCACTATAAAGACTTAAATTAGTTACACTAAATTAAAGTTAAACTGCATTGATATAGCCTTTATTTACTGTATTTTTGTAGTAATTAATAAATTTAAATCAAATTCTTATGAGAGTAATAGTCAGTCTTATTGCATTAGTAACTATTTTGTCTTCTTGTGTATCTAAAAAGAAACTTGCAGAAGCAGAAAACAAGTATAGAGAAACCAAAGCTATGCTTGACAACGCAACTATGAAACTTAACATCTGTCAAGATGAAAAAAAGGCTTTAACGCAGTCTTACGAGCAACAACTTAAAACATTACAACAAACCAACGAAGCTTTAATAAATACACAAGGCGATTTAACGACCTTAACGCAAAAAGGTGCAGAAAATCTAGAGATGACCCTTGAAAGTATGAAAGAAAAAGATCTTCAGATTAAAACGATGCGTGATGCTATTAATCGTAAAGATAGCGTGACTCTTGCCTTGGTTACTAGTCTTAAAGGTGCAGTGGGCAATATGGATGATGAAGATATTCAAATTAACGTAGAAAAAGGTGTTGTATTTGTTTCTATATCTGATAAATTACTGTTTGGAAGTGGACAATACCAACTTACCGATAGAGCCAAAGAAGTGCTTGGAAAGGTAGCAAAAGTGATAAAAGCTAAGCCTGATTTTGAATTTATGGTCGAAGGTCACACTGACAATGTTCCTATCTCTAAACAATGTTTTGAAGATAATTGGGATTTAAGTACAAAACGAGCAACATCTGTTGTGCGTGTTCTACAAAATGAATATAACGTTGATCCAAGTCGAATGGTGGCTGCTGGTCGTGGTCAATATGTTCCTTTAGAATCTAATGATGATAAACTTGGTAGAGCAAGAAATAGAAGAACGAAAATTATAGTTTTACCAAAACTCGATCAATTTTATAATATGATTGAACAAGGTATGAAAAAGCTTTAAAATCATTTGAAATATTAAAACCTCAGTTTGCTGAGGTTTTTTTATGCCGATATGTCAGTTGTTTTAAATTTATTTTTTATCTTAGAAAAAACTCCAATGACAGTCATAGACTGATTTCAGCGGAATTAAATCATATGTTAAGCAAACTTATTATTGTTTTGCCCGAGTCTGCATAATCATTGTAGTAAAAAGACTAAGTATTAATTTTAAAATTAAAATATGAAAGTATTAGTTATTGGAGCTGGAAATATGGGGCTCACGTATTCTGAAGGTATGGCTCAATCAGCTTTACTCAACAGGCGTAAATTAATGATTCACGATGTTTCCACAGAAACTATTGAATTACTTAGAAAAGATGAACAATTTGACGTTTATGAAAAAATTGAAGACTGTCTGCCTGATGCGGATATCGTTTTTATAGCAGTTAAACCATATCATTGCGAAGATTTATTTGAAAAAATAAAACCACACGTCAATAATCAGCAAATTTTTGTATCCCTTATGGCAGGAGTTACCATAGATAAAATACAAGATTTATTAGGTGTTGATAAAGTTGTTCGCACAATGCCAAATCTTCCTGCAAAAGTTGGTAAAGGTGTAACTTCATTTACAGAATCTGATAGCGTTTCAAGAGTTGAATTGCTTATGGTGAGAAATTTACTAGATACTACAGGAGCTTCAATTCACGTTAAAGATGAAGATTTTATCAATAAATCAACTGGAATTTCAGGTAGTGGACCAGCCTATATTTTTTACTTTATGCAATCTATGTTAGAAGCCGCCAAAAAAATGGGCTTTTCTGATAATGATTCTAAAGTGTTGGTTAGCAACACCTTTGAAGGCGCTGTCAAGTTATTTAATGACTCTGACCTTTCTCCCGAAACTTGGATGGATCGCGTAGCTTCAAAAGGTGGCACCACCCGTGCAGCGCTTGATTCAATGGATGACAATAATGTAAAAGAACTTATTAAAGACGCCGCATATGCAGCCTTTAACAGAGCTGTAGAATTAGGTGAATAAAATTTATATCTATGTTTAAAAAACGAATAGTTGTAAAAGTAGGAACCAACGTGATGACCAATAGGAACAATCGCATTGTTGGTCCGATTCTAAAAAACTTAGTCAGGCAAATCGCTTACCTTTACGAACGTGATATCATAACTATTTTGGTATCATCGGGATCTGCTATAGCAGGTAGAGAAGTACTCGGTAAAAGTAACGAAGAAAATCCGTCAGTAAGGCGTCAAATCTATTCATCAGTGGGGCAACCTCGAATGATGCGGCATTATTATACCATGTTTCACGACTATGGTATGCGCTGTGCTCAAGTTTTAGCCACCAAAAGAGATTTTGCTCCAGGTAAATACCGTCAAAACATGATCAATTGTTATGAAGGTCTTTTAAGAGAAGGCATCATACCCATTGCTAATGAAGATGATGCAGTTTCTCTATCGATGTCAATGTTTACAGATAATGATGAGTTAGCGAGCTTGGTTGCCGACTTGGTTAATGCTGATACCATGATTATGTTGACCGACATCGATGGTTTATACACAGGCCATCCTGAACATGATTCTTCAAAACTTCTTAACGAAGTAAAAGTTCACGAAAACGTTGAAAAATACGTTCAAGAGTCTGAAAAAGGCGAAGGTGAAGGTCGTGGCGGTATGGAGTCTAAACTTAGAATCGCCAAAGAAACGGCATGTAAAAATATACCAACTTACATTGCTAATGGAAAAGAAGAAAATATCATTTTAGATATTTTAAATGGCAAAAAAGTTGGAACTAAATTTTCTGTTTAATCAAAATTTAAAATCAAATTATGAAATTATTAAATACAACAACCAAAAATAATGTTTTACAGTCTATGATGAACATCATAGAAGATAAACGACAAGATATCATAAAAGCTAACAAAAAAGATTTGGACGCTTTCAATAGAGACGACCAAGCACTTTATGACCGGTTAGTCGTTGATGACAAAAAAGTCGATGGCATGATACAAGCCATTAAAGAAGTGAAAGACCAAGACGATCCGGTTGGAAACGTGATATCAGACACCACTTTAGATAGTGGTTTAAAAATCGTCAATAAAACTGATCCGTTTGGGACGATTTTAATCATTTATGAATCTCGACCTGATGTCACGATTGAGGCTGCTGTTTTAGCATTTAAAGCCAATAACAAGATTTTACTTAAAGGAGGAAAAGAAGCAGTCAATAGCAATGTTATTTTAGAAGAATGCTGGCACAAAGCTCTTGAAGAAAATGGCTTGTCTAAAGATTGGATCAAATTGATGCACATCAATAGAGAAGAAACCCAAGAGTTTTTAAGAAATCCATCTGAAAAATTAGATTTAATTGTGCCGAGAGGTGGAGAAAGATTGATTGATTTTGTAAAAACCCACGCCACTTGTGCTGTGCTGATTAGTGGCCGTGGTAATAATTTCCTCTATGTTTCTGAACATGCGGACTGGGACAAAACCAAGAAAGTTTTAATCAATGCTAAAACGGATAAAATTTCAGGATGTAATGCTCTAGATAAAGTGCTCATCAATGAAAATCTCCCTAATTTTGAAGCCAGAGTTGTTGAATTAGCAAATACGCTAGGTTCTCATCAAGTTGAAATCCTGACAGATGCTAAAGTAAGTGCGCTTCTTAAAGATTTACCAAAGGTTGAAAACGAAGAGGTTTGGTATGAAGAATTTTTAGCTTTAAAAATAGTTTTATCATCTGTAAGTGATTTTGATGAAGCAGTTGAGAAAATCAATAAATACTCAGGTAAACACTCCTCTATAATTATGACTGAAGATACAGATGAAGCCGCTCAATTTATGGAACAAATCGATTCAGCAGCAGTTTATCAAAATGCATCTTCACGTTTTACAGACGGCGGACAAATGGGCGTAGGTGCTGAGTTAGCTATATCAACCGATAAGCTTCACCATCGCGGTCCATTAGGACTTAAACAACTCGTGACCAACAAATATTATGTTTTTGGCGATGGACACGTGAGAGTGTAGACTTTATAAGTTTATAATTTAAAAGTTGTTTCAAACACCTATTTATACTTGTCATTCTGAATTTAGTTCAGAATCTCAGTACAACTATCTTGTTTGAGACAACTTTTTTATTTCCCTTTAAATTTGGGTTGACGCTTTTCAACAAAAGCATTCACGCCTTCTTTATAATCTTCGGTTTGAGCAGAAGCAATTTGATATTTAGATTCTAATGCTAATTGTTCTTCTAAGCCATTTTCAAGACTTTGATTCATAGCTTTTTTAATTAATCCTAAAGCTTTGGTCGGCATATTAGCAAGGCGATGCGCTAATTTATCAACTTCATTTTCAAAGGTTTCAGAAGAATAATAGGTATAAATCATACCCATACGTTCAGCTTCAAAGGCATCGATTTTGTCACCGAGCATCGCTAGGGCAGAAGCTCGCTGAAAGCCGACGAGTCTTGGCAGAAAATAAGTGCCACCACTATCAGGAATAAGTCCAATTTTACTAAAAGCTTGAATAAAACTTGCTTTTTCGCAGGCCACAACAATGTCGCAACAGAGAGCTAAATTGGCGCCTGCACCAGCAGCAATACCATTAACAGCAGCAATCACCGGAATTTCCATATTTCGAATACGGGTGACAATGGGATTGTAATGTTCTTCAAGAATTTTTTTAAACCCTGGATTTTCATCTGGATTGGTAACTTCTTGTAAATCTTGACCGGCGCAAAAGGCTTTGCCTTTACCAACCAAAACAATAGCTCTTGTCGTTTTATCTCTTATGCAATCATCGAGGTGTTTTTGTAGCGATAACGCCATCTCGCGATTAAAGCTATTAAACTTTTCAGGACGATTAAGATACAGATAAGTCACATTTTGATTTTGCGTTTTTATGATACTTGACATAGAAAAGATTTTTTGTTTTAAAAATACAAATACAATCTTAAACATTGAATTTTATGTATTGTTTTCTGAAGACTTCTTTTCTGTAGCTTGTATTAACTTTTCTTTTAATTCTTCATAATTAGAAGTGACAATAGAATAAGATTTACTTTTATGTTTTAATTTAAACCGCACAGCAGTGCCAAACTTTGTATTAAACAACATATCGCCTTTTAAGCTGTATCGCCAACCTATACCGTTTATCATTGAGGGTTTGTGTATATCTATGCTGGATTTGTCTATTTCTTCAAGTTTAAATTCTTTTTTAAAAATTCCAATTCCAAATTTGACTATTAATCTTTCATTTGACAGGATTATTTTCATATCGTAAAATAGGAGGAAGGCGGCTAAAAATAAAATGATATTAAAAATTGTAAGACCAATAGGCATAGTTTCACCATCTTCATTTATCATCTTTTCAGTATTAAGACCAAAAAATAAAATGACAATCATTCCGATAATACAAACTACCCAAATTAGTATAGTATTTTGTTTTTCAAAATAGGCAATTTTAAACATATTTTATTTAGATTTAGTTCTAACAAAAATTGCAACAATTGCCGTTGTGACTATACCAAATACTGGTGCAAACATTAAAGATTGAAGCATGTAGTTTTGCGTGTTGAAATAATCAAGGGCTTCTGGCTTTGTCATCATTTCTAATTCAACGCTCTTTTCAATAGCATTATTAAAAAAACCTGGAGAGATGTATTCTACAGAAGCATAAGTACTAAGCGGTGAAAGTAAACTAATCATTAAAGTTAAAATTAACCCGCTGATGAAGGCGTTTTTATAACTCATTACACCGTTATAAAATTTTTGTTTTTTTTCTTTTAACGCCAAAACATAAATTAGAATAGCAGGGATGGCGTAGATATTAGTGTAAATAGGCTGGTATTCAATATATTCATGATGTAAACCTGTGATTTTTTCTAAGTAAATCCACAAAAGACTCATTATTATAAAAATGATAGTCCATTTAAATTCGGTTTTAATTTTAAACATGGTTGGTTGATTTTTAGAATTTAAATATAATATATTTTTTCCATTGCTTTCATATAACCCTATTTTCTAAAATAATATCTTTGCGGCAAAAACCAATCTTTATGTCCATTATAGAAAGTATCATTATAGCTATTATAGAAGGCCTTACTGAGTTTTTGCCTGTGTCATCAACTGGACATATGATACTCACAAAAGCCGCTCTTGGCATTACCGAAGATGGTGGTTTTGTTGATTCTTTTATAGTATCTATTCAAATTGGAGCCATTTTGGCGATTATCGGGTTGTATTACAAACGCTTTCTTCAAGGTATTGATATTTATGTGAAATTAATGGCTGCATTTATACCTACAGCTATCATTGGTTTGTTGGCATATGATATTATTAAAAGTTATTTGTTTAACCCAACTGTGGTTGCATTAGCCTTAATTATTGGTGGAATAGTCTTGATTTTAATTGATAAAAAAGTAGTGGCAAAAGAAACGCAAGTCGTTGATTTGAGTCAAATTCCTATTAAAAATGCAGTGTTTATTGGTTTGTTCCAGTGTCTGTCAATGGTTCCTGGAACATCGAGAGCAGCAGCAACTATTATCGGCGGAGTTTTTAATAAATTTAATAAAACGCAAGCCACAGAGTTTTCATTTTTATTAGCTGTACCGACTATGATTGCCGCTACAGGATATGATTTGTATAAAACACCTGTATCTTTTACGAGTTATGAAATCTTAGTTTTATTCATCGGAATGCTTGTGGCTTTTGTGAGTGCTTTTATCACGGTCAAAATATTTATAAAATTGGTTGCTGCCTATGGTTTTAAGCACTACGGTTATTACAGAATTGGGATAGGAATTATTTTTTTATTTGTCAGTTGGGTCGTAGGTCTTGATTTAGGATTTTAACATCTTCATATCTAAAACAATCTGTTGTGTGATCATTAACCATACCTACAGCTTGCATAAATGCATAGCAAGTTGTTGAACCCAAAAACTTAAACCCATTGCTCTTTAAATCTTTGCTCATTAAATCAGAGATTTCAGTTTTTGTGGGAACTTCAGATGTAGATTTGAACGCATTCTGGATAGACTGATGGTTAACAAACTTCCATAAATATTTAGATAAACTTCCGTGTTTTTTCTGAACCTCTAAAACACAATTGGCATTATTAATAAAGGCTTTCACTTTTAATCGATTTCTGATGATACCTTTGTTTTGTAAGAGCACTTCCACTTTTTCTTCAGAAAAATGCGCTACTTTTTCTATGTCAAAATTGTGAAAAGCCTTTTTGTAATTTTTTCTTTTTTGTAATACGGTTAGCCAGCTTAAGCCTGCTTGAGCACTTTCTAAACACAGCAGTTCAAATAAATTTTGATCGTCATAAACAGGTACGCCCCATTCGGTGTCGTGATAATGTTCTTCTAGTGGATGTTTTGTGGCCCACTGACAACGGTTAATGCTTTCTTTAATTTTCAATTGATGTATTTATAGAATTCAAACTATCTTTGGATCAAATTTAATCTTTTATACCTATGTCACCCGATATTCCGCATAAAATGTTGTCTTTAGATCCATTTTCACAATGGCTTGGCGTTGAAATTTTAGAGGTTAAATTAGGTTATTGCAAATTGGGTTTACACATTCGAAAAGATATGCTCAACTCTATGCAAAAAGCACACGGTGGAATAACCTACGCTTTAGCCGATACAGCCTTTGGTTTTGCTTCTAATACGCACGGTCGGTTTTCAGTTTCTATAGAAACTTCAATCAATCATATTGAAGCTTTGCACGAGGGCGATTATATTATAGCTGAAACCCAATTGGATATTAATAAAAATAAACTGGGGTTTAATTATGTCAATATCACTTGTCAAGATAAAATTGTTGCTATTTTTAAAGGTGTGGTTTATCGCACCTCAAAAGAATGGCAATTTAAATAACCTAGTCTGTTATACGTTCTAAATGTAAAAGAAAAGCATAATCTCTAGCCGTTTCTTTTAAGCTTTCAAAACGACCTGAAGCGCCACTGTGTCCAGCTTCCATATTGGTATGAAACCATAATATATTATCATCAGTTTTAAGGTCTCTAAGTTTGGCGACCCATTTGGCAGGTTCCCAATATTGCACTTGTGAATCGTGTAAACCTGTGGTTATAAATAGATTAGGATAATCTTTTGCTTCAACGTTGTCATAAGGTGAATAAGATTTGATATACTCGTAATAGTCTTTGTCATTCGGATTACCCCATTCGTCATATTCGCCTGTTGTTAATGGAATACTTTCATCCAGCATTGTAGTCACGACATCAACAAATGGCACCTGAGCCACAATACCATTGTATAATTCTGGAGCCATATTGGCCACCGCACCCATTAATAATCCACCAGCTGAGCCACCCATAGCGTATAGATGCTCTGGAGAAGTATAATTTTCTTTGATTAAATGTTTTGATACTGCTATAAAATCTGTGAACGTGTTTTTCTTGTGAAATAACTTGCCATCTTCATACCATTGACGGCCTAGATATTCGCCTCCTCTAATATGAGCTAATGCAAACACAAATCCTCGATCAAGTAAAGACAATCTACTGTAAGAAAAATAAGGATCAATGGTTGCGCCATAACTGCCATATCCGTATTGAAGTAAAGGGTTTTGACCGTCACGTTGTAAGCCTTTTTTGTAAATAATTGAAATCGGAATTTTTGTGCCATCATCAGCAGTAGCCCAAAGCCGTTTGGTTTCATAATCTTCTTGATTAAAATTTAGGTCTTGAACGGTTTTTTGTTTTAAAATGGTCAATTGCTTGTTTGTCATATCATAACTCATCACTGAAGGAGGAATGTTCAATGACGTAAAGGTAAACCTTAATTTATCCGTATCAAACTCCAAATTTGCACTTGTTCCAACTGTGTAAGTTTCGCTATTAAAAGGAATATAATAATCGTTAGAGTCATTCCAAGACATCACGTGTATTTTGCTCAATCCATTATGCCGTTCAGTAGTGACTAAATATTCTTTAAAAATGTCAATATTTTCTAGTAAAATATTCTCACGATGAGGCATTACGGTTTCCCAATGCTCAACTGAAGTTTTGTCAACTGGGGTTTTCATTAATTTAAAGTTGGTGGCATTATCTTGATTAGTCAAAATGTAAAATGAATCGTGAAAATGTGCAATACCGTATTCTAAACCGCTTTGTCTTGGTGTAAAGTTAATAAATTCACCATCCGGTTTGTCAGCATCAAGAAAACGATAATCGTCTGTTGTGGTGCTGCTTGAACCTATGATGATGTATTGCTGAGATTTGCTTTTATACACAAACGTATTAAAAGTTTCGTCTGTTTCTTCATAGACTAAAACATCATCTTCAGATGAAGTTCCAAGTTTGTGTTTGTAAATTTGATACGATCTTAAGGTTTGCGGATGTTTTCGTGTATAAAATATGGTCTTGTTATCATTAGCCCAAGCACTGCTACCTGTTACATTTTTGATTTCATCAGCTAGGTTTTCGTCTGTTTTTAAGTCTTTAAATTTTATGGTGTATTGTCTTCGGCCAACGGTATCTTCTGCATAAGCAACAATCTGATTATTTGGACTCACATTTAAACCGCTTAAATTGAAATAGGAATGCCCTTTAGCAAGTTGATTGACATTAAATAAGACTTTTTCTTCGGCTTTCAGAGTTTCTTTTTTGCGAGTATAAATGGGATAATCTTGACCAGTTTCATATTTTGTGATGTACCAATAGCCGTTAAATTTATAAGGAACGCTTTCGTCGTCTTCTTTAATTTTAGATTTGATTTCAGCAAACAAACTATCTTGTAAAGGTTTGAGTTCAGAAGCTTCAGTTTCGTAATATTGATTTTCATCTTCAAGATACTTTATAACTTCAGGATTTTCACGTTCATTTAACCAATAATAGGGGTCAACGCGCTGATCGCCGTGTTTAACTAATGTGGTATCTTTTTTAGGTGCTTTAGGGATTTGTGTTGAGGTTTGCAATTCGTTTGTGTTTTTACAGGAGCTTGCAAAAATAAGACAACAGAGGTAAAGTAAGATTTGATTTTTCATAAGATTAAGTTTACAGTGAGGAAAGATAATATTTTAATCCTTCAAGTATTACATACTGTGCTGATTTTATCTTTGACTTAAACCTTTTGACGCTTGTCTAAATTAAAAAACCACAGCACCTATCGGTGTTGCGGTTTTACGCTTGTCGTGACCCTGGAGGATTACTCCATGATCCCTTTAGGTTCAATGCTGGAAACCTGCCCTGCCGATTAGGCGGGTACAAAACCACTGCTATCGCAGTTTTGTATTTTGTTTAGCTTGCACTTACAAAAGTTGCACTTTTGACGTTGATTTAAAAAAATACACCCTGACAGAATTGTCAGGGTGGTTTTGTGCTTGTCGTGACCCTGGAGGGATTCAAACCCCCAACCGTTGGAGCCGAAATCCAGTGCTCTATTCAGTTGAGCTACAGGGCCGAAAAGTTTTGCAAAAATACGAGAATTATTGCTTTTTAAAGTAAGTTTTTGGGTTTTATTTTGGAGCTGATTCTGAAATGCCCCGCTCTGCGAAGACTGAGTTTTTGAAGCTTTACAATTACGTAAAAAGCATAAAGCATCACAGGAGTCTGTAACGACTTCACACATCAGCTTTTTTAAAGAATTCATTGATTTGTTTATATTGCCATTATGTTTAGCAATTTAGGCTGTAAAATACGAGACTAAAGCAAACCGCATTATGTTACCTTTACAATAGTCGATTGGATAGACGTCTTTACAAGAAAACCCCGCTCTGCGAAGTCTGTGACTCATCACTCTTCACTCATCACTCTTCACTCTTCACTCATCACTCTTCACTCTTCACTCTTCACTCTTCACTCTTCACTCTTCACTCTTCACTCTTCACAATTCACTCTTCACAATTCACTAACTGTAATTCTCTGATATAAGTTGACCGTTTTATAAACAAAACAAAGATGATAAAAAACGGT
>RRZV01000088.1 GCA_003931895.1 Mesohalobacter salilacus
TTAATCATAACTTTGCGATTCTTTGCGTTTTTCCTTTGTGACCTTTGCGTGAAATAAGAATTTTACTATCAATGCTTAAAGTAGACTGATTAGTTACTAATCCATTAATATACTTATTTATAAATTTTAAATCAATTTTCTAAATTAGAATTTCATTTTAATAAAATTAACCTTAATTACATATTGCCTTTCAATTTGATAACTTTTTTGTAAAATACAATAGCTGACATCATCTCTATATTTGAACAAAAATATAGACTATGAAAAAAGCAGATAGAAGATCGTTTCTCAGACAATCCCTTTTGGCCACAGCTGGAATTTTAATCGTTCCGAATTTCTTGAGTTGTAGTAATGATGATGATGTGAGTAGTTCAAGAATTCCACAAAATTTAACCAGTGATAATTTTAACGAAGGCGTAGCCAGTTTTGATCCTCAGTCTAATCAGGTCATCATTTGGACACGCTACACCACTTCAAGGCCTTCTGCTTCTTTAGTTTGGCAAATTTCTACTGACCAACAATTTGAAAACATATTACGATCAGGTGAAGTCGCTACTGATTCTGCAAGAGATTATACTGCGGCTATTCAGATAGAAAATCTTGACGCTGGACTTAAACTTTATTACAGATTTATCAACGTTGTTGATGAGACAGTTTCTACGGTTGGTGAAACTTTTACACCTTCAACCAACATAAATGAATTGTCTATGGCAGTAGTAAGCTGCTCAAATTTCCAATCCGGATTTTTTAATGTTTATAGATCCATAGCGAACTCAAGTGCAGATGTGGTGGTTCACTTAGGAGATTATATTTATGAATATGCAGGTGGTGAGTTTGGAACAATTCCTGGATTTACGGAATCAGCTGGTAGAACACATAGTCCTGACGCAGAAATATTAAATTTAGAACAGTATAGACAACGTTACCGTCAATATAGACAGGACGAAGATTTAAAAGAGCTTCACAGAAAAAAACCATTTGTTACCGTTTGGGATGATCACGAAGTAGCCAATGATGCTTACACCGATGGCGCTGAAAATCATCAAAGTTCTGAAGGCAATTTCGACACTAGAAAACAAGATGCGCTTCAAGCCTACAGTGAATATTTACCTTTAACCTCTACTGATAATAGTTTGATATATCGCAAATTAAACTTTGGAAATTTAGCAGATTTAATGATGTTGGATACTAGAATTATTGGTCGAAATCAACAACTCAGTTATTCAAATTATTTTGATAATCAAGGAAATTTTGATGCGGTTAGTTTTCAAAATGACTTGCTAAATCCAAGTAGAACTATTTTAGGGTCAACCCAACTCAATTGGTTTCAAAATGAACTAAATAACAGCTCAACAAACTGGCAAATCATCGGTCAACAAGTGCTTATGACTAAGTTTTTATTACCCTTAGAAATTGCTGTTCTCTTAGCTCAATCAGGGAGTTCACCAAGTCCAGAACAACTTGCTCTAATCAATCAAACTTTTCAAGAGTTAATTGTAATTAAAACCCGCATGCTTCAAGGAGATTCTACTTTAACCGCTGAAGAGATTGCAAGAGTTGAAAATGTCTTACCATTTAATCTTGATGCCTGGGATGGTTACCCAACAGAAAGAGAAGCGGTTTATGCGGCTTTTGCTAACAAAAATGTTGTGGTATTGGCAGGAGACACCCACAATGCTTGGGAAAACGATTTAAAAGATGCCAGTGGAAATTTAGTGGCAAAAGAAATAGCAACCAGTTCTGTAAGCTCACCAGGTATTGGCGAAGTGCTCGGAGGTGACCCAAACGTGATTGCAGGTTTTGAAGATGCCTTAACTTTTTTAGTCGATGAAATGAACTATGCAAACTTAGCGAATAGAGGATACGTTTTAGTTTCGATTAATTCTTCTTCAGTAACATCTGAATACAAAATGGTCGATACGGTTTTCAGTCCATCCTCTTCAGAATTTACTGATCATAGTGTTACGGTTAATAGTTAATATCCAAAACATAAAATAAATTATTTTTTTAGTGTTTAGCTAAAACACATTATTTAAGACCCAAATACCATAACTTTGTATTGTTTTTTTGTTCAATAGCAACATGAAAAAATACAAGAGTCAAAAAATATTATTCAAAATCATCAAGTGGAAGGAGCAGTATCTTTCTCACCATCAATTTGTCATAATTCTAAGTGCTTTAATTGGTTTTGCTGCAGGTTTGGTCGCTGTGACCCTCAAAAATTTAGCCTATTTACTTCAAGACTGGGTTGAAAAAGGACTACTTTTTACCTTTGAACAAGTGTATTATTTTATTTTTCCTTTTATCGGTCTTTTATTGACCTACCTAATTTTAAATCACATTTTAAAAGCTCGGATTGGTCAAGGGATTTCATCCACACTTTTTGCTATTTCTCAACGAAAAGGTTTTGTAAAAACCATACAAAGTTATGCTTCGCTAATCACAGCACCGCTAACCGTTGGTTTAGGGGGGTCGGCGGGTTTAGAGTCTCCAACTGTGGCGACCAGTGCGGGATTGGGTTCAATATTGTCTCGCTATTTTAAAGTGAATCAAGCGACAAGAACTTTATTAATAGGTTGTGCTGCCGCTGGGGCGATGTCATCTTTGTTTAAAGCCCCCATTGCCGCCATAATTTTTGCTATCGAAATTTTTGCTTTAGACTTGACATTGGTATCTATGATTCCTCTCTTAGTTGCTTCAGTATCAGCAATTTTAACCTCTTATTTTTTCTTTGGTTCAGATATTATTTTGCAGCCACAAGTGACTTCGGCTTTTCAAATTCAGGATGTGTTGTATTATGTCATTTTAGCTGTAATTTGTGCGGGGTTTTCATTGCTATTTGTAAAAATCTATACGTTCACCTTTAGTCTTTTTGAAAAGATTTCGTCTCGATTAAAACGCGCAATAATCGGTGGCTTACTCTTAGGACTGATGATTTTTGTTTTTCCTCAACTTTACGGAGAAGGTTATCCTTTTGTCAATCAGTTGTTGTCTGGTGATAACTCGTTTTGGATTGACTCAAAACTTAATCTCGGTTGGGATAATTTGTGGTTTTTTATTGGTTTCTTATTCTTAGTCATGATTTTCAAAATCATAGCCACTTCGGTGACCATTGCTTCTGGTGGTGTTGGTGGAATTTTTGCTCCAGTATTATTTATTGGCAGTATCATAGGCACGTGTTATGCACTCATCGTCAAGCAATTCGATTTGCTGTCGAATTCCATATCTGATAATAATTTTGCCCTCGTCGGTATGGCTGGCTTAATGTCTGGCGTGATGCACGCTCCACTAACAGCAATTTTCTTGATTGCAGAAATCACTTCGGGTTATAATTTATTCATTCCGCTGATGATTTGTGTCGCCATTTCTTATGGCATAAGTCATCGGTTTCAGAAACATTCCATTTATAATATTGAGTTGGCTCAACGTGGGCAACTTGTGACGCACGATAAAGATGAAACTGTGTTGAGTTTGTTAGAAATCAATCAATTAATTGAACGTAATTTTGTCATTTTGCGAATAGATATGTCTTTGGAAGATGTTGTAAATGAAGGCGTAGTAAAATCTTCAAGAAACATTTTTCCCGTGACAAACCAGCAAGGAAAATTTAAAGGAATTCTACTTCTGGATGATATCAGAACACTGATGTTTAAACAAGATTTATATCAGGAGGTTTTTGTCAGTGATTTAATGCAAACTGCACCGGATGTGATAGAACTCACAGACTGTAACGCCAAAGATGTGATGCGAAAATTTAAAGAAACTGACGCGTGGAATTTACCCGTTGTGAGAGAAGGAAAATATGTTGGATTTATATCAAAATCTAAAATGCTTACGGCGTATCGTGATAAATTAGTAGATTTGAGTATTCAGTAAAATTTTGGTTATGAGAATTGTATTGTGGATTTGTTTTATAATGATGCTCGGTGGTTTTGGCACGGGATTTTATATCAAAATTATTGAAGCCAATCCTGAATTAGGGGATAAAATTATTGGCCTTTCAGTTTTATTTAGCTCGTTTATTTTTATGCCTTTGTTTTTATATCACCGCTGGAAAGGAAAAGACATTAAAGATTATGTGCTTGATAAAAAAAAGTTAGATGAAATGCGAGAGAAGGATTTGTAGTGTGTTTCACGCAGAGCACACAAAGGCTTTCGCTAAGCTCACAGAGAAAAATTATCAAATGAAAAATTTAGAATTTATAGCTCAACAACTCTACACCGCTGAAATTGAAAAACAAACAATTCCACCCATTCGGACTGAGTTTACTAATGAAAGAAATATTGAAGCCGCCTATGAAATACAGCAGCTTGTTACTCAAAAAAAAATAGCAAAAGGCGCTAAATTAGTTGGTAAAAAAATCGGCTTAACCTCCTTTGCCGTTCAAGAACAACTCGGTGTTGATGAACCTGATTTTGGGGTGCTGACTAAAACAATGCAAATTGAAAATCACGAAAAAATTGATTTTAAAAACCTCATGCAACCCAAAGCAGAAGCTGAATGGGCTTTTGTTTTAAAAGAGAATATAGAAGCTGATCAAATCACTTTAAATGATGTAAAAAATACCATTGATTATGCCGTTGTTGCGATAGAAATTGTCGGTAGCCGCATTAAAAATTGGGATATCAAAATCACTGATACCATAGCAGATAATGCGTCTGCAAGTCATTTTGTTTTGGGTTCAAAAAAAATAGATTTATCTAAAATTGATATGGTCAACTGCGAAATGAAAATGTTTAAAAGTGACAGTCTCATTTCTGAAGGCACAGGTCAAGCCTGTATGGGAAATCCACTTAAAGCTGTATTATGGTTGGCTCAAACTATGCAAAAATTCAAACAACCATTACAAGCAGGTGAAATTATTTTGTCTGGCGCTTTAGGGCCAATGACTGAAATAGGAAAAGGTGACAAATTGAGGGCTAGTATAGATGATTTTGATGTTGTCGAGTTTGAAGCCGTTTAATACTTAGCAACCACAATCATTCTGTCCACATGCCTTTTTAGTTTTTTTCTTAAAGAAGAATTTTTTAACTAAAAAACCAATAGCTGCTATAAACGTTATCCAAACCAGTATTTCTTGTATTGACATCATTTTATTTTAAAAGTTGATAAGCAATTAAAGATACAATATAAGCAAAACCTGTCATAAAAACAAGTTGAAAGATCGGCCATTTCCAGGTATTAGTTTCACGTTTTACCACTGCAAGTGTGCTCATACACTGCATGGCAAAAGCATAAAACAATAACAAACTAATACCGCTGGCAAAGTTGAATAGTTTTCCGCCGATAATCGGATTAACCTCTTTAGACATGCGTTGTTTTATAGTCTCTTCATTTTCACTGCCTACGCTGTAAATCGTGGCGAGTGTTCCTACAAAAACTTCTCGAGCTGCAAAAGAGCTGATGACGGCTATTCCAATTTTCCAATCATAACCCAAAGGTTGAACTATAGGCTCAATGCCTTTTCCCATATAACCAATATAAGAATGTCTTAATTTGTAAGATGAAATTTTAGTATCTAACTCTTCTTGTGTTAAATCTAAGTTTTCAGTTTTAACCTCGGTTTTGACGATGTCTTCTGCATTTTTGAATTTTTCATTAGGGCCATAACTGGCTAAAACCCACAAAATAATAGAAATAGCTAAAATGATTTTACCGGCACCAAAGACAAATGATTTGGTTTTATCGAGAACTGTGATCAAAACATTTTTGGCTATAGGGACTTTATAATTCGGCATTTCAACTACAAAATAAGTCTTTTGGGAAGTTTTCATGATTTTGTGAAGCAGCCAAGCTGAAAACACAGCCATGCCAAATCCAATAAAATACAGTAGCAATAAAACTAAACCTTGATAGTTAAACACGCCAAGAAAACTTTCATCTGGAATCACTAAGGCTATAATAATGAGATAAACTGGTAATCTTGCAGAGCAGGTCGTGAATGGAATGACCAAAATGGTGATGAGCCGTTCTTTCCAGTTTTCAATATTTCTCGATGCCATCACGGCCGGAATAGCACAGGCAGTCCCTGACACTAAAGGCACGATACTTTTTCCGCTGAGCCCAAATTTCTTCATAATTTTATCGGTAAGAAAAACCACGCGACTCATGTAACCACTTTCTTCGAGTATGCTAATGAAAAGAAACAAAAAGGCAATTTGTGGAATAAAAATCACAATGCCGCCAATGCCAGGGATAATACCCTCAGCAATTAAATTTGTAAACTGCCCAGCAGGCAAAGTGTGTTTTGTCCATTCGCTAAAATGTGCAAAACTTTCATCAATAAAGTCCATAGGATAGGCTGCCCAATCGTAAATGACTTGAAAAATTAAAAGTAAAATCACTGCAAATATGAGATAACCCCAAATGCGATGCATTAATAAACGGTCTAAACTTGCTCGCAAACCTTTTGCCGCATTGATATCTTTTGTTAAGGTCGATTTTAGCGTATCATTGATAAAGGTATATCGTGCTATGATTTCCTTTTGCTGTAAGCGCTTGAGTTCAGATTTACTTTTGGGTTCAAAACTTTTGGTTTTACTTTTGATTTGATTACGGTCTAAGTTACCGAAGTTAGCGTCTTGAGTAATGACTAACCAAAGTTTATAAGTGTTTTGATTAGGAAAAGTTTTTTTGAGATTACCAAAGTATTCAGTGTCTACTCTTGACGCATTGCAGCAGGCTTCCGTAGAAATTTGTTTGTAATTTGCAATAAGATTTTTAAGATTGTCAAATCCTGTTTTTTTTCTAGCACTAATAAGTGCAATTTTGGTTTTGAGTTGTGTTTCAAGCTTGGGGACGTCAAGACTAATCCCTTTTCTGTCCATTCTATCCGCCATATTGATGGCTAAAATTGTAGGAATTCCAAGGTCTTTAATTTGGGTAAAAAGTAATAGGTTTCGTTTGAGATTTTCAATATCACTAACCACCACAACAACATCAGGATAATCTTTGTCATTTTTGTTCAGCAGGAGTTCGATGACGATATTTTCATCTAAAGAAGAAGCATTTAAACTATACGTGCCTGGCAAATCTATGATATGTGCTTTTAGCACTCGACTCAGCTTGGCAACACCTTCTTTTTTTTCAACCGTTATACCAGGATAGTTACCAACTTTTTGATTTAAACCTGTTAAGCTGTTAAAGACTGAGGTTTTACCTGTATTCGGATTGCCGACAAGCGCTACGTTAATTTGCCTCATATTATTCTTCTATGAGTTTAACCAGAATATCTCTAGCGGTTTCGAGCCTGATAGCTAAAAAGGTATCATTGATATTGAGATATAAAGGATCTTTTATTTTTGCAATTTTTATGACTTCAACGGCATTGCCAGGTAAACAGCCCATTTCGAGAAGTTTTAAAGGAATCGATTCTGAAGAAATATCAGTAATCGTGGCTTTTTGTCCGCTTTTTAAATCGGCAACACTTATCATTTTTATTTAGATTAAGTTGAAACAGTGCAAATCTAAAAAATCTATTTGAGGTGGACTTTAAAGTTGTTGACTTTAATTTAATGTTAACTAGAAAAATTGAGTTTGGTCAGTTTTTTGGTTTTTAAAATAGTATTTACCTCACTTAAGCTTTCGGTTATCATAGAAAAATAAACCCATAGCAACAGAATTGATAATTAAAACTAAAAAGGTAAAACGGTTTTCTAAAATATAAATGACTACACCAACAATTGCAAATAAGCCAGCCAGAAGAGATAAGGGTTTTTTGATTTTAAGCTTTATTAAAAACTATTTAATATTTAATTTTCTGAAGTCCCATTCTTGTAATTCGTTTAAGCTGATATAATCTAAAACCTTTTCATGACAAGCTTCTAGATTAAGGTAAACGGGGAAACCTGCTTCTTTACTTTTAAGCCAAATGCCCATACAAATACACCACCAATCCCCAGCTTTAAGTCCAGGAAATTGCCATTGTGGTCTTGGGGTAATCAAATCGTTGCCACGGGCTTGATTGAAGGCGAGAAATTCATCGGTCATTTGTGCTGCTACAATGTGTAAACCCGGATCGCGTTGGTCATAAGTGCAATAACCATCACGTTTGGCGCCTGTTAAAGGATTGAGCGAGCAAGGTTGAAGTGTTGTGCCGAGGACGTTTTTCATATAAAATGAGATTGAAAGATTATGTTCTTAATCTTAATTAAGGTGCATCGAATTGAATGACATTAATGTCTTTAATTTTGTGAAGCTTTTTGTCTGCTGTGACTAAAAAAAAGTCGTGATGAAGAGCCGTAGAAGCAATAATTGCATCTGGTGTTTTTAGAGCATATTTTCGCCTTAACTCTATAGCTTTGTATTTAATCGTATTATTAATTGCTATAATATTTATACTGTCTAAAAGTTTTTTTAAGATGTCATATTCATCTTTATTCAATCTATGGTAGCCAAGTAATTCTATTTCTGTAATGTCTGATATGAAAATATTATTTTCTTGTAAAAGTTCCAAAGCTATTTCATCACCGTAAACAGCTGCATATAGAATAATATTAGTATCTAAAATAAGATTATTCATTCCAGCCATCTCTCATTTCTTTTTGAATCTCTAAAGGGGTCATTTTTAGATGAGATAAAAGGCCTGATAGTTTTTCTAAGATTTCAGTTTTTTCTTTATTCTTTTTATTTCTATTGACAGTTAAAGCCTCTTCGATTTCTCGCTTAATATCACTTTTCGACATTTTTTTGTTGATGTTTATGACCATAGCATTCTTATTTAAACCAAATTTACTAATAATGGCTTTATCAACAAAAACTATTTCTGCAAAGCTTTTGCTGTTATAGCAGTAAGCCAATTTCGAGGTGTAAAACGGCCAATAAAAACTAAGAATTTATTCAAGAATCCGTGAATTGCAACAGTTTTTCCTTTAAAAAGGTGTTTTAAACCAAAACGCGCCACTTCTTCTGAACTTGGAAGTTTGATTTTCTTAACCAAATTGGAATCCGTCATATCAGCGTGGTCAAAAAATTCTGATTGTGTTGCTCCAGGACATAAGGCTGAAAGGAGTACACCTTCATCTTTCCATTCATAGGCAAGAGCTTCAGTAAAGGCTAAAACATAGTGCTTTGTTGCAAAATACACGCTCATCATCGGACCCGGTTGAAAGGCAGCAGTAGAGGCCACATTGAGAATATAACCTGATTGTCTTCTCAGCATTTGTCTACCAATATAATAGGTCAAATCGGTCAAGACTTTGATGTTTAAATCAATCATGTTTTGCAGTTTGCTGATATCAGCTTGATCAAAACGGTTGTAATCGCCAAAACCTGCATTGTTGATGAGCACCTCAACCTGTATTTGTTCTTCAGCTAAATATTTCAATAAATCATCTATGGCGTTGTCTGCAGTGAGGTCAATGGTAAAAATATTGATTTTGACTTTAGTTAATTCTCGAGCCAAAGCTTTTAGCAAATTTTCACGTCTGGCCACGATAACCAAATTATAGTCTTGTTCGGCTAATTGTTTTGCAAATTCTTTGCCAATACCTGAAGACGCGCCGGTAATGAGTGCTGTTTTTCTCATGATTGATATCCTAATTTTTCTCTAACACGTGCCAAAACTTCATCAGCTACGATTCTGGCTTTGGCTTCGCCTTCTTGCAAGGTTTCTTCAATTTTATCAGGGTTTTGAACTAAATCTTGAAAGGTATCTCTTTCGGTTTTAAATCTATCTTTAATTTCTTCAAACAAAGCTGTTTTAGCGTGACCATATCCAAAACCACCATTAAGATAATTGGCTTTCATCTCAGAAATATTTTCTTCTGAAGCAATACATTTATAGAGATTAAAAACAATACAGGTATCAGGGTCTTTAGGTTCTTCAAGAGGTGTGCTGTCTGTTTTAATGCTCATAATAGTTTTACGCAGCTTTTTGTCATTGTCAAAAATGTTGATGATATTTTGCTTAGACTTACTCATTTTTTCGCCATCAATGCCAATAATAAGTTGTGTATCATCTTGAATTTTTGGCTGTGGTAATACAAAAGTCTCACCAAGTTTAGCGTGAAAACGCTGCGCCACATCTCTGGTCATTTCCAAATGTTGAAGTTGGTCTTTGCCTACAGGAACAATATCAGCATCATATAGTAAAATATCTGCCGCCATCAACATAGGATAGGTAAACAAACCTGAATTGACATCTTCAAGCCGGTCTGATTTATCTTTAAAAGAGTGTGCTAATGTCAAACGCTGATAGGGAAAAAAACAGTTGAGATACCAAGCTAATTCTGTGACTTGTGCCACTTGACTTTGTCTGTAAAACACTGTTTTTTCGGGGTCAAGCCCAAAAGCTAACCAAGCCGCTGCAGTTTGTAAAGTATTATTTTTTAGAGTCTGGGCATCTTTTATTTGCGTGAGCGAATGTAAATCGGCTATAAATAGAAAAGAATCGTTTTTAGGGTTGTTTGCCATTTCAATTGCAGGCAAAATAGCACCGAGAAGATTCCCGAGATGGGGTGTTCCTGTGCTTTGTATTCCAGTTAAAATACGTGACATAAAAATCAATTTTTTTCAAAGATAAATCTTTTGTTTATCTGTATCTAAGTATTTATGTAATTTTGGCCTTGATGAAAATCTTGCTTAACATATTTAGACTCTTTTGGCGCATATGGTTTTATGTGCTAATGTTATTTAGCATCGTGCTATTATTTCCGTTTTTATTGATTTCAATCTTAAGAGAAAAGTGGTATGGATTCTTTTTTAAATTAGCAAAAGTTTGGGCAACCATCATATTATTTGGGATGGGTTTTATTCCCAAGATTCAATTTTTAGAGACAATGGAAAAGAACAGAAGTTATCTTTTGGTTTCTAACCATACCAGTATGATTGATATTATGATGATGTTGTATATTTCTAAAAATCCTTTTGTATTTGTCGGTAAAAAAGAATTAGCAAGATATCCATTGTTTGGTTTTTTTTATAAACGCACCTGTATTTTGGTCGATAGGCAAAACAGTAAAAGTCGCCACGCAGTATTTCAACAAGCAAAAGAACGTTTAGATAAAGGCTTGAGTGTTTGTATTTTTCCTGAAGGTGGCGTACCAGATGATTTATCTATTGATTTAGATACCTTTAAAGACGGCGCATTTCGATTGGCAATTAATCATCAAATCCCAATTGTCCCTATGGTTTTTTATGACAATAAAGTTAAATTTTCCTATGAATTTTTTAGTGGCAAACCAGGATTACTTCGGGCTAAGGTTTTAAATTTTATTGAAACACAGGGGCTTGTTTTACAAGACAAAAGATCTCTCAATCAAAAGGTGAGACAAATGATTCTGAGAGAACTGCAAAACAAAAAACCCCGCCAAAATTGACAGGGTTTAAAGCAATATAGAATAGATTGGCTAATTCATCTATTTAAAAATATATCTCAATCCAACTTGCATTTGCCATCTTGAAGATAAGATACCAGAATCGTCAAATTCAACAATACCACTTTCATTGAAACGGTTATCGAAAGAGAATTTAGGATCTGGCCCACCTTCTTCAGTAGTTAGCAAGCCAATTTCATTTCTAATGAATTTACGTCTTCCCCAATCTTTATCGATAAGATTTGTAAAGTTGAAGATGTCAAATGAAAATTGAAGTGTATGGGTTTTATTGTTTACCTGTAAGTTAAAATCTTGTAAGAGTTTAAGGTCTATAATATGGCTCCAAGGTCCACGATCACCATTACGCTCAGCATACTGTCCTCTTCTATCGTTGAGGTAAGAATTATTGCTGATAAATGTGTTCAGCTGATTCCATTGTTGTTGTTGTTCTTGAGGCGAACCTACAAATTCAATCTCAGAAGCATCTCTTGGAATGTAGATTAAAGCATTATCACGCGAATCGTCATTCAACAGGTCTCTACCTTCATTATACACATAGCTAAATGGCGCCCCTTCTAAGCCGTTGTAAAATAAAGAAATAGTTGTTTTAAACATATCATTTTTTCCATAAGAAAACTCATAAGCTGCATTCGCAGTAACTCTTGACCCTAGAGAAAATTGAGAACGCGCTACACCTGGATTGGCATTTTTACCATTAACGGTTTGAATATTTCTCCACTGAGATGAGTTTTGCGATGATGTCCCTTCAAAGATATTTTCAGCTTCGCCATAAGTATAAGCCGCTTGACCATAGAAACCATTACTAAATTGCTTGGTTAGTTTAAAGGTTGCATTATAAGTATAGCCCTCATCAGTGTTAGTCGCTAAAATAATACGACCATAAGTATCGTCTATAACATCTCTTCTATCGTAGAAAGGACGATTATCGGCACCATTTAAACGACCCACAGGGCCTTTAATATTTAAATTTTGATAGAATACATTGTTAATGGTGTTGGTATAAAGAAACTCTCCAGAAGCAACTAAGTCCCAAATTGGTAATTTTTGATCTACAGCGATGTTAAATTTAGCAACTTGAGGCAGTTTGAAATCTGGAGCAAATAAATCAATATTTCCACCAACAGCACCAGAACCTGGCTCGGCACCTGGTTGCACGGGTTGATTGAATGGGTCAGCATTAAAAAATACATCGTCTTGCGGTAATGTAAAGTCAGCCACAAATCCTGAAGACACACCATTGTTATTGTATGCGCCACCAGGCCAAACTAAAGGGATACGAGAGGTGAAAATACCCATACCTCCTCGAACCTGAGTTGTCTTGTTGCCGAACACATCCCAATTAAAACCAAGCCTAGGAGAGAAATGAAGCTTACTGTCAATAGGTTGACCAACTCTTGCACCTTCAAGGTCTTTTCCATTGGCTTCTAATAAAGCTACAGATCTTGTGTTAAAGTCATCATTTACTCTACCGTTAGAGTAAAACGGCACATCAAATCTCAAACCTAAAGAAAGTTTGAAATTATCTGACATATCCACATCATCTTGAATATAAAGACCAAGTTGAGAATATTCAAATTCTGCAGCACCTTGAGAATCATCACCAACACCCCCAAATAAAGAGTAACTTCTTGAAAAACGATCTACTGGAGCATTATTGCTGGCATTGTCATCTAAATAGGTATTAAAATCATCTAATGATGCAAATGTGTAAGACCCGAAGTTTTGAGCAAAGAATACATTTTTAATATCAAAATAATCAAATGTTCCACCGAGAGTAATTTTGTGACGACCTTTATAATATTCAAAATTGTTAGTTATTGAAAATAATTTTTGCTCAAGTAAGTTTGCTGTAGAAAATTGTTCAGAACCTAGATTAATTTCACCAATACCATCTTGTATTTCAACAAAAGGAAAAGGATCACCAACAAAACCTCTATCGTCTAAGACATCGGTATAAGCTAAAACTAAGTTGTTAGACATATTGCTGCCGTTAGTTGTGCTCCATTCAAGAGTGGCTGAGTTTGTTCTTGTAGGAAAAAATTCACTACCATTGACAAAATTTATAGAGCGGTCTCCACTTAAGCGAGTTTCTGTTTCTTCAGCTTCTACATACGAATTTTTAACGGTGATAGTGTTTTTGTCATCAATATTCCAATCTACTCTAGCGATAAATTTATCACTTGTTAATGTTAATGGCGCTCCTTCAAATACACCAGGGTCGTAACCAAAAGCATCTATTATACCTTGTCTAAGACTTAAAATGTCTTGTCGATTAGCATCACCTTGGTAGCGATCAAAATTAAAAGGTTGAGGCGTTTCATCGTCTTGTCGTTCGTAATTAACAAAGAAAAACAGTTTATTTTCAATTATAGGACCACCGACTCTAGCACCAATAAGTTCAGCAGTAAAGTCATTTAATGGTTGTCTATTACTTTCTCGAATAGCTGTAGGTGTATCTCCAGCTAAATCTTCGTTTCTTAAGTAATAATAAGCAGAGCCTTCAAAATTATTAGTTCCTGAGCGTGTAATTGCATTAATTGAGCCACCTGCAAAACCAGATTGTTTTACATCAAAAGGAGCTAAATTTACTTGAAATGACTCTATGGCGTCAATTGAAATAGGGTTAACACCTGTTTGCCCACCATTTGTACCAGAACCAGCCAGTCCAAATACATCATTTTGAACCGCACCATCTATATAAATAGAATTGTAACGGTTGTTTTGACCACCTAGTGAAATGCTACCATTCTCACCAACTTGTGCTTCAGGCGCTTGTCTGATGAAGTCTCCAAGAGAACGCGTAGCAGAAGGTAAAGTTAATACTTCACGGTTAGAAATATTTGTATTTGATCCCGTCTGACCAGAATCAAAAATGTCATTTTTACGTGCTGTAATCGTAACTTCATCTAATTCACTAGCTTGTTCTTGTAGTTTTACGCTAAATTGTTCTGAATCCCCTAATCTTAAAAACACATTTTCAAAAGTTTTGGGTTCAAAACCTACGTAGGTGATTTCTATTTTATAAGGGCCACCTACACGCATATTTGGAATTCGATAGAATCCATCAAAATCTGAAATGACACCATATTGAGTTCCCGTAGGTTGATGAACTGCAATGATATTGGCTCCAGGTAGAGCTTGATCGTTTTGGTCTTTGATTTGACCATTAATTGATGAGGTTGTTACCCCTTGCGCTAATGCGCCTAATCCACAGAATAAGAATAATCCGAGTAATAATTTTTTCATGATTTGTGATTTTTAAATTCACCACAAAAAAAGACTAAAAAAGACTGAAAAAAATTATCTCAGATTTATTAAAATGTTAGAGAAATCCTATGAAAAACAACTAAGAAGATTAAACAAATGTTATAGCTAAAGCCTTGAATTTTTAAATAACTGATTAAGCGCACATAGGATATTAAGTAAAAGTTAGGAGTATAAAAAAAATTAACAATCAGTTTACAATTAAATTTTATTAACGGTTTTAAATTGAATAGAGACGACATAATTGTCAGGAAATTAATATTTAACTAAAAATGCAAAAACGCATCTTCGAGGTGTTCAATTCTGGTGCCAAGTTTATTTTTAATTATACCAATAACATCAAACCTAACCTCATAGTCTAAATGTCTTTCATTAACAAAATGGTCAACAGCTTCAACAAGGCGTTTCATTTGCGCCGGCTTAACAAACTCTTGAGGGTTACCAAATTCAGGCGTACTTCTGGTTTTAACCTCTACGGCCACCAATGTTTCGTTTTTTAGAGCAATAATATCAACTTCGGCTTTTTGAAAACGATAGTTTTTAGCTAAAATATCATAGCCTTTGTCTTTTAAGTGTTTTAAAGCCAAGCTTTCTCCAGCTTTACCAAGTTGATTGTGTTCTGCCATAATTTAATATTTAATGGAAACTTGATTGTTTTCAACTTTTAATTCAATAGTTGCGCCTAAAGTTAAAGCATAATTATCAAACTCGTGGCCGACAGGACAGTCATAAGCTATAGGAATTTCGATGTCTTTTGTGTAGTATTCGATGATTTCATAAGCACTTTTTCCGAAAGGAATAGAATTATCATTCATAGCCGACATTCCTCCTATAATTAGACCATTTAACTGTTTTAATATGCCTTGTCTTCTAAAACTTAGCATCATTCGGTCTATGTGGTAGAGGTATTCATCTAAGTCTTCAAGAAATAAAATTTTATCTTGAAAGTCAGTAACAGATTTAGAACCTAAAACCGAATATAAAACTGATAAATTACCACCAATAAGTTGACCTTTAGCATGGCCATTGCGTGATTTAAACTTCGATGCGTATTGAATATCAAAAGGTTTGTTGATTAAACTTTGCTTTAAACTTTCTCGAGTTGTTTCTGATTTGTTTTCAATACCAACTGGCATTTGTGCGTGAAGACTGCAAATTCCAATTTTTTGAAGTTGTAGATGCAAGGCCGTGATATCAGAATACCCGATAATCCATTTGGGGTTTTTAAGCAATGGCGTAAAATCTATTTGGTCAATAATTCTAGCTGTACCATAACCACCTTTAGCACACCAAATGGCTTTAATTTCAGGGTTGTTAATGTGTTGTTGTAAGTCAGCAGCTCTTTCGTCATCAGTACCGCCAAATTGGTGATGCTTCAAACCAATACTTTGTCCTAATATGGGTTGAAGTTGCCAGGATTTAAGAATATTTAGAGCATGTTTTAAATCTTCTTTATCAACAGCCCTTGCGGTACAAATTATTGCAACTTTGGCATTGAGAGATAATAATTCTGGCTTTATCATAGATATTAATAGGATGAATTATCTAAGATAAAAGAAATTATTTATGATTGCTCCAAGCTCATCTCAAATTTTATATTTATTTAGTGCATAATTATTGACAATGCTTGCTTTAGGTGTTTTACAGTTATTTGGATAATCATGAAAGTATATGCACTTAGGTAAACCATTATCAAAAACTATCCTAGCCCAACCTTGACTTTTGCCAAAAAAGCTTGAATAATTATAATAAGCTGTAATAACTGAAGGGCGACCCTTGTTGTCTTTAGAAGCAATTGATATATTTGATATGCTATTATTCACATACTTATTTACAGCCCAAGTTATGGCTTGGTCATAAATCAAATCATTAAGGAGTTGAGTTAAGTTTTGCTTCTCTGTAGGTCCGCCCAAATCTTTGACTTTTTTGTATTTACTATCTTCTTTCATTCTTATACCTTCTCTGTTTTCAGAAAAGGCAATAAGATTTTCTTCGAAACGTCTTAGAGATTTGCTATCACAAGAGTTTAGTTTTAATATCTGGCTCATATCATAATTTAAAGCTTTGGCTTTGTGCATTAAGTCAACAGAGTTACCTACAGCATTGGGGTTAGTCATTTTTTCTAGTGTACTTCTTAAAGCGTCATCACTAAATTTATTTTGTAAGTTCATTTTAGCTTCATATAAATCTTTACGTGCATATAAGCCAGTCCATTCCCACTTCCACTCAATACAATATCTACTGGTTTCTGTGCCAAGGTAATCTGTTGTGACCCGTTCTGTTTTACAAACTTGTTTCATGATTTTAACTTTATCTTTTGGCAAATAGGCATCACATTGTTTGCCATAGGTATTAAGGTATCCACCCCAAAACATCAATAAAAACTCATCATCGTTTTTATTTTGAAGGTCTTCAAAATGTCCTATAAAGATATTATCTATAAATTCAGCATTATATAAACCCTCGGTATTGATATGGGAGTTTTGTGAATAAGAATGCGAGTAAATTAAAGCTAGACAAATCGCAAACATAATACTGCAGATGTGTTTTTTGGATTCCATAATTGTTTGATTATCAAATAACCTTGCTAATTTAGTTTAAAATTATTTAAGGTCAAAATGTTGGAAAATTTTAGAGAAACCTGAATTTTTTTTGTCAGACATAAATCCTAATTAAATTTAAAATGTAACCAAAGCTTTTACTAAATTTGCCAATTAATTTACACCATAAATTTTTGGCATGTTAGAAATTAAAGATATCAAAACGCATCGCGAAGTATTTGAGAAAGCTTTGAAAAAAAGAAATTTTGAAGCAAATTCTCTTTTTACTAATGTTTTAGACCTAGACGAAAAGAGGCGTTCTACACAAACTGAACTTGATGAGGTTTTAGCTAAATCTAATAGTATATCAAAGCAAATAGGCATGCTATTTAAAAATGGCCAAACCGATGAAGCTAATAAATTAAAGGCTGAAACAGGTGAGCTAAAACAAAAAAGCAAAACACTTTCTGAACAGCATGATTCACTTCAACAAGAATTAAAAGAATTGCTCTATCAAATTCCAAATATTCCACATCAAACAGTTCCTTCTGGGCAAGATGAAGATGATAATGAAGAAATATATGCTGAAGGTGATATCCCAAAATTAGACAAAAACGCTTTACCGCATTGGGAACTCGCTAAAAAATACGATATTATTGATTTTGAATTGGGTAATAAAATCACAGGTGCTGGATTTCCAGTTTATAAAGGCAAAGGTGCAAAACTACAACGCGCTTTAATTCAGTATTTTTTAGATAAAAACACTTCAGCTGGTTACCAAGAAGTGCAAGTTCCACTTGTTGTTAATGAAGCTTCAGGGTTTGGCACAGGACAATTGCCAGACAAAGAAGGTCAAATGTATCATATAGGTGAAGACGACTTGTATTTAATACCAACAGCCGAAGTACCAATTACTAACATTTATCGCAACGATATGTTAGATGAAGCTGATTTACCTATACAACTTACCGGTTATACGCCTTGTTTTAGACGTGAAGCAGGAAGTTATGGCGCGCATGTAAGAGGTTTAAATCGTTTACATCAATTTGATAAAGTAGAAATTGTGAATCTTGTTAAGCCCGAAAAATCTTATCAAGTCTTAAATGAAATGGTAGAACACGTCAAAACAATTCTTCAAGAATTGGAGTTGCCTTATCGTATTTTGAGATTGTGTGGCGGAGATTTAGGATTTACTTCAGCTTTAACTTTTGATTTTGAAGTGTACTCTACTGCTCAAGAGCGTTGGTTAGAAATATCTTCCGTGTCTAATTTTGAAACCTTTCAGGCCAATCGTTTAAAAATCAGATATAAAGATAAGAACAAAAACAAAAAGTTAATACACACATTAAATGGTAGCTCACTTGCTCTACCGCGTGTTATTGCAGGAATTTTAGAAAACAATCAAACGTCAGAAGGTATAAAAATTCCTAAGGTGTTAGTGCCTTATACCGGTTTTGAAATTATTGATTAAATGCTTAAAATAGCGTTTGACGACATTTACAAACACCCACTTCCTGAAGGCCATCGTTTTCCGATGGAAAAATATGACCTGCTTCCAAAACAGCTTTTACACGAAGGAACTTGTGAAGAGCATCATTTTTTTAAACCTAAAATTCTTTCTAAAAACGAGAAATATATTCTACTAGCTCATGATAAGCTGTATGTCGAAAAATTATATGCATGCCAAATTGAACCACGTCAAGCTAGAAAAATAGGTTTTCCTTTATCGTCTGAACTTGTTAAACGTGAACGTGTAATCACCAATGGCACTATTTTAGCCTGCGATTATGCTATTCAAAATGGTATAGCAATGAATATTGCAGGCGGTACTCATCATGCTTATAGAAATAGAGGCGAGGCTTTTTGTATGCTTAATGATCAAGCAATAGGAGCACATTACTTGCTAAATAACAAACTGGCTAAGTCTATTTTAATAGTTGATTTAGATGTTCATCAAGGCAATGGTACGGCAGAAATTTTTAAGGATGATCATCGTGTTTTTACATTTTCAATGCACGGTAAGAACAATTATCCTTTTAAAAAAGAGATATCGAATTTAGATATAGCTTTAGAAGATGATACAACAGACGAAAAATACTTAGAAATACTAAAGTTACATTTACCCAAGTTGATTGACCAAACCCAACCTGATTTTATTTTCTACCTTAGCGGTGTTGATATTGTAAAAACAGATAAGCTGGGTAAACTAGGTTGTTCTGTAAAAGGTTGTAAAGAAAGAGATCGTTACGTTTTGGAAACTTGTTTTGAAAAAGGATTACCGGTTGAAGTCAGTATGGGTGGTGGTTATTCTAAAGATATTAAAATCATTATTGAAGCGCATGCCAATACCTTTAGATTAGCACAAGACATATATTTCTAAAACTTTCTTTTGATAGGGCCAATTTGTTCTTCTACATTTTCTTTGAAAGATTGACCTTCTTTTTCAATAGATTTAGTTTGCTCTTGGACTTCTTTTTTGAGATCAACACTTGTTTCTTCAATTTTATGCGTTTCTTTAGTGATTTCGTATTTGATATCGTCTGTTGCTTCCCGTATAGATTTGACAGTTTTTCCTACAGTTCTGGCTATTTCTGGGACTTTATCTGCGCCAAAAATCAAAAGCACAACTAAAACCACGATAGCTATCTCTCCGCCACTAATGAAATATAAGGTTGAAAACATTTTGCAAAGATATATAAAATTAAAATGGTTTAGCTGTTAAAAATTTAAGCTTAGGCCTCGTTTCTGAAATAAAAAAACATCCAAAATTTAATAAATTTTGGATGTTGATTAATGCTAAAAATTTAAAAAACTAGTTCTTCTGATTTTCAAATTCTTCAAATTCACTTTTGGTTTCTTCTCTAGGCCAAGAATTGTTAGAAACATCAACATCTGCGGTTTCTAAATTAGGGTCTAACTGAATGTTAGTAATCTTCTTTTGGCTACCAATAGTTTTTGAGATTTGGTTGTCATTTTTTCTCCACACCTGAACGGGATATTTTTTCATTTCTTTACTACCGTCTTCATAAGTGTATTCTACAATAACAGGCATAACCAATCCACCTGGTTTATTAAAGGTGATTTCATAAAAATACTTTGGTAATTCTTTAAGGTTGCGGCGCTCTTCGGCTGTAAAATTATCCATCAAAAAGGTTTTGAGATTTTGAGAGTTCTCTAAGTTATCTTTAGATGGCGCTAAAGACTTTGCCTCCTCAGAATCGGCTGGCACAACATAAACTAAACCTTTAAGCCTTGGGTTATTTTCAGGGTCAGTGATGCCAAAACGCGCTAAATATTCTTTCGCTTCATCAGTAATTTGATCGGTGAGTTTGTAAGTTTTTACCTCTTCTATACCAATATCAACATAATCTGTTGTATAAAACCAACCTCTCCAAAACCAGTCTAAGTCAACTGCTGAAGCATCTTCCATACTTCTAAAGAAATCTTCTGGTGTAGGGTGTTTAAACATCCAACGTTGAGAAAATGTTCTAAAGGCATAGTCGAATTTTTCTGGTCCCATAACAGTTTCTCTTAATATATTGAGTGCTGTTGCAGGTTTGCCATAAGCGTTATTCCCTAACTGATACACTTGCTCTGGATTGGTCATAATCGGTGCTATAAAATCTTGATCGCCTTTCATATAATCTACAATTCTAAATGGGAAACCACGTCTTGAAGGGTAAACATTATTTTCATTTAAAAGTTCAGGATATTTTTCGCCCATTTCTTGCTCGGTTAAAAACTGAACAAAAGAATTGAGACCTTCATCCATCCAGCCCCACTGGCGTTCGTCACTATTGACAATCATAGGGAAGTAATTGTGACCGACCTCATGGATGATTACACCAATCATTCCATATTTTGTACGATCGCTATAACTACCATCTTCATTTGGTCGTCCAAAATTGAAGCAAATCATAGGATATTCCATTCCTATACCTTTTCCGTGAACAGAGACGGCTTTATGATAAGGGTAGTCAAACGTATGTTTGCTGTAGGTTTCTAAAGTTTGAGCCACAGACAAAGTTGACCATTCTTCCCACAAGGGATTACCTTCTTTAGGATAAACAGAAACTGCCATCACATTTTTCTGACCAACTTTTACATTCATCATATCGACGATGTATTTTCGCGATGAGGTAAAGGCAAAATCTCTTACCATCTTGGCTTCGTAAGTCCAGGTTTTAGTTTTAGAGGTTTTTGATTTTTCGTTTTCAATAGCTTCTTCTTCAGTAACGATTAAAACAGGTTTGTCAAAAGTGTTTTTGGCTTTTTCATAGCGTTCCATCATGGTTTTAGAATAGACCTCTTTACGGTTTTGAAGTTCACCAGTGGCTTCAACTATATGGTCTGCTGGAACAGTGATATTTACTTCATAATCGCCAAAAGGCAAAGCAAACTCACCGGAACCCCAAAACTGATAATTTTGCCAGCCTTCTACATCGTTATAAACGGCCATTCTGGGGAAAAACTGCGCCGCAATGAACAGGGCATTATCTTCTTCTTCAAAATTTTCATAGCCTGAGCGTCCTCCGTCTGCAATTCTATCGTTAATTTTATAATTCCATTTAATATAAAAAGTGTAGCTATCTCCAGGTTCTAAATTTTCACTCATTTCAACACGCATCATGGTTTGATTGATGCTATAGGGCAGAGGAGAGCCATCTTTAGAAACCTCTTCAATATTAAAACCACCTTCAAAAGGTTGATCCATATAGTCTGAAACAATTGAGCTTGGTCTTAAAATTGGACTAAATCCACTCCCGTTACGTTCTTTAGCTGGGCTGTCTTTTTTTCTGATATTTTGGTCGAGTTGAACCCAAAGGTATTCTAATTCATTGGGAGAATTGTTAGTGTAAGTGATGGTTTCTTGACCAAAAATTTCTTTTGTATTTTCATTTAGCCTGATGTCCATTTCGTAATCAGCTGTATTTTGATAATAAGCAGGACCCGGCGCGCCAGATGCAGTTCGGTATTGATTGGGTGTTGCAAATTCTTGGTAAAGTTGTCTGAATTTGTTTTGGTTAGTGTGACCTTCTTCCTTTTCAGGTTGTTCTTGTGCGTAAAAATTAAAACTTACGAGAAGTCCTAATAGTAAAAGGAAATGTTGTTTTATCATTATTTATAATTTTTGTTGGCTAAAAATAAACATATATTTAACCTAAGTTAATTTTCTAATTAAATTTTAACACTGCTTTTGAGTCAAAGCGTGTTAATAAGACGCTTTCTTTTTGCTGAAGTTTAAAGCAATGCACAATATTTTTTTGTTTTTCAATAACATCAGTAAGCAAAAGATTTTGAATTGCAATACTTGTGAAGTTCTGAATATCAGTAATTTTAAAATAAATATTGATACGGTCTTCATCAAATTTGTAACCTAAATAAGAAAGTGATTGAGATTGATTATCTGTTGTGATATTAAGTTTTTTATCAAAATACATTTTAATGAAGGCATCAATATTTTTAGATTGATTTGAAGGTCTAAGCCTGATGTCTTTGCCATATCGAGCTTTCAAAACATTTTCGAAATCATCGTGAAATAGGCGAGAGATAATCTCCAATCGTTCTTTTTCGGGGTTAAATTTAATTTCAGTTAAACCGACATAATACTCGTGATTTATTGAAGAGAAGAATTGAGTAAAAACAATGAGACTTAAAGTAATGTATTTAATCATTTAGGTTTTGAGTTTTATCTTGTTCGCTTTCTTTTATTTTAAGATAATCTTGAGCTAATTTTGGTAGTAATTCAGTCAGCGAAAGTTTATCTTTTTGTTGAGCTAGTTTGACAACTTCTGAGTGATTTTCAATGCAATAATACGTAAAATCTTCTGTAAGATTGTCTGGTATGTTGAGGTTTTCATTGTAGAATTGGTCAGGAAATAGGCTAAAGAGCTTATTTTTATTCTTGTCAATTTTTTCGTATTCAATCAATTTTTTATACATTTTTATGTTGCCATTGATTAAATTTATAAAATAATCTAAGGGAATACCTCCTTGTGATGTACTTGCAACATGAAGACGTCTTTCTTCTCTTGTGAAATGCTCTATATAGGCGGGAAACCCCAACTGTGTCTGACTAAAATCATAGGTTTCAATGCTCTTAGCATCTTTTGTTAAATCACCTGTTAAGCCCAAAGAATACAGATTAATATCTTGAAGTTCATTAACTTTAAGTTTTAAAGGAATTTCAATGTCGTCTTCAAAAAATTCAGGCTTAACTACAAACTTAACTTCGCTGTATTGAATAGATGAAATGAGAATGCTATCACCGACTTTGGCTGGAATTTTGAAACGACCATCTTCTTGACTGATTGTAGCTTTGTATTGGTTTATATTAATAACATTGATAAAAGATTTATCTAAATTTTTTCCCTTGAATTGTCCTTTAAGAGTTTTATTTTGAGTATAACTCAAATTAAAACAGAACAAAGTAATTAAAAGCCAAAAGATTGGTCTCACAATAAATTTACATAAATCAATTATTAAATTCTTTGGATTTATCTAATAAAAATTGAATTAAATCCATTTCGTTGCCTTTTTTGAGTAGCTCAGGGGTTAAACCGTTATCGTCAGCATAAAAAATAAAGGCATTAATCTGGTTTTCTTCAATATCAAAATACTCTTTAAAAAATTGGTTATCATACATTTTTCTAACTTCAACATCGACATTTTCTACACGTGAAACTTCTTTTTTATTAGGCTTTTTCTTGATGTAGCGTTTAAAAATTTGAACAAAATCCATCCCGTAATCTAGATATTCATCATCAATAGCAACATTTTGCGCTCTTATTTGACTGTCTATGGTAATGTCAGCATTATACCCACTTACTAACTCTTTTTGATCAATACCTAAATCGACTTCATCAGTATTTATTTTTTTGACATCAACATTGAGGTTGCCACTTAAAAGATTTGAAGACACGGTAACTTCATTAAGTTGATTGACATTTTCATTGATTTGTATAACGATATCTTTTTCTTTCATGATTTCTTCAGTGATTTCAATTTCAAAGTTTTGAAACTGAACCGATGATATCAAAATATGATCTTTGTTTTTAACTTTAATTAAAAATTCGCCATAAGCATTTGTTGTAGTACCTTTTTTGGTGTTGGTATTGAAAATACTAATATTTTTTGCTTCAGCATCAGAGGGGACATTGACTTTGCCTTTAAGAATTTGACGTTCTGGAACTTGAGCAAATGAAAAACTGAATTGAAAAATTAAGAGTAAGAGTATTATATGTTTCATGGTTACAATTTTACACTAAAAATAAGCATTAATATGTTAAGCCTATTAGAATAGGTCTTAAATATTAGTGAATAAAAATTAAATTAATTCAAATTGTTTTCCTGGTAAAGGTCTGACTAAACCTTTCAATTCAAGATTAAGAAGGATAGTTGAAAGTTTAGATGTAGGAATTTGACATGATAGCGCTAAGGGATCGATTTCTGTTTTTTGAAGTGATTTTAAGCTTTCTACAACTATTTTTTCTTCGTCACTCAAGTCAACAAAAAGTTGGGTTTGATGGGCGGGTTTAGGTTTTTGCTCAATATCCCAATTGAGAATATAAGCGATGTCTGCAGCGCTTGTCAGTAGCATAGCTTGTTGTTTTTTGATGAGGTTATTACAACCAATACTCATTTTGTCGCTGTATCTGCCTGGTAAAGCAAAGACTTCCCTGTTATATCCGTTGGCCATTTCGGCAGTGACCAACGAGCCACCTTTTTCGGCACTTTCTATAACAATTGTGGCTTCACTGAGACCGGCAATAATACGATTGCGTTTTAAAAAATTATTGCGGTCAAACTTGTCATCGCTACAAAAATCTGTAAAAAACCCACCGTGTTTCATGATATCATTCACATATTTTTTATGCACTTTGGGGTAAACTTGATTCATCCCGTGAGCAAAGCAGCCAATGGTTTGTAAGTTATGGTTCAATGCCGCTTTTTGAGCTGTAATGTCTGTGCCATAAGCAAACCCAGAAACAATTACAGGATCAAATACCGATAAATCTGAAATCAATTGTTCGGTAAATTGAATGCCATGTGAAGTAATTTTTCTTGTACCAACAATACTAATAATACGTTTGTTTTGTAAATCAACATTCCCTTTTTGAAACAAAATGAGAGGGCCATCTATACAGTGTTTTAATTTTGTAGGATAGGTTTTGTCTTTAAAATAAAGAAAGTCAATTTCGTTATCTACTATAAATTTCAACTCATTTTCAGCACGATCTAAATCGACTTCTTTTTTTATGCTATGAATCCGTTTAGTGCCAAGGCCATTAATTTTTTGAAGATTTTGCGATTTTTCATTGAAAACAGCTTCAGCTGAACCTACAATTTCTATTAATTTTTTTGCTGTTGCATCACCAATGTATGACAAACGATGAAGGGCTAATAGATATATTTTTTCTTGATTAGACATATTAGAAATACATTCGTTAGTTTACTCTTCTACGTCTTTTTCAGAAATTTGTTTTTCACTCTTCAGCGAATCTTCCTGTGTAATTTTTTGAGATTTTGCTGATTCTATTTCTTTCCCCATATAGACCAATTTGCATTCGTCATCAACATCTATTTCATCACTATCTGAAGGGATAATTTCTAATACACCTTCTTTGGTTTTTATAAAAATAGGGATCACATCAGGATCGGCTTTTGTGATTTCAATTAAACCATTATAGTGATCTTGAGAATTAATTTCGGTTTCGTGAATTTCTGGGTATCGTCTTGAGAGATTGACTAACTTGATGTAATCATCGGTGTGAGAAAACAGTCCATCTTCGGGGTTGTCTTCAGGATCATTCATTTCTTCAGGCGATATCACTCTAAAGGTTCCGTTTTCGCCAAATTCTTTTTGGAAATTTTCTATAGCTTTTCGGTTGATAGAGTTGTTGCCTGTCAAAGCCATAAGATAACCAATATCGCTTAATTCGAGATTGTCTTGAAGATCATCAGAAAAAATATTTGCCGTAAAGGCATCTAAGCCCATTTTTTTGGCTTCTTCTATGTTGTTTTGGTTATTGTCAACAACGACGACATGTCTATCATTTTCTTTAAGGTATTTGGCAATGATTCTTGAAAAAGAAGAAGAGCCTACAATTAGTATACCGCTAGAATTTTTAAGAAATACTCCTACTAGTTTCGCGAAAGGCCTTGCCGTTGTAGCATTGAGTAAAACTGTTCCCAGAACAATCAAAAAGACTAAAGGGGTGATATATTCTGCACCATCTACGCCTTTACTGACGAGTTTTATTCCAAAAAGCGAAGCAATACCAGCGGCTACAATACCTCTCGGGCCAACCCAACTGATAAATAGTTTTTCGTTGAACTTTAAATTTGAGTTTATACTGCTCAAAAACACACCCATAGGCCGAATTAAAAAGACAATGACGAGAAAAAGATAAAGCGATTTTAAGTTGTAAACCAACAATAAATCTTCATAATTGATATTTGCCGCCAGTAGGATAAAAAGAATACTGATTAATAAAACACTTAAAGATTCTTTGAAATACAATAAGTCTTTAAGGTTGGGTAAATTGGAATTGCCCATAATAATCCCCATGACAACTACTGCCAATAAACCGCTTTCGTGAGCAAAAGTATCTGCTAATACAAAGACGCCTAAAACAGCAGCTAAAGTGACCACATTCAACAAGTAATGCGGAATGATTTTTTTCTTAATTAGATATGAAAGACCGTGGGCAAACGTAAATCCAAAACTAAACCCAAATAGCACGACTTTACCAAAATCAATCAAAGCTTTAGAAGAATATTCCGCTCCAGCGCCAGCATTGATAAATTCAAAAACCAATACGGCAAATAGAGCCCCAATAGGGTCAATTAAAATACCTTCCCATTTTAAAATGGCAGCGATGTCTCTTTTAAGGGGAATATTCCTGAGAATAGGTGTAATTACAGTAGGTCCAGTAACAATAATCAAAGCCGAAAATAATAAAGAAATTTTCCAAGATAAACCAAATATAAAATGAGCGGCTATGCCCGCACCAACAAAAGTGATGATTACAGCTATGCTAATTAACTTACCAATGACACTACTGACATTTAAGATTTCGCCGCGTTTCAGTGTTAATCCACCTTCAAATAAAATAACCCCAATGGCTAGTGACACAAAATAGTATAAACTCTCACCTGGGAAAAGCCCATTTTCACCATTCCATACAGGTTCAATAAACTTTGAGCCGTCTTCAGTATATAAAGTGGCTAAGGGACCAACGGCTAAACCAATTAATATTAAAGGTAAAATAGCTGGAATCTTAAAACGCCAAGCCACCCACTGAGCGATAATACCAAATATAATGATTGAAGCTAATTCTAACATAGACTTAATTGAGTGGTTAAAAATAGCATAATTCAATGACAATCAAAGCAAGTTGAGAGAGATTTATTATCTTGCATGCCCTATCAAATTGACCTATGAAATTATATTCTATCGAAACTGGAAATTTTAAATTAGATGGTGGGGCTATGTTTGGTGTGGTCCCTAAAACACTTTGGTCTAGAACTAATCCTGCCGATAACAACAATATGATAGACATTGCCGCTACGAGTTTGCTCATTGAAGATGGCGATAAACTCATTCTTATCGATACGGGTTTAGGCAACAAACAAAGCGAAAAGTTTTTTAAATATTACTATCGTTGGGGTAACCACAGTCTGGATAAATCATTGAAGCAACACGGTTTTCATCAGGATGATATCACAGACGTGTTTATGACCCATTTACATTTTGACCATTGTGGCGGAAGTGTGCAATGGAATAAAGATCGAACAGGTTACCAGCCCGCTTTTAAAAATGCCAAATTTTGGACTAACCAAGAACATTGGGATTGGGCAACAAACCCTAATGATAGAGAGAAGGCATCTTTTTTAAAAGAAAATTTATTACCGATGCAAGAATCAGGTCAGCTCTTTTTTTTAGAACGGCAAAACCAAAGAGAATTTTACAAAGAACTGAATTTTGAAGTCTTATTTGTTGACGGACACACCGATAAACAAATGATTCCAGTAATCAAGTATAAAGATAAAACCTTAGTATTTGCAGCCGATTTACTTCCAACTGCAGGTCACGTGCCTTTGCCATTTGTGATGGGTTATGATACCAGACCTTTGTTGACTTTAAAAGAGAAAAAAGCTTTTTTAAACGAAGCTGCTGATAAAAACTATTATCTTTTTTTAGAACACGATGCCCATAACGAAATTATCAATCTTAAACACACTGAAAAAGGTGTGAGACATAACCAAACCTTTAATTTTAACGAATTATTTAACTAAATATTAAACCATGACACTTAGACACATTACCTCAGCTTCTAGTTTAGCTCTTAGCGCCTTGCTCATGCTAAGCTGTGGGTCAACTGGCCCAAAAATTGTTTCAACACCAATTGCAAACATAGACACACAACCCCGTAAAACGACAGAGCTTACAGAAGACCAAAAACAATCTTGGGCACATTATGACCTGGTTAGCGATACCATCCCAGGAATGAGCGTGGAAAAAGCCTACAATGAAGTCATCAAAGATTACGAAGGTAAAAATGTAATTGTTGCTGTTCTTGATAGTGGAATTGATATCAAACACGAAGATTTAAGCCCAGTGATTTGGATTAACAAGGATGAAGTAGCTGATAATAATGTTGATGACGACAAAAACGGTTATGTTGACGATGTTCACGGGTGGAATTTTCTTGGCGATATTGTCGGCGAAAACTTAGAAATGACGAGAATCATTAAGGCTCACCGCGGTAAATTTGAAGGCAAAACTGCTGACCAAATTCCATCTACTCAAAAAGACAACTTTGAGCTTTACAAAAAAGCAAAAGCTGAATACGACAAAGAAGTCCAAGAAACACAAGCCAGATTAACCCAATACCAAGGTCTCTTACAACAGCTTAACGCATCAAATGCGGCTGTGAGCAAAGCCTTAGGTAAAGAAAAATTCACCAAAGAAGAAGTAGTTGCGATGAAAACTGAAACTGAAAGTCTTCAACAAAGCAAACAATTTTTACTTTATATGATGAATAACGTTGGCGATGATATAGAAGAAGCTAAAAAGCAAATCTCAGGAGGAGTAGATTACTTCAAGGGTAGAATGGATACGCATTTTAATTTAGATAAAAACTTTAGAGCAGAGAATCTTGGCGATAATCCCGATGATATGTCAACAAAATATTATGGGAATGGCGATGTCAGCGGTCCAGACCCTAAAAAAGAAGACGCTCGTCACGGCACTCACGTTGCAGGTATTATTGGAGCTGTTAGAAATAACGGTCTTGGTATGAAAGGCGTAGCAGAAAATGTAACCATTATGCCAATTAGAGCAGTTCCAGACGGAGATGAATACGACAAAGATATAGCTCTCGGTATTCGCTATGCGGTTGATAATGGGGCGAAAATTATTAATACAAGCTTTGGAAAATATTACTCAACTCATCCAGATTGGGTTATAGATGCCATTAAATACGCAGCAGATAGTGACGTGTTGATTGTGAACGCTGCAGGAAATGAAGGTTTAAATTTAGATGAAAACCGTGTTTATCCTAACGACGAATGGCCAGGACAGACTCAAGAAATTGCTGATAATTTCATCAACGTTGGTGCAATGACATCTGAATATGGTTCAAATATGATTGCAAGTTTTTCGAACTACGGTCAAGGCAGCGTCGATGTGTTTGCTCCAGGATCAGGCATCTACGCAACAGTGCCAAACAATGAATACGAATATTTATCTGGAACATCTATGGCTTCACCAAATGTCGCTGGTGTGGCGGCTGTTATTCGCTCTTTGTTTCCTAAACTAACAGCTGCTCAGGTCAAAACAGTTATTTTAGATAGCGGTTTATCTCCAAATGCTGATGTGATTTTAAGCGGTGATTCAAGTAAAGTTAAACCTTTTGCTGAAATTTCTGAAACGGGTAATATGGTTAACCTTTACAATGCTATTATTTTAGCAAGCAAAATGAGTAAGTCTTAAAATTTAAAATAAGATTATAAAATTTTCTAAACCCTGTTACTAAAGTACCAGGGTTTTTTAATATTTAACAAAATTTATATTTATGAAAAAATTAGTTTTAATAACACTTTTATTAATTGTAAATGTGGCTTTTGCTCAAAACACCAATTCTTATTGGCAGCAACATGTTGATTACACCATGGAAATTGATATGGATGTCAAAGTGCACCAATATAAAGGTCAACAAGAGTTAGTTTATACCAATAATTCGCCAGACACCCTTCAAAAAGTGTTTTATCACTTGTATTTTAACGCCTTTCAACCTGAAAGTGAAATGGATGTGCGCTCTAGAACTATAAAAGATCCAGACCCAAGAGTTGGCGATAGAATTTCAAAATTAAAAGAAGATGAAATTGGCTACATCAATGTAAACTCCTTAAAGCAAAACAATAAAATCTTAGATTATAAAGTGGAAGGCACGGTTTTAGAAGTTGAGCTTGACCAGCCGATTTTGCCTGGCCAAAGCACAACATTTAATATGAAGTTTGATGCTCAAGTGCCTTTGCAAATCAGACGCTCAGGCCGAGATAACAAAGAAGGTATTGCTTATTCTATGACACAATGGTATCCAAAAATGGCTGAATACGACTTTGAAGGTTGGCACGCCGATCCTTATATCGGTCGTGAATTTCACGGCGTTTGGGGCGATTTTGATGTCAAAATCACTATTGATAAAGATTATATTTTGGGTGGCTCAGGCTATCTTCAAAACCCCAATGAAATTGGGTATGGTTACGAAGATGAAGGCGTAAAAGTAAAACGCAAAGGCAAGACCCTAACATGGCATTTTGTCGCCCCAAAAGTTCATGACTTTACATGGGCAGCCGACCCAGATTATATTCACGATAAATTGGTTGCAGAAGACGGCACTGTTTTACATTTTTTATATCAAGACGATAAAAAAATTAAGGAAAATTGGAAGAAACTTCAACCTAAAGCAGAAGAAATTCTAGCTTACTTTAATGAAAATATTGGTCCTTATCCTTACGATCAATATTCTATTATTCAAGGCGGTGACGGCGGTATGGAGTACGCCATGTGTACATTAATAACGGGCGAACGTTCGTTTGGGAGTTTGTTTGGCGTAACTGCTCACGAGATGGCACACGCTTGGTTTCAACATCTTTTGGCAACCAATGAAGCTCAACATGAATGGATGGATGAAGGTTTTACAACTTACATTTCTACGCTAGCTGAAAACGAGATTATGCAACAAGAGAAAGACAACCCATTAGCGAGAACCTATCAAGGGTATTTTCAGTTAGCAAAATCAGGTATAGAACAACCACAAACCACTCATGCCGACAGATATAAACGCAATGCAGCTTACGGAATTTCAGCGTATTCCAAAGGCGCAGTATTTTTAAGCCAGCTGGGTTATATTATCGGTGAAGACAATCTTAAACAAACGCTTAAACGATATTATGATGTGTGGAAATTTAAGCACCCAACACCAAATGATTTCATAAGAATCGCTGAAAAAGTATCTGGCGCAGAATTAAGTTGGTATCTCCACGATTGGACTATGACTACCAATGTTGTAGATTATGCAATAAAAGACCTGAGAGTGGCAGATAATGCTACAATTGTAACCTTAGAACGCCTCGGTTTAACTCCAATGCCCATTGAAGTTGAAGTGACTTATAGTACAGGTGAAACGGAAATGTTTTATATTCCTTTACGTATCATGCGTTGGGAAAAGTCAGATTTTGAAAATACAGTAGACGACTGGGCGTGGGCTTACCCGACCTATGATTTAGAAATTCCAACACGTCAATATACTGTAAAATCTATTGAAATAGATCCCAGTCAAAAAATGGCTGATGTCAATAGAGATAATAATGCTTTAAATCAAAAATAATTGTATATTACAAACTAGTTTAACCTTAAACCTTTTAATCATGAAACGTAATTTAATTATTGCAGGAGCTTTATCATTATCATTGCTATCTTCAAGTTGCTTAGGCTCTTTTAACGCTTTTAACAATTTAAAAGACTGGAATATGCAGGTGTCTAACTCAAAATTTGTCAATAATGCTATTTTTTGGGGCTTAAATATTATTCCTGTTTACGGGCTTTTCTTTTTAGGAGATGCAATCATTTTTAATGTTTTAGAATTCTGGACAGGTAGTAACCCTATCGCTATGGCTGAAGGTGAGACGGAGACGCAAATTGCCAATATAGATGGACAAAAAGTTAAAATGACTGCTCAGAAAAACCAATTTAAAATTGAAGTTTTAGAAGGTGATGACCAAGGCAAAATTGTTGAAATGGTTTATACACCAGAAAACCAAACTTGGAACGCTAAAGACGGTGATAAACTCATCAAATTAGCGAGCTTTAAAAATGGTTTCTATATGGTTTACACGCCAAGTGGTGAGCAAATTAAACTCGACGCAAACGCTACTCAAGACCACAATAATTTACTTTTAAATCAAAAAATAGAGACTTACCAAAAAAGCCTTTGGGCTAAACAATAAGTTTCAAAGACTTAATTATTTAAGCGGCTTGGTTTTTCAATCAAGCCGTTTTTTTATTAGTTTTATCAAATCGTTAAACTTTTCTGTGTTTTTGCTGTCATAATACTAATACAGGAAGTATAATCCTAAAAATTTATCATATGCAAAGTAGAATGATCATGTTACTCTTGATAGGTGCAATGACTCTTTCAAGTGTGAGTTGTGGTGTTTTCCAAAACTCTAAAAATGCGAAAGCGGCCAACGCTCCAAAGAAAAAACCAAGTAAAGACGGTGTTAAGCCATACAGCAAAGTCATAACCAAAGACGCCAAAACGGATAAGGGTTTATTTGCTGTGCATAAATTAAAAGACGATTATTATTTTGAAATTCCAGATACCCTATTTGATCGTGAAATGTTAATGGTCACTCGTATTGCTAAAACAGCATCTGGACTTGGATTCGGTGGAGGAAAGCAAAACGAACAAGTTTTGAGATGGAGCAAAAAAGGGGATAAAGTTTACCTTAAAGTTGTCTCTTATGAAGTGTATGCCAATGATTCTCTACCCATTCATGAGGCTGTAAAAAACTCTAATTTCGAACCTATCTTATATGGATTTGATGTTGAAGCTTATAAAAAAGACTCCATTCATAACAACACCGTTATCAATGCCACAAAATTATTTGAAGAAGATGTCAAAGCTATAGGCCTTCAGCAAAGCAGAAGACGAAATTATAAAGTGTCAAGATTGGACAAGTCTCGTTCTTATATTGATACCATTAGAAGTTATCCTGAAAATATTGAAATAAGACACGTTAAAACTTATAATGCTAGTAATCCGCCTTCAAATAGTAGCACTAGCAGTATGTCATTAATGTTTAGTAACTCTATGGTCTTGCTTCCAAAAGTTCCTATGCAACGTCGCTATTTTGATCAACGCGTCGGTTGGTTTACCTCTAGCCAGACCGATTACGGTTTAGATGTTCAAAAGTCTAAAACGGTTAGATATCTCGATCGATGGCGATTAGAAGTTAAAGATGAAGATATTGAAAAATATAAGCGTGGGGAGTTAGTAGAACCTAAAGAGCCTATTGTTTATTATATTGATAGGGCTACGCCTGAAAAATGGAGAAAATACATCAAGCAGGGTATTGAAGACTGGCAAGTGGCTTTTGAAGAGGCTGGTTTTAAAAACGCAATAATAGCCAAAGACCCACCAAGCAAAGAAGAAGATCCTGACTGGAGTCCTGAAGATGCGAGATATTCTGTAGTACGTTATTTAGCTTCACCAATTCCAAATGCCAATGGTCCACACGTGAGTGACCCACGATCAGGTGAAATTTTAGAATCGGATATCAATTGGTACCACAACGTGATGACTTTATTGAGAAACTGGTTTTTTGTTCAGACTGCAGCCATTAATCCTGAAGCCCGTGGCGTTGAGTTTAAAGATGAAATTATGGGCAGGTTAATACGCTTTGTTTCAGCACATGAAGTAGGCCATACTTTAGGTTTGCCACACAATATGGGTAGTAGTGTAGCCTATAAAGTTGAAGATTTACGCGATCCTGAATTTACTCAAAAATATGGGACTGCACCTTCTATCATGGATTACGCACGTTTTAATTATATCGCTCAACCTGGTGACGGCAATGTATCCTTAATGCCAGATGTAGGGCCTTATGACAAATATGCTATAAAATGGGGTTACAAACCTATTATTGGAAAATCTGGTAAAGATGAAAAACCAGTTTTAGACCAATGGATTTTAGAAAAAGCAGACGATCCTAAATATCGTTTTGGAAGTCAGCAAATTGGGGGAGTCATTGACCCCAGTTCTCAAACTGAGGACTTAGGAGATGATAGCATGAAAGCGAGTGAATATGGTATAGAAAACTTGAAACGCATTGTTCCAAACTTAATCGTTTGGACATCAGAAAAAGGCAAAAATTATGAAGACTTAGAAGACTTATACGGCCAAGTTGTTGGTCAGTATAGACGCTATATGGGTCATGTTACGGCTAATATTGGTGGCGTTTATGAATACTATAAAACTTATGACCAAGCTGGAGCGGTTTATCAGCATGTGCCAAGAGATAAACAAGTTCGTGCTATGGTATTTTTGCACGAGCAATTATTTGAAACACCAGAATGGATGTTAGATGAAGACATTTTTAATAAAATTCAATTTGATGGTTATTTGGAGCAATTGCGCAGTCTTCAGGAAAGAACAATTGATAATTTATTAGATTTTGGACGTTTTGCTAGAATGATGGAAAATGAAGAAATCAATGAAGACGCTTATACGCCACTTGAAATGATGCAAGATTTAAGAAAAGGCTTATTTGATGAATTAAAAAATGGCTCAGAAATTACAAGACCAAGACGTAACTTGCAACGTTCTTACATCACCCGTATGCATGAGTTGATGACAGAAGAACAATCATCATTGCCAGCAAGGTTTAGACAATTTATAGACAGAAGTAATATCGAAGTTAAAAATTCTGATATTAGACCTTTAGTTAGAGGTGAACTTAAAATCTTAAAACGTAACTTAGAAAGTGGATTGAGAAGAACTAGAGATACGATGACGCGTTACCACATCGAAGATGCTATAGAACGCATAGATAATATTTTGAATCCAAAAGAATAATTATCTCTCTAAAATGACTTTAACCAAAACAGCCTTAATTTCTAATTAGGGCTGTTTTACTTTATTGATTAAAGCAATACATTCTACCGCTTCTTTTACATCATGAACTCTTAGAATATTGGCGCCTTTATGTAGCGCTAAGCTATGCAAAGCTGTAGTTCCATTTAAAGCTTTATCTGCAGAAGTGTTTAAGGTCTTATAAATCATTGATTTTCTTGAAATGCCGCATAATAGAGGTAAATCAAAATCTTTAAACAATTCAAATTTATTGAGCATTTCAAAATTGTGATCGATAGTTTTAGCAAAACCAAAGCCAGGATCTATAATAACATCATTTATACCTTTTTCACGTGTAAGCTGTAATTTTTCAGAAAAATAGCTTTTTACCTCAAGAACAACATCGTTGTATTTTGCATGAGATTTCATGGTTTGCGGACTTCCTTTCATGTGCATCATGATATAAGGAACTTGGTGTTGTGCAATAACATCTAAAATTTTGGGGTCAAGCTGTCCGGCTGAAATATCATTTATCATGCTCACATTTCGTGATAAGGCTTCTTTGGCTACTTTACTTCTAAAGGTGTCAACAGAAATCAAAATATCCTTTTCAAATTTAGAATTTAAAAGTTCAAGAACAGGAATTAAGCGTTTGAGTTCTTCATCAGTTGAAATATCATCAGCATTGGGTTTAGAGCTATATGCTCCAACATCTATAAAAGTCGCACCTTCGGTGAGCATTTTTTCGACCTGATTTAACAGCGACTGATCAGAACTATAAGCACCACCATCATAAAACGAGTCAGGAGTGATATTTAGAATGCCCATAACTTTTGGTAAATCAAAATTAATAAGTTCACCATTGCATGTTAGTGTCATTTCGTAGGGTTATTACTTTTTTCTTTGGGTTTTGGATTATAGAGTATTATAATTTGAATGAGTATGGCAAGACCAATCAAAAAGTAAATCTCTAATTGTGTAAATAACTCAACTGTTTGAATAGCTTGTTTAGAAATATCCATTTGTCGGCTGCCTTCATCTAGTTGGATTTTCGACAAGTCATCAAGATTATCATTGATTTCATTAAGAAGTTTTAGTAGTTTTTGGTCTTCAGTAAAATTTTGGAGAACATATTTTTCCTCTAATATTTTTAGCTTTTTTAAATTGTTTTTTAACTCATCAAATATCTCGGCTTCTTTAATTGTCAGTTTAGTTTGTTCAAAACTTTCAATATCTTTTTGTATTTTTTCATTATTGGCTTTTAGATTTTTTAAATAAAAAACGGTATCATTATCTAATAATGATACTTTTTTATCATAAATAGATTCTGAAATGTTGTATATCAGATGGTTTGCAACAAGACGGTCTTCATAAATATTAACGACAGATTCTTTGACTCTGATAAAATTATTACGATCTATCAGATTAGTAGTTATAACTAAAACAAAAATCATTGTAATACCAAGAATCCACTTAATTTTATTATAAAACTTCATAACCTTAGGAGTTAAATGAAAATTCATTAAAAATACTAAAAACAAAGTAATAAATGAATTTTAGTTCTTACTAAATAAGTTTACATCATATTAGAAAAGTAAATACTATTCATAAGCAACTTCATGCTACCGAGCCAAAACCCTCTGAAATTAGTGTTGTCCGTAAATACAATAACCTGACCACGACCAAAGCCAGAAGTTTGAAAAGGAACACTTTCTTTGAGTAATTTCAAGTTATTGTTATTGATATAACCACTCAATAAAGGCGTTTTGGTGTATTGAATTGGGTTATTAAAACTTAATCGATGGGGCTTTATAAACAGTTCAGTATTTCTAAATAAAGCAATTTTATCTGTATCATACCCGAAATTTATAGGGTGCGTACGGTCGATTTTGGCTTCAAAAATAGCTCCGCCAATTTGTCTAGAGCCATACAGGTTTGAGCGATTCTCAAAATTGATATTTTTGGATTGTAAACTGTCTGATTTTAAGTTTAAGTTAATCAACTTTTCTTTATTTAACCAGTTAATTGTATTTCTATAGCCAATTATCGTTCCGCCTTGTCTAACCCATGATTTGAGTTGTTTGGTTTGAGATTCAGATAAAATAGCACCGTAAGAACTTGGAATAATTAAATGTGTATAATGTTCTAAATCCCTTGCTCTAAAGTTTTTGGTGTCGAGTTTTGTTACAGGAATTTCTAATCTTGTATCGAGTAAATGCCATATTTCACCAGCATCGTAAGACCTTATACCTTCACCAACCATAAGTGCAATTTTGGGTTGCTTAAGTGGCCTCATATTAGGACTTCCTAAATTTATACCTGAAGTTAAACCTGTTGATAATGCTGAAACTTCAACACCCAGATTTTGACTTAATTTACTTATTAGTTTATAAATGCCATCAGCATCTATTTTTTGATTTGCCACTGGTAAAACCAAGGTGCCATAATCAAAGGTTTTGCCATTCAGTTGAAAGGGTCTCCGAGCGACTTTGATTCTTAGGCCTTTGTCTTGAAGTTTGTAAGCCAGCTGAGGGGCATTAAAATCACTCCATCTAATAGTGTAAGCATAATTGCTTTTAGAAAAAGTTTGTGGTTTAATTGTCTTGACTGAATTTAATTTTGCACCGAGCTTTAAAGATTTGGTTTTGGCAAAATCTACCCCGAAGGCATAATTAAAATCCCAAGCAGAAACATCGTAAAATATACTGTCTTTAAAAGATGTTCTCGACTCAAACATGGCTTTAATGAGTTTAGCTTGAGCTTGTTTTGCAGGAATCACAATACTTTGATTGGTCTTAAATTCTTGACCATCAATATTTAAATTCTCTGCTAAATCATAGGTTTGGATTTGGTGTTGATGTAAAACTTTGTGTAATTCTCCAGCTAGATACGGATTGCTTTCCTTGGCAAAAACGTAATAATTTTTAGAGGTTTTGTTTAAAGCTTCGTGGTAAAACTTATCTTGAAGTTTTAAAATATCTTTTTTCAGATTTTGCGCTGCTTTTAAAGTTGATAGTGCTGTAGTGAATTGATTTTTGATTGTAAATTTAAACTCCAATATACCGTTTACAGTTTCTTGTGCACTTCCGCGAGAGCTGGCTTGTTCAAACAAAATACCAATACTGCCATTAACATCTGGAAAGGTTGAACCTTTGCCGTAATAAAAATCATCAAAGCTTTCTTTAGAATAATATAAACTGCCAATGCTATCTAAAGCTTTGGCGTGAAAGTTTCCTATCTTTTCGGTTAAGTCTTGATTGAGTTGTGGGGTTAATGGATTAGTTCGCTGAGGTATGCCAGGTTGAAAAAAGAATGTAGAATTTGAACCCATTTCATGGTGGTCGGTAAGAATATTTGGGCGCCATTCGTAAAACGTTCTGATTCGTGCTTGACTTTCAGGTAATTGAACAGGCAACCAGTCGCGATTGAGGTCAAACCAGTAATGATTAGTTCTACCACCTGGCCAAGTTTCGTCAAACTCTCTATCTCTGGGATCGGGATTTACATTTAAACTCCGGTTAGAATTTGTCCAATGCGCAAAACGCTGGATACCATCAGGATTAAAACTCGGGTCTAATAAAATTACTGTTTGGTTTAAAAGTGTTTCGATAGCTTTGCCTTCGGTAGCTGCCAAATAGTAGGCTAAAACTACAGCAGCATTGGCGCCACTAGGTTCGTTGCCGTGAACGGAAAAGCCTTGGTTTACGACAATAGGTAAGTTGTTAAAGTCAGCATTATTGAGCTTGTCGTCAATTAAAACTTGACGTTTAGCCTTAATTTCATCAAGTCTTGAAAGATTTTCTTGAGATGAAATGGTGAGTAATATTAAAGGTCTTTTTTCATAAGTAAAACCCCGATTTTCAATTTGAATTCGATTTGAAGTCTCAGCCAATTTATACATATATTGAATGAGCTTATCGTGGGATATATGCCAATCGCCTGGAACAAAACCTAAGGCTTCACTTGGTATAGGAATGTCTGAATTATAAGAAACATTATCAGGTAAAAAATAATCGAGGCTGTGATTTTGAGCCGAAGAAGTAGTTGTTAAACAGGAAAAAACAAAGAGGCATAAAACTTTTCGTAACATAAATTTAATTTTTTAAAAGATTAAAAATCCAAAATTGATTTAATATTAGGACACAAAAAAATGCTAAAAGTTGAGAACACCATTAAAAAGCCTTATATTAGTGTAAAAATAAAGTCATGTCAAAAGTTAGAATATTTAGCACAAAATCCTCAGTGGAGTCTATGGGTTTACAAAATCATTTTAAATCTAATGATCTCAATTTTGAAGTGATAGATAAAACAGATTCATCCTATGCTTCAGTATTTGGCGATATAGAATTTTACGTCAATAAAGAGGACGAAAATAAAGCCCAAAAATTATTGGATGTGTATTTTGAAAATTGATTTTATATCTACCTAAATGAATTTATCTTACTGGGAAAAAAAGACTTGGTTTACCGGTGTTGACTTTTGCATTATTGGAAGTGGTCTTGTAGGCTTAAATTGTGCGCTTGAACTTAGAAAAAAACACCCAAAAGCCAAAATACTTATATTAGAAAGAGGCATATTGCCACAAGGCGCTAGTACTAAAAATGCTGGTTTTGCCTGTTTTGGTAGTATGAGCGAATTATTGTCAGATCTAAAAACCCATACAATAGAAGATGTTTTTAATTTAGTTAAACAACGATACCAAGGCTTAAAATTATTAAGAGAAACTTTAGGTGATAAAGCATTACATTATCAGCAACATGGGGGATATGAAGTGTTTTTAAATCAAAATAAAGAATTGTTTGAAGGGTGTAAACCGCAAATAGAAAAAATTAATAAGTGGTTTAAACCAATTTTCAAAGCTGACGTATTTCAAATACAAAAACAAAATTTTGGTTTCAACAATTGCCTTTCAGATGTTATTTTTAGTCCTTTTGAAGGGCAAATTGATACTGGTCAAATGATGCTCAATTTGATCAAAAAAGCACAAAGACAAGACATATTAATATTAAATGCTGTAAATGTTCAGTCGTTTAAAGATGAAGATGATAAAGTAATCATTGAACTTTCTAACCTTAACTTTCATGTCAAACAGCTTTTTATTGCGACTAATGCCTTTGCTAAAACATTAATTGACGTTGATACCACACCGGTAAGGAACCAAGTTTTAGTTACAAAACAGATTAAAAATTTAAAACTTAAAGGCACATTTCATCTAGATGAAGGATACTATTATTTCAGAAATATTAACCAAAGACTGCTGTTTGGCGGCGGTCGTCATTTAGATAAACAAAAGGAAACTACCCAAGAATTTGGTTTAACACAAGCTATTCAAAACAAGTTAGAAAAACTTATATCCGAAGTTATTTTACCGGGTCAAAACTTTCAAATTGAACAGCGATGGAGCGGAATACTCGGTGTAGGTCAAAAGAAAAAGCCAATTTTAAAAGCTATTTCATCTAATGTGTTTTGTGCAGTTAGGCTTGGCGGTATGGGTGTTGCTATTGGGAGTCAAATGGGTAAATCATTAGCTAATTTCTCGAGTAGATAGCCTCACTAAATTTAACCGTTACTCTTATTATAATCGGCCAAGAATTTTTCTAAACCACTGTCAGTTAAAGGATGTTTGAGCAAACCTTCAATAGAACTTAACGGGCCTGTCATGACATCAGCGCCAATGCGTGCGCAATCAATGACGTGCATGGTGTGTCTCACAGAAGCCGCTAAAATTTCAGTTTCAAAACCATAATTATCATAAACTTGTCGAATATCAGCTATTAAATTTAAACCGTCAGAAGAAATATCATCTAATCGACCAATAAAAGGAGATACATAACTTGCACCAGCTTTAGCCGCAAGCAAAGCTTGACCTATTGAAAACACTAAAGTACAATTGGTTTTGATGCCGTGGTCAGAAAAATACTTTATAGCTTTAATACCATCTTTAATCATTGGCACTTTAACAACAATTTGGTCATGAAGTTGAGCCAAAGCTTCACCTTCTTTAACAATACCGTTAAAGTCGGTAGCGATAACCTCTGCACTGACATCTCCATCTACAATTTCACAAATGTCAATATAATGTTGTTTGATATTGGCTTCGCCAGTAATGCCTTCTTTAGCCATTAGTGAAGGATTTGTGGTTACACCGTCAAGAATACCAAGGTCTTGGGCTTCTTTAATTTGGTCGAGGTTGGCGGTATCAATAAAAAATTTCATAGCTTATGTTTTAAAGTTTGTAGTGTTTTAATAATATATTTTCAAATAATTTTTGAGGTAAAAGATGCTTTAAAGTTACAGAAAAACTTTGTAAAAATGCCCCAGATTTATAGCTGACTTTTGGGTTTGATTTCTGAATGATTTGATGGACTTTTTTGGCAAGTTTTATAGGGTTTTCGCCTTGATCTACATCTTCATCCATTAAATCCAGAGACTTTTTATAGTTGCTGTAATAAGGCGAATCTTCTTTTAAGGGTGAATGAAATCTTCCTTGCGCAATATTCGTCGCAAAATCGCCAGGAGCAAGGTTCACCATTTTAATATGAAATTCCTTAATTTCCATGCGATAAGCTTCAGTCACTTTAGCCAGAGCACTTTTAGAAGCTGAATACATTCCGCGAAAAGGCAAACCCATATGAGCTGCAATTGAAGTGATATTGATGATTAAACCATTGTTTTGATTTCTCATAAAAGGTAAAATCGTGTTGATAACGCGAAGTGGTCCAAAAAAATTAGTATCAAAATGCGCTTTTGCTTCATCTAAGGGAATTTCTTCCATCGCCCCTGTAATGCCAACACCAGCATTATTAATAAGGATGTCGATGCGTTTTTCTTTATTGATAACATCTTCAATGCAAGACGTAATAGTGTCTGATTTAGTTACATCTAAGGCTTTAAATTTCACACCATTAATTTCATCAGATTTGGGATGTCTTGAAGTGCCGTAAACAATATAGTCTTGTTTAGCCAGATATTCAGCAATGGCTTGTCCTAACCCAGAAGATGCGCCAGTAACCAATACAACTTTTGGCATGATTTAATTTTTGGTAAATATCGGAAATTCTATTAACATCAAGGCATAAAAAAAGGCAAGCGACCTACATCACACCGCTACGACCATCTACCTTTGCTGCGTTCCCGCCCTGGAGGATTCGACAGGAGCTGGTTGTGTAGGACTTGCCGAGTGCAAATATACAACCTTTATGAGGTTTACCAAGTTTTTTAAATTTAAAATTGTCTAAATTTGTATCAAATTCTTTTAAAGTTTTACAAATGCGAAATTTCTTATTTCTTCTTTTTACTTTAACCTTGGTTTTAACCTCTTGTAAAGATAAAAAACATTTTAAATTAGATTTTAAAACACCTGCTGACAACTTAAAAATAGGCAAAACTTTAGAAGTTGAAGTTGTCCCTCTGACGGATAAGACCATTGATTCCATTGCTTTTCAATTTCAAAAAAAGTCTGATGTAACAACCAATTCCATTCAACTACCCTTAAAAGACGTGTTGTTGGGAAAGCATAATTTAAGTTTAAAAATTTATGCCGATGATGAAATGTTTGAAATGACACAACCCCTTAAGGTTTTTAATAACAAACCTCCCAAAATACTGAGTTATGAAGTTGTCAATGCTTATCCTCATGATATTAAAGCCTATACTCAAGGTTTAGAATTTTATCAAGATACTTTATATGAAAGTATTGGTCATTATGGAAAATCAGAGTTGCGAAAAGTGGATTTTGAAACTGGAAAAATTTTAAAATCGCATCAATTAAAAGACCATTATTTTGGTGAAGGCTTGACCATTTTAAATGATAAAATCTATCAATTGACTTGGCGTGAAGGTGAAGGCTTAATTTACGATGTCAACAGCTTTGAAGTTTTAGATAAATTCAGATACGACAAAAGTGAAGAAGGTTGGGGCTTGTGTCACGACGAGAATTATATTTACAAAAGTGATGGCACAGATAAAATTTGGCGTTTAAACCCCGAAACTTTAGAAGAAATCGATTATATCCAACCGACAACGCACAATTCTATTTCTGAAAAACTCAATGAATTGGAGTATGTCAACGGTAAAATTTATGCTAATACCTATCAAAAAGATGGTGTTGCTATTATCAATCCCCAAAACGGAGCTATTGAAGCCGTTGTGGATTTTAGAAAATTAAAAAAACAAGTCAGACAGCATTCTGATTTAGATGTTTTAAATGGTATAGCCTATCATTCTAAAACTAAAAAACTTTATGTTACGGGCAAAAACTGGAACAAATTATTTGAAGTGAAAGTCATTTCAAAATAATAGATTTTTACAGTTTTAGAGAAATTTTGCACATATACCAGTTTTTGGTATATTTGAAAAAATAGTCGTAAAATGAACAAAAACACATCAATATCACTTGGAAACTATTTTGACCAATTTGTTCAAAACCGAATAAGTGAAGGAAGATTTAAAAATGTTAGCGAAGTAATTCGAGCTGGATTGAGACTTTTAGAGGAAGAAGAAAATAAGGTAATTGCTTTGAAAGCTTCAATTCAAGAAGGCATTGATAGTGGCATAGCTCACGATTTCGATTCAAAAAAACACCTTGAAGCTCTAAAAGCGAAAAAGCACTCTAATGGCTAAATATAAGCTAACGAACAAAGCTGTCGAAGATTTATCAATAATTTGGCAATACACTCTTGAAGTTTGGTCTGAGCAACAAGCGGACAAATATTATTATGAACTCATATCAAAATGTGGAGAAATTGCTGAAAATCCTGAATTAGGGAAAAATTACAGTGGAATATCAACACAGCTTTTCGGAATAAAAACAAATCGGCATATTATATTTTACAGAACTTCGGATGAAAATTATGTTGAAATAACAAGAATATTGCACGAAATAATGGACTTAAAGAAAAGAATATCGGAATAAAAACCACACACAAAAAGACTAAAGATATTGAGGGTCTTTTGTTAAAATCTAAGATTTAGACATCTTAAATATTACAACTCAAAACTCTATGTTACAGGTAAAAACTGGGACAAATCATTTGAAGTGAAAGTCATTTCAAAATAATATTAAAACTCTATCGTTTTTAAACTATGATAAAATTCTTAAAAACCTACTTGCCCCTTCTTTTTATACTATCTGCAGTATTGATGTCTTCTTGTCGAGAAGATTTTGATTTTGAACCGAGTTCAGGAAATCTTGAATTTTCTACTGACACTTTATTTCTCGATACGGTTTTCACCAATATTGGTTCAAGTACTTTTCAGTTTAAAGTCTATAACCTGAGTGATGAAGATATCTCAATTCCAAGTGTAGGTTTAGCTGATGGCGAAAACTCAAAATACAGATTAAACGTTGATGGTTTGCCAGGCAAAACTTTTCAAGATATCGAAATTCTTGCTAACGATAGTATTTTCGTTTTCGTTGAAGTTACCGCAAGTATTGAAGAACTCGCTGCTCAAAACACCCAGTTTTTGCTAACGGATGAAGTTCAGTTTGACAGTGGTGATCGACTTCAAAAAGTAGATTTAGTCACCCTAATTCAAGACGCGGTGTTTCTTTTTCCTGAACGTTTTGAAGACGGCACCAACGAAACCATCTCTCTCGGAATGAATGAAGAAGGCGACGAAGTGTTGATTGACGGTTTTATTTTAGACAATTCTGAACTCACGTTTACAAATGAAAAACCTTATGTTATTTTTGGTTTTGCCGGTGTGCCAAGCGGTCAAACTTTAGAAATACAAGCAGGAGCAAGGGTTCATTTTCACGAAAACAGTGGCATTATAGTTGCCGAAAATGCGTCTTTACACGTTAATGGCCAAATAAGCTCCGATCCTGAAATTTTAGAAAACGAAGTCATTTTTGAGGGCGATAGACTCGAACCCGAATTTTCTGAAGTGCCAGGTCAATGGGGCACCATTTGGCTAACCGCAGGAAGCACCAATCATCAATTTAATTATGCTACCATTAAAAATGCAACTGTTGGTATTTTAATGGATTCTAATGACGGTAGTAATAACCCAACTTTAACTTTAAAAAACACCCAGATTTACAACTCCTCTAATGTCGGCTTGTTAGCTCGAACAGGCTTTATAGAAGCTGAAAATTTTGTGGTTAATAATTCAGGTCAAGCTTCTGTTAACCTGTCGCTTGGCGGTCGATACAGTTTTAAACACTCTACTATTGCTAACTATTGGCAAAATTCTTTTAGACAATTTCCAGCTTTATTGATAGAAAACCAATTGGAAACACAAGATAATTTGTTTGTTTCTGATTTAGTGGAAGCCACCTTTTCTAATTGTATTATTTATGGTAATGAAAGGGTAGAAGTGCTTTTCAATCGTTCGGAAGATGCAGCGTTTAATTTTAAATTTGAAAATAGTTTGTTGCGCATTGACCCGTTTAACACCCAACTTTTAGAACAACCAGAATTTGATTTTAACAATACAGATTTATATGAAAATATTGTTTTAAATCAATCTCCAGAGTTTTTAGATACTCAACTCAACCTATTGAATATTAGCGAAGAATCTGCAGCTAATGGCATAGGTAATACACAAACTTCTACGGAAGTACCATTTGACATATTGGGCGTAAACCGTTCTCAAAATCCTGATGCTGGAGCTTATGAGAGTGTTGTTTTTGATGAAGAATAATTAATGCTGAACAATTAACTTTTGCTTGAATGAGCGCTTCTCGCTTTCTAATTCTAAAATATAAATCCCATTAGCGAGGTTTTGAATATTTAAATTAATATCCGTTTGATTATAAGAATTTTGAAACAATAGTTTGCCTTGTAGGGAATAAATATGGAGTTTTTTAATATGACTATTTGAACTTATATTAACTTCAGATACGGCTGGATTTGGAAAAACTTTGGGTTGACTCAACTGAAAATTATTCGTACTTAAAATTCCCGTCCCTTCTTCGATTGTATAAGATTTATTAACTTGAAGGTTTTGGTAAGATTCTACAAGTCCATTAGGCCATTTTATGGTTATGTTTTCAATATTTTGTGCATTTCCTAATCCAAAAAACTCGAAAGCAGAATTTTGAGCAATATAGCCTTCGCCACACATCACAAGCTCGTATTGAGTTGGTGAATTTTCAGGTGTAAGTTCTATCACCGCACCAATAGCCATAGAATTAGAGATTGAGCCTTTCAATTTAATTTTAGTCCAGTTGTTAGTTGTTTGAGTCGTGTTTTGCCATAAAAATAAATCGTTTGGTGAAAAGTTTAATACTACAACATCTGGTTTACCATCATTGTCGTAATCGCCTTTGGCGTTACTAAAACTAATGGCATCATCATTGGGCATAGCATTAGCTAATTCTGTAAAGTTGTCTGGAGCAATTTGCTCATAAAATGCAGCTGAAGGCGTGCCTTGCGAACCATCGGCACTACCGCTAACATAGAGATCTAAATCAGCATCTAAGTCAGCATCTAAAAACACCGCACCCCAACCTACCGAATTAAATGTTGTATTTGTTAATGTTGCAACATCTGAAAAAGTTCCATCGCCATTATTGTTTAAAAAAACGTTACCAGCTGAGGTGTTTGTGATATAAACATCAAAATAACCGTCTTGATTATAATCGCTAATTGTAGTTGACATGGCATCCATAATAATATTAGATTGACTTACAGCACTGACATCTGTAAAAGTTCCGTCGCCATTATTTTTGTAAAGTAAGTTAGAGGTATTCATTTTGTCATTAGCAATATATATATCTAGCCAACCATCATTATTATAATCAAAAAAAGCCGCACAAAACGACATGTGATTTAGCATTGATAATCCTGCTACATTAGTAACATCTGAAAAAGTTCCATCGCCATTATTTTTATAGAGAATATTGTGTTCTAACTGATTTAAACCATCGCGATGTAAAATCAATAAATCTAAATCTCCGTCTTTATCATAATCCGCCCAGGATGCACCCCATGAACGTAAAAAACTTTCTGTTAAACCAGCAGTCTGACTGACTTCAGTAAAGTTATAATTTCCATCATTCTGGTATAAGTGATTTGAAGACAAGTAGTTGGTAACATAAAAGTCAAGGTCGCCGTCGTTATCGTAATCTACCCAAATTACAGATTTATTTTCATAGGGAGCACTGATACCATTGAAGTTTACTTCAGTAAACCCACTACTATTATTTTCAAAAAATCTTACGTTTTGAGGTGTATCTGTTGCCATAGTGATATCGTCAAGGCCATCTTGATTGAAATCATAAAACGATATACCTGCACCGAGTGTGCCAAAACCAAACTGTGTGTTGTTTAAGCCTGAGGTTTGAGCAATATCAGAAAATTGAATTTGTGAAAAACATAAAAAAGAAAAGCAAAATAGACAGCAAAAGTAGAAATATTTCATTTATTTAATAAATTGGTTAGTTCAAATATAAAAAAAACCGTCCTTTTTAGAGACGGTTATCGAAAAATAAACTTCTCGTAATCCTAAATTTACTTCGAATATTTTTGAATCAATGGCATTATCTTCATATTAAGCTCTTGAGCCATTCCCATTGATTCCTTAGTCATTTTTTCTTGTACTTTCAGAGATTTTTTACCCAGTTCAGAATTGTAAAAGTTTAATAGTTCTTTTACCTCTTCATGTGTATAATATTCTGTACTCTTTTTGGCTAATTTCATATAAAAATCATCCATAATAGGTTGAAGTTCTTTTTTAAAAGCCTCTACATTATCTTCAGGAATCATAGTGTAAACTTGGCTCATACTAGCTTCAATTGAACCTGACAAAGACATTTTTGTAAGCTTAAACGCATCTTGAACAAAAGCTTCGTCTTGAGCTCGAACAGTAATAAATGAACCTAAGAAAAAGACTATGGTTAATAAAATGGTTTTTTTCATCATAAAATATTTAAAAGTTATTATTAAGTTATGCAATTTGAGTTTCTGCAAATAAAGGTTTGGTTTTAACCTTTGCTTCAAGATTTTGTTTTAAACTTTCTAAAGCATTGTCGTCATCATGATTGGTGATGACTTCGTCTATCAAATCAACCACCCAATTCATATCAGATTCAACAAACCCCCTGGTTGTGATAGCAGGTGTGCCGACTCGAATACCTGAAGTAACAAAAGGAGATTCCGTATCAAAAGGTACCATGTTTTTATTGACAGTGATACCAGCTTTGCCAAGCGCTTCCTCTGCGGCTTTACCTGTAATGCTTTTGTTCCTTAAATCGATTAGCATCATATGGTTGTCAGTGCCATTAGAAATTAAATTATAATCTTTCTCAACAAAGACTTTAGCCATGGCTTCCGCATTTTTTTTGACTTGAATCATATAGTGCAAAAATTCATCGGTCAAAGCTTCGCCAAAAGCTACAGCTTTAGCAGCAATAATATGTTCTAATGGACCGCCTTGGTTACCTGGAAAAACACCAGAATTCATTAAAGACGACATTTTTTTAAGTTTTCCGCTCTTAAACTTTTCACCAAATGGATTGTCAATATCCTCACCAATTAAAATAATACCGCCTCGTGGTCCTCGAAGCGTCTTATGTGTAGTAGAAGTTACAACATGACAATGAGGTATAGGGTCTTGCAATAATCCTTTGGCAATCAAACCTGCTGGATGGGCAATGTCTGCTAACAAAACGGCACCAACTTTATCTGCTATTTGCCTAAATGCTTTGTAATCTATTTCTCTAGAATAAGCTGAAGCCCCAGCTATAATCATTTTTGGTTTTTCTTTAAGCGCAACAGATTCAACTTGATTATAATCAATTATGCCGGTTTCTTTATCAACACCATAAAAAACAGGACTGTAAAGTTTACCAGAAAAATTAACAGGTGAGCCATGCGTTAAGTGACCACCGTGAGCTAAGTCAAAACCTAGAATTTTGTCACCTGGTTTTAAGCACATCGAAAAAACAGCCGTATTAGCTTGTGAACCTGAATGCGGCTGAACATTAGCATAACTTGCACCAAACAAAGTTTTAGCTCTGTCTATGGCAATTTGTTCTACTTGATCAACAATTTCACATCCACCATAATAGCGTTTACCTGGATAACCTTCTGCGTATTTATTTGTTAAAACAGAACCCGCAGCCTTGAGTACGTTTGGGCTTGCAAAATTTTCACTGGCAATAAGTTCTAATCCATTTCTTTGTCGTTCTTCTTCGGCTGAAATAAGCTCAAAAATTTCTTTATCTTGTGTCATTATAATTAATCGTTAAATCTGCTTCAAAAATAATAAAAGCATTCGGTTAATTAACATAAAATAATATATTTGAATGATGTTTAATTTTTGTTTATACTAAAAAAACTTTATATGAGCTTATTAGCTAACGATCCTAAAAGAAAAACTTGGTTAGATATTCCTGACAATACAGATTTTCCTATTCAAAATATTCCATTTGGGGTTTTCTTGACCCGTGATGATATTATCACCATCGGAACTCGAATTGGGGATTATGCCATCGACTTAGGCGCTTTACACCAATTGGGTTATTTTGAAGGAATCCCTTTAACTGATGATATTTTTCTTCAAGATACTTTAAATGATTTTATCGCCGATGGCAGAAAAACATGGCGAAGCGTGAGAAATAGAATAGCTGAAATATTTGATGCCAACAACGATAAATTAAAAAACAATAAAGACCATTGCAAAACGGTACTGTTTAAACTCGATGAGATAGAAATGCAGATGCCTGTTCAAGTCGGAGATTATACAGATTTTTACTCCAGTAAAGAACACGCGACAAATGTGGGTAAAATGTTTAGAGACCCTGAGAATGCTTTGTTGCCCAACTGGCTTCATATTCCGGTAGGCTATCACGGCAGAAGCTCTTCGATTATACCTAGTGGTATTCCTGTACATCGTCCACAAGGGCAGAAATTACCAAAAGGTGCAGACGAACCCATTTTTGGGCCTTCGCGCTTGGTTGATTTTGAATTGGAAATGGCTTTTATAACCACTGCGGCAAACCATTTAGGGCAAGCTATTCCTATAGATGAAGCTGAAAACAATATATTTGGTATGGTAATTTTTAACGATTGGAGTGCACGTGATATTCAAAAATGGGAATATGTGCCATTAGGGCCGTTTTTAGCAAAAAGTTTTGCGTCTTCAATATCGCCTTGGATTGTGACGCTTGATGCCTTAGAACCTTTTAGAACAGAAAGTCCAAAACCAATTAAACCACTTTTACCATACTTAAAATCAAAAGACAACAAAAAAAGCTTTGACATAAATTTAGAAGTTGGTATAACACCAAAAAACAGCACCGAAACTGTCGTGTCACATACCAATTTTAAATATATGTATTGGAATATGAGTCAGCAGTTATCGCATCATACTGTAAACGGATGTCCTGTGAATAGTGGTGATATGATGGCCAGCGGAACTATTTCAGGACCAACTCCTGATTCTTACGGCTCAATGTTAGAATTATCTTGGAGAGGTGAAAAACCTTTAAAATTAAATGACGGTACAGAGCGAAAATTTATAGAAGACCACGATACAGTGACAATGAGAGGTTTCTGTCAAAATCATGAAGTTCGAATCGGCTTTGGTGAGGTTAGCACCAAATTGCTTCCTGTTTTTAAAGATAAATAAGCTATGAGCTATTCTGAACAAGAAATCAGTGAAAAACTTAAAAGTATTGTCGAACCCTATGTTAATCGAAAAGAAGGTTTAAAAGATTTGAATACTAATACAGAGTTTATAAAAGATTTAGAAATTAATTCGGCTAATCTTGTTGATGTCATTTTAGATGTTGAAGACGAATTTGATATCAGAATTGAAAATGATGAAATGGAGAAAATGTTATCAGTTGGCGCTTCATTAGAAATTATTCAATCTAAAATCTCATAGATTATTCAACAGGCAATCATAGGGAATGATATAGTTGATTGGCAGACTGCTCAAAATCAAAAACATAAATTGAGATGGCGTTCTCTACAAAAACTCTTTAGTGGTTTTGAGATTGATTATATAGAAACTGAACCTAATTCAATATTAGCGTTCTGGCATCTTTGGTCTGCTAAAGAAACTGCCTATAAAGCTTGGCAAAGACAGTTTCAATCAAATCCTGTTTTCAACCCCAGAGCATTTAAGTGTATTAATATAGATGCTGAAAATATTCAAGTTGAGATAGCTGATAACATTTATAATATCAAAAGTATAATGTCAAAACATTATATTTATTCTCATATTAATTCAAGTTGCCTTGAGTCCAAAATATTTCTTTCTCAGGAGGATTATTGCGATTTCACAAGTGAAATAGAAAAATTAGGTTGGTTAATAGTTAAGGATAAAAACAATATACCTAGTTTGAGTCACGAAAAGTACAATTCATCACCGATAAGTATATCTCACGATAGTCAATTTGTAGCCTTAGTGTTTATCAAAAACCTGTTTGGTTAGCTCTTAGTTTATTCTTTAAGAATTTTGACCAGCCATAAAATTAAATACAGTAAAATACCAAAACCTAATAATGCAAAAATGATAAAAGCCACACGGACATGTCCTACGTCATAGCCCATTTTGATGGCAACCCATTCTGAAACACCTAAAACCATAAATTTATTTTTAAAATTTAAATAAAAATTACTTTAAATATTTCCGTTCGATATAAAACGTGCCAAACGGTATAATTGAAGCTAAAACTGTAATAAACAAGGTTTTTATAGACCATTTTAAAGCCATATATACCCAAATAGCCCAAGCCACATAGGCTATGAATAATATGCCGTGAATCATTCCTACAACTTCTACCCAAGTAGGATTATTCCAAATATATTTAAGTGGCATAGCCACAAGAAGAAGAACTAACAGCGAAATACCTTCGCCTCGAGCAACCCATTTAAAACTTTTTATCATTATAGCGGAATATTTCCATGCTTACGGTCTGGGCGATGCACGTTTTTATGTTCAAATGTTGCGAAGGCTTTAATCAACTTGCGTCTGCTGTCTTTGGGCATAATGACTTCATCAATAAACCCTCGCTGAGCAGCTCGCATTGGGTTGGCAAACATTTCAGCATATTCTTGTTCTTTTTCAGCTAACTTCTCCTCAGGATTATCTGCCGATTTTATTTCTTTTCTAAAAATGATTTCACTCGCTCCTTTGGCACCCATAACCGCTATTTCAGCTGTAGGCCAAGCGTAGTTAAGATCAGCGCCGATGTGTTTTGAGTTCATAACGTCATAAGCACCGCCGTAGGCTTTTCTTGTAATTAAAGTAATTCTTGGCACAGTAGCTTCGCTTAATGCATAAAGTAATTTTGCACCATGTAAAATAATACCATTCCACTCCTGGTCAGTTCCTGGCAAAAACCCTGGGACATCAACAAGAACTAGTAAAGGAATATTAAAGGCGTCACAAAACCTGACAAAGCGGGCAGCTTTTTTAGATGAATCTACATCTAATACACCAGCCAAACTCATAGGTTGGTTGGCTACAACACCTACGCTTCTTCCACCTAACCTTGAAAATCCAACTATAATGTTATCAGCATAATCTTTGTGAATTTCAAAAAAAGAATCTTTGTCAATGATGCCATTAATCACATCATGCATATCGTAAGGTTTATTGGCATTGTCTGGTATGATATCTTCAAGCTCAGGTCGCAGTTCTTCACCTAATTTAAAATCTAATTTTTTAGGTTTACTCTTAAAACTTTGCGGGATGTAGCTAAGTAAAGTTTTAATGTTTTCTAAACATTCAATATCATTAAACGCGGTTATATGTGTCACACCTGACTTTGTTGAATGTGCCGAAGCACCACCGAGTTCTTCTGCAGTGATATCTTCATTGGTAACGGTTTTGACTACATGAGGACCCGTGACAAACATATAGCTGGTATCTTGAACCATAATGGTAAAGTCAGTCATAGCTGGCGAATACACTGCACCACCCGCACAAGGACCCATAATTGCAGATATTTGCGGAACGACCCCAGACGCTTGAACATTCCTGTAAAATATATCAGCATAGCCACCAAGCGAACGAACACCTTCCTGAATTCTAGCACCACCTGAATCGTTTAAACCAATAATAGGCACGCCAATTTTTACAGCATGATCCATGATTTTGCATATTTTTTCGGCATGCGTTTCTGATAATGCCCCTCCAAAAACTGTAAAATCTTGAGCGTAAATACAAACTAATCTTCCATTAATTTGACCAAACCCTGTGACGACGCCATCACCGTAATAAATTTGCTTATCCATACCAAAATCTGTCGTGCGATGTGTAACCAACATACCAGATTCTTCAAAACTGCCTTCATCAAGGAGGTATTCTACGCGCTCTCTAGCGGTCAGTTTTTTCTTAGCGTGTTGTTTTTTAATACGCTCTTCACCACCGCCAAGTTTGGCTTGTTTAATTTTATCTTGAATATCATTTTTGTTTGTTGTCATGGTATTTAATTTTTATTAGCATCCGGTGTTTTTAAAATTTTACGCTCTTCTAAATAAGTTTTGATGGCTATGATTGATGCTAAATGCGCTTCGTTTTTATATTGTTCTTGAAGTTTTTCTGGTGTGTAATATTTTTTGACAAAATGGGTGTCAAAATTGCCTGAACGAAAAGCATCGTGTTGGCATACAAATTTGCCAAAACTTAAAGTGGTTTCTACGCCTTCAACTTCATATTGGTCTATGGCTTCTATCATTTTTTGAATGGCCGCTTCACGACTGTTGCCATAAGTGACTAGTTTTGATAACATAGGGTCGTAATAAATGGGCACATCCATACCTTCTTCAAAGCCGTTGTCTACTCTAATATTTTTTCCTTTGGGCAATTTATAACGGTTGAGGTGACCCACACTAGGCATAAAATCTTGTGTAGGGTCTTCAGCATAAACTCGAAGCTCTAAAGCATGACCGCTAATTTTTAAGTCATCTTGTTTTATACTAAATTTTTCTCCTCTGGCAATTTTTATTTGCTCCTCAACTAAATCTACGCCCGTAATCCATTCGGTTACAGGGTGTTCAACCTGAAGACGTGTATTCATTTCAAGGAAATAGAAGTTGAGATCGGCATCCATCAAAAATTCGACTGTGCCGGCACCAACATAATCACAAGATTTAGCCACGTTAACTGCAGCTTGACCCATTTGCTCTCTTAGCTGAGGTGTGAGTAGAGCAGATGGGGCTTCTTCAACCACTTTTTGATGACGACGTTGCACGCTACATTCTCTTTCAAATAAATGGATCACATTGCCATGGGTATCAGCCAATACTTGAATTTCAATATGTCTTGGCGAAGTCACATATTTTTCAATAAATACTGAGCCGTCACCAAAGGCAGACTTAGCCTCGCTGATAGCGCGTTTCATTTGTTCTTCTAAAGATTTCTCGTCTTCTACAATACGCATACCCTTTCCACCACCTCCTGCAGAGGCTTTGATTAGGATGGGAAAGCCAATGTCTTTGGCAATGCTTTTAGCTTTTTTAATATCAGTAATGGCTTCATCAATACCAGGAACCATCGGGATATCATAAGCTTTAACGGTTTCTTTGGCTGCTAATTTGTCTCCCATTACGCTTATCGCGTGAGGCTTAGGGCCTATAAAAGTGATTCCTTCTTTTTCAACTTGAGCAGAAAAGTTTGCGTTTTCACTTAAAAACCCATAACCTGGGTGAATACCATCTACATTGAGTTTTTTAGCAATATCAATAATTTTATCAGCTTTGAGGTATGATTCTGAAGAGGCTGGCGGGCCAATACAAACAGCTTCATCTGCAAACTTGACGTGTGGTGCATGCCTGTCAGCTTCAGAAAAAATGCCAACGGTTTTGATCCCCATTTTTTGTATGCTCTTCATCACTCGTAAAGCAATTTCACCACGATTGGCAACTAGTATCTTTTTCATGTGTTTTAATTTTTGTTGTCAAAAATTTACTCTAATTCAATGAGTAATTCGTTTTTAGCGACGGTTTGTCCTTTAGTAACTGAAATTCTTTTAATAGTTGCATCATTTGAAGCTGTAATGGTGTTTTCCATCTTCATTGCTTCTAAAACTAAAAGGGATTCACCCGCTTTAACGCTTTGACCTTCTTCAACATTTATTTCTAAAATCACCCCTGGCATGGGCGCTTTGATTTCATTTTCTAACTGAGCTTTACCAAGCGATAACCCTAATTCTTTGATTAAAAGATCTAAAGTGTTTGAAATTTTAACTTCGTATAGGTTTGAATTAATTTTGATATGATAAACCTTTTGAAGTAAATCTCTTTTAATGACTTCGAGTTGGTGTGATTGATTTTGAAGTAGAAGATGAAAACTATTTTCTGAAATATCAATAATATCTTGATTTGTAATGTCTTCTTCAGAAAATTCAAACTCGTATTCATCGTTGACTTTGGTTTGAAATGCTTTTGACATATCTTAAAATGATTTGTTGTAAAGATAAAAGGTATAGTCTGAAATTAAAAGCTTATGTTCAAAATTAATTACTACTTAAGACTATTTTTATTACATAATAATATTGGCTGACGGCCGTACAATTTCTACTTGATTGTAATTCCTCAGATATTTTGTAAGTTTGATAATTAATACGTTACAAAACTATAAAACCAAATCTTATGAAACCATTTTATATTTTACTAACACTACTCGTATTTTTAAGTTGCAAGAACAAGCCTTCCGAAAAAAGTAGTGAAAAGAGCTCCTCTAAAACCAAAAAAACAAGTGTTGATGAGGTAAAATTATATAAACCAAGTCAGGGTGTTATTGCTTACGATTCTATTGATAATTTAGATACAGCATATAGTAATTTAAAAGCAATTTTTGATAAAAATCAAAGTGTTGGCATTGTTGCTGAAATTAACCACAGTCAAAATGCTATAAATGCAGATATTGATTTACCAACAACCAAAGCTATATTTTTTGGCAACCCTAACTTAGGGACACCACTGATGCAAGCTAATCCTTTAACAGGTCTAGATTTGCCCCAAAAAATGGTTTATATTCAAGATGAAAAGGGCAAAAATCAAATCTTGTATAATGATGTCGATTACCTGAATCAACGCTATGCTCTTGATAATCATAAAAATTTATCAGTAATAGCAAATACCTTAAAAACGCTTGTTGAAAAAACAAGTGGAAGTCAAAGCTTTCAAAACACTAGTTTTGAAATTTCTAAACATCAAGGTATTGTCACTAAAACGAGTAATTATAATTTCGCATCAACTTTAGATCGATTGATGACTATTTTAGATAAGAATAAAGCAATAAAAGTTATAGCTACATTAGACCACCAAGCTAATGCTAAAAAAGCTGGCTTAGAGTTGACACCTACTCATTTAGTTGTGTTTGGGAATCCTAAATTGGGTTCGCCTTTAATGAAAACTCAACAGAGTTTAGCCTTAGATTTGCCTCAAAAAATGTTGGTTTGGGAAGATCAATCAGGACAAACTTTTGTGTCTTATAACGATATTTATTTCCTTAAAGAACGTCATCAAATTGAAGGCCACGATGAGATATTTAAAAAAATAAGTGGTGCTTTAGATAACATCAGTTCAAAAGTAACAGAATAAGTATAAAAATATGAAATCAAAAACGACAGCGTATTTATTATGGTTTTTTAGTATTTTTGGTTGGTTAGGGTTCCAACATTTTTACTTAGGCAAAATTGGCAAAGGCATTATTTGGATTCTTACAGGCGGTGTTTTTGGTATTGGTTCGCTCATTGATTTGTTTACGCTTGGTGGAGCTGTTGATAATTACAATACCAAAGAAGAGCTAAAAACCATTCGTGCTTCAGCAATGCGCAATTCAACCAAATAGTCAACTTATTTAGTTTATGGCTAAAGTGTTTTTTTGTTAATGTAATGAAGGTTCGACAAATAAATTAAGGATTAACTTAAATAAAGTCAAACTGGAAGCGTTAAATTTTGGTAATATTCACTAACCAATGCGATTTTGCCTTGGCTTAGGGATTAAGGCATTGTTGGAGCTCTTGGCACGCCATAAGCGTGACAAAGCGACTGCCGAAAGCCCGACTCCCGCAAGTGCGGGAGGAAGCTCCAAATCAATACATTTAAAACTCAGTAGCTAAGCTTCAATTTCTTTTTCTAACTCTTCAACCAAATCAATTTCTAAGCGTAAATTGTCAATGATAAATTCTTGACGGTCAGGGGTGTTTTTGCCCATATAAAATTTTAAAATCTCTTCAATGCTTTTGTCTTTGTCAAGCATTACAGGGTCAAGGCGAATATCGTCGCTTATAAAATGCTTAAATTCATCTGGCGAAATTTCACCCAAACCTTTAAAGCGGGTGATTTCTGGGTTTTTACCCAATTTTTTGACGGCTTGTCTTCGCTCGTCTTCAGAGTAACAATAAATGGTTTCTTTTTTATTTCTGACTCTAAACAAAGGCGTTTGTAAAATATACAAATGGCCTTCGCGAATCACTTCAGGAAAAAACTGCAAAAAGAAGGTTATAATCAACAGCCGAATATGCATACCATCTACATCGGCATCGGTGGCGATGACAATATTGTTGTAGCGTAAATCTTCAAGCGAATCTTCAATGTTCAATGCCGCCTGAAGCAGATTAAACTCTTCATTTTCGTAAACAATTTTTTTACTTAAGCCGTAACTGTTCAAGGGCTTACCTTTTAAGCTAAACACCGCTTGGGTGTTCACATCTCGAGATTTAGTAATGCTACCACTTGCCGAATCGCCCTCAGTAATGAAAAGTGTGGTTTCTAGGTTTCGCTCTTTTTTGGTGTCGCCCAAATGGATACGACAATCTCTTAATTTTTTATTGTGCAAACTGGCTTTTTTAGCCCGTTCTTTAGCCAATTTTCTGATGCCTGATAAGTCTTTTCGTTCTTTTTCGGCTTGAAGAATTTTACGGTGAAGTTTTTCAGCGGTTTCCGGATTTTTGTGCAAGTGGTTGTCAAGTTTTCGCTTCACAAAATCCAAAATGTAAGTTCTTACAGTAGGCAAATTACCGCCCATATCGGTTGAACCGAGTTTGGTTTTAGTTTGACTTTCAAAAACGGGTTCCATGACTTTTATGCTAACTGCCGCTGCAACGGATTTTCTAATGTCGCCAGGGTCGTACTGTTTGCCGTAAAAATCTCGTATGGTTTTTACAATCGCCTCTTTAAAAGCGGTCAAATGCGTGCCGCCTTGAGTGGTGTGTTGACCATTCACAAACGAATGGTATTCTTCGCTATACTGCGCTTTGCTAAAGGTCATCGCCACCTCAATATCTTCACCTCGCAAATGGATGATTGGAAATAGTCGATCTTCCTTTCTAATGTTATCGCTCAGCAAATCTTTTAAACCATCTTCAGAGTAAAACTTCTGCCCGTTAAAAACTATGGTTAATCCCGGATTGAGATATACATAATTCTTAAGCATTTTTTCCACATATTCACTGCGGTAGTTGTATTTTTTAAAAATTTCAGTATCAGGCACGAAGGTGACTTTTGTACCTCGACGGCGAGAGGTTTCATCAAGGTCTTCTTTATTTTTAAGCTCGCCTAATTCAAACTCAGCCGAAACAGACTTATTATCTCGATTAGACTCTACTCTAAAATATTCAGACAAGGCATTAACCGCCTTTGTACCAACGCCATTCAGTCCCACCGATTTTTTAAAAGCTTTAGTGTCGTATTTGCCGCCCGTATTCATTTTAGAGACCACGTCAACCACTTTGCCTAACGGAATTCCACGGCCGTAATCTCGCACAATCACGCGGCTATTTTGAATAGACACCTCAATCGTTTTGCCCACGCCCATCACATATTCATCAATCGAGTTGTCCAAAACTTCTTTCAGCAAAATATAAATGCCATCATCCGCACTCGAGCCGTCGCCAAGTTTGCCAATATACATACCAGGACGCATACGGATATGCTCTTTCCAGTCCAGCGATTTAATATTATCTTCTGTGTAAGCCGTTTCTTTAACCATCAAATCAAATTTTAATGCCAAGATAAGACATGTTTTTAAAATTACGAAATTTCATTTTATCATTTGGGGCTTCCGCTGCTCCAAAGTCGCATCGGCGGGCTTTCGGCAGTCGCTTTCCCA
>RRZV01000100.1 GCA_003931895.1 Mesohalobacter salilacus
TCTTCGTTTTACTTCGAAAAATCACTCAATCTGACGGCTTTATAAAACCAAGTTATTTAAATCGAACTCATTTTAGAATTAAGTTTTTTTATGTAACAAATACGATAATGTTATTAGTGAATGAAATTGGGATAATAACGAGGGTTTTGTTGGCTTAGGGATAGAAGCGGCATCCTTTTTGGCTAAAGTTTTTAGTAGAACAGCTCTGCCAAAGCTTTTTCAAAAAAAAAAGCTCTTGGCAGGGCTTGTGATACTTAACTTTAGACGAAAAGATATAGCTGATAGCCCGCTCGAAGCCTCAAACAGTCAAGCTTTTAAGGTCTAAACATTTGCCAATCAAGTTTGATGGAAAAGACGTTGGAATAGAGGCCGACACTTTGGTCACCGATGTCTGTAAAGGCATAATCGATTTGGATGCCTTTGTATTTGAAGCCAACGCCAAAATTGGGTTGAAAACCGATGTCTTCTGAACCATCGAGTTGTCTGACGTTTTGAAAATTGCCAACTCCTCCACGAAGATAAACCATATCGGTATAGTCGGCTTCGAAGCCGAAAGCTGGGGTTGCACTGGCACTTGATGTGGAAAAAATATCATTGGTTTCGGCAAATCTAACATCAAGGTTCAAGGCGGTTTTGAGCCCAAAATCTCTGTTGAGTTCAAACTGACGTGCCATACCCATTTGTAGTTTTGGGAGTGTAATTTCTGTATCTTCGGGTAGTTCTTGGTTTTGACCGGCGACGGCGTTTTGGATTGTGGCGAATTCATCTTCGTCGATGGTCCAAGTGTTGTATGTGGTTGTGATGTCGCGGGCCATAAAGCCAAACTCCCATTGTTTTGTGGAGAATTGCACACCAACATCAAAACCAAAGCCCCAAGCGGATGCGAAATCGCCTATGATTCGTCTTATGACCTTAGCATTAACACCGTAGCTTAGGCCTTGAATAGGTAGGTTTCTGGCATAAGAAACGGTGAAGGCATAATCTGCTGTTGAAAATAAGCTGATACGATCAAAATCTATATTACCTTGCTGATCAATGAGTTGTGTAGTATTTAAAATATCATCGACACCAAAACGAATAATGCTGAAGCCAATGGCACTTTTTTCGTCTAAGGGTTTGGCTCCTGCGATGTAGTCGTAGTTAGCAATATTAGCAAAATAGCTTGAGTGCATAGCTGAAAATTGCCAATCTTCAAGATGAATCAGTCCTGCGGGATTCCAATATACGGCGTTGACATCCTTTGATGTTGCGGTGACGGCATTGGCCATACCAAAAGCGGCAGCATCGACGCCAATGTTTAAAAATTCGTTAGAATATTTACGGGTTTGCGCCTGAAGTGCTACTGATATTAATAAGACTAAACTTAGTATGCCTTTCAAGAGTTACAATTTTTTGACAAATATCTTTAATTATATGGTATATAAAACTTATTTTGGTCAATCATATTGCATTAAGTCGAAATTAATAGGCTAAAATTAACAAAATCAGAACCTTGAAAGCTTTTATTCCAAATCTTATTACTTTACTTAATTTATTGATGGGTTGTATTGGTATTTACTTTGCAATGCAAGGCGAATTAATTTTTGCAGCCTATTGTTCTGCGCTTGGAATTTTCTTTGATTTTTTTGATGGCTTGGCAGCAAGATTACTAAAAGTTAGTAGTGAATTAGGAAAGCAACTTGACTCTTTAGCTGATTTGGTGACCAGTGGTGTCGTGCCTGCATTGGTTGTGTTTCAGTTAATCTCCAAAGATTTAGTTGGATTAGGTCCATTTGAATTTTCTATTGAAAGTAAAACCCCTTGGTTTGCTTTTTTGGCGTTTGCGATTACTTTAGGTTCGGCCTATCGCTTAGCGAAATTTAATATTGACGAGAATCAGACTGAGAAATTTATTGGTTTACCAACACCTGCCAATGCCATTTTGATATTGATTTTGCCTTTTATTCTAAAATACGAAAACATTGACTGGCTAAATAAATTGATTTTAAACGATATTTTTTTGATTGTTCTAAGTTTGTTGAGTGTTGTTTTATTGAATATGAAAGTTGAATTGTTTTCACTCAAGCTAAAATCTTTGAATTTTAAAGAGAATAAATTAATATTTCTGTTTTTGATAGCGTCATTAGTCTTATTGATCTTACTAAAGTTTTTAGCGATACCTCTGATTATTTTATCCTACATATTAGTTTCAATTTTATTCAAAAAAAATACGGCTAAGAATTAACCCAGCCGTATTATAATTATTATTAATTTGATTTTTACTTGTCTTGTTTGTGTAAATGTACATCCATTTGTGGGAATGGAATATTGATACCCTCTTTAGCAAATTCGTTATAAACTTTTTCGTTCATCTCAAAATAAACTGGCCAAAGGTCAGAAGCTTTAGACCAAGTTCTTACAACAATGTTGACAGAACTATCTCCGAGAGAATGTAAAGCTAAAAATGGTTCTGGATCTTGAAAAATTCTTTTATCTTCATCTATTAACCTTCGAATAATTTTTTTAGCCTTTGCAACATCATCTCCGTAACCAATACCAAAAGTCCACTCATTTCTTCTATCTTCTTCTTGTGAAAGATTAGTCATGTCAGAATTAGCTAAGCTACCATTTGGTAGATAAATAACTTTATTATCAAATGTATTGACAATTGTATAAAATATTTGAATTTCCTTTACAACGCCTAAAAACCCTTTTGCATCAACAACATCTCCTATTTTAAAAGGTTTTAACAATAATAAGACAACTCCACCTGCGAAATTTTGAAGTGTACCTTGTAAAGACAAACCAATAGCAAGCCCAGCGGCACCAAGTATAGCGATAAAAGATGTAGCTTCTACGCCAACCATACTGACGACACTTAAAAAGAGAAGAATTTTTAAAAGAACCGAAAATACAGTTGATAAAAACGGAATCAAGCTTGCGTCTACTTTTCGTCTTTCCATGGTTTTCCTTACGGTCTTAACAATAATTTTGATGAGCCATAACCCTATAACAAGGGTAACAATGGCACCAACAACTTTAGGAGCGTAAGTAATAAGAATGTCAATAATTTGTGTTGAGTATTTTTCCATAATTAATATTTTTTAGCAAATTTATATTTTTAAATTAGACCTTCATAATAAGTTTAAAAAAACATTCCTTTTTGAATAAATAATTGTTTAAGTTTTAAAATAAAAAGATTTGGATTTTAGTGATTTTGAGCTTGAAGCGATAAACAATTTAAGCTCTCCTGGTTCTGCTTCCCATTTTTTATTGATCGTATAGAATTTTATGGTTTCTTCATTAATTTCAAACGAAACTGTTTTGGTTTCGCCTGGTTGAAGTTTAATTTTTTCAAAGTCTTTTAATTCTAACACAGGGCGCGTTATGCTACCTACTAAATCTCTAATATAAAGCTGAACGACTTCTTCACCTACTCTATCGCCTGTATTTGTTATTTGAATTTCTGCTGTAATACTTTCGCCTTTGGTAAAACTATTCTGACTTAATTGGATATCGCCATATTCAAATGTGGTATAACTCAAACCGTGACCAAATGGAAAAACAGCTTCGTTAGGCACATCATTGTGTTGACTATGTATAACATCATAAGGATTGACATCTGGGCGACCTGTGTTTTTGTGGTTATAGAAAAATGGCTCTTGTCCACTACTTTGAGGAAATGACACAGGCAATTTTCCAGAAGGATTATACTTTCCAAGCAAAACATCGGCAATGGCATAGCCCGCTTGTGAGCCAAGATGCCATGCTTCAACGATTGCAGGGATGTTTTTAGCAGACCAACTAATATCCATAGGTCGGCCATTCATTAAGACCATAATGGTATTGGGGTTGGCTTCGTAAACGGCTTTGATGAGTCGTGTTTGAAGTCCAGCAAAACCAATATCAGTTTGACTTCTACCTTCGCCACTTTGAAAGGCATTTTCGCCAACAGCTAAAATGACTAATTCTTGACTTTTAGCTATTTTGACAGCCTCTTTAATCTTTGAATCGTCTGTTGTATTAATTTTTAGTGGTGTGGCGAAATTTTCTCCAGAGATGACATAATCTACGCCTTCGTGATATTTTAAGTCAATGTTTTTTGGTAATTTTTCTTTCAAGCCTTCATAAAGAGAAACCGCAGAATTATTTTCAGCTCTTGCCCTCCAATTGCCCAGTGGTGAGTTTTTATCATTAGCCAAGGGTCCTATTAAAGCTATGGATTTTACATCTTTAGAAATTGGTAAAACTTTATTTTCATTTTTGAGTAAAACAATAGATTTTAAAGCTGCTTCATAGGCTAACTCAAGATGTTCTTTTGTGTAGATATTATTTTTTTCTCGTTCTTCATTACAATATTTGTAAGGATCTTCAAACAAACCGAGTTTGTATTTTAAAGTCAAAATACGACTTACGGCATCATTAATTCTACTTTCTTTGACTTTTCCATCTTCAACTAATTGAACGAGATGTTTGGCATAAGCTGAACTTTCCATGCCCATATCATTTCCAGCATTGACTGCAATTTTTGCAGCATCAGCAAAATCCTCAGCAACACCGTGAGTGCTTAATTCTTCTACAGAGCCCCAATCAGACACGATCATGCCATTATAGCCCCATTCATCTTTTAGTAGTTCGGTTTGTAACCTATAACTTGCAGTAGCAGGTATACCATCCATATCGCTAAAAGAATTCATAAAGGTTGCTATACCAGCTTCAGCTAAAGCCTTAAAAGGTGGCAGAACTACATTGTGTAACTCGTGTTCGCCAATGCTTACAGTGTTGTATTCTTTACCACTTTTAACATAACCATAAGCTGCAAAATGTTTAGCACAAGCGGCTATGGAATTTACATCTGATAGACTATCGCCTTGATAGCCTCTCATTTTTGCAAGGCCGACAACGGTATTGAGATAGGTATCTTCGCCAGCACTTTCCATTATTCGCCCCCATCTTGCATCTCTTGAGATATCAACCATTGGTGCAAAAGTCCAGTTGACACCAGCAGCTGCAGCTTCTTTGGCAGAAACTTTAGCAGTTCGTTCCATCAAATCTAAATCCCAGCTTGCTGCTTCAGCTAAAGGAAGCGGAAACATAGTTTTATAGCCATGAATAACGTCATAACCAAAAAGCATGGGAATTTTAAGTCTTGAATTTTCTATGGCTAATTTTTGTGCGGCTCTGACTTGTTCAACTGAGGTGACGTTAAGCATACTACCGACTAGACCATCTTCAATTTGTTGCTTTTTGAGCTTGTTATTATCTGATTTTGGTCCTGTTAAGTCCCAACCGCCGCTGTATTGCACCATTTGACCTACTTTTTCTTCAAGGGTCATTAATTTAATTAAAGAATCAACTTTGATTTTAAAATCGTTGTTTTTAGTACGAGACCTATTTTGATCTCTTGATTGTCCACAAGACATTATTAAAATGGCCATTATTAATAAAGGTAAAAGGAATGATTTCATGAATTTTGAATAAAATGGAAATTGTACTTTTCAAATATATTATAAATGTAAAAATAAAAAGTAGAAATTTAAACTAGCTTATGAATGAGCATAAAAAAAGCCTGTACCGAAAAAATCGATACAAGCTTTTGTAATTACACCCCCGTAAATTATTTACTCTTTAATTAATTTTAAAGTCGTGCTTTTGCTTTCGCTTGTAACTTTAGCGAAATATATACCACTAGATAAATCTGAAGCGTTTATTTCAGCATTTAAATCGTTAACTGAAACTTCCTTAACTAATCGACCTAATGTATTGAACACTTCTATCTTACTAATATTAACATTTTTAGATTTAATATTCCAAACATCAGAAGTTGGGTTAGGATATGAAGTGAATTCGTTAGCATCAAAATCATTAATACTGAGAGTTGTGTTATCATGGAAATATAAATTATCAACGTAAAATGGACCTGTCGCAGAACCATCAGCACCAGCGACTTGAACTATAACTTGTTGAATTTGGTCTCTTGGATTACCTGAATTGGCATCAAAATCTGCAAATGCTACATCCATTTCATGCCACGTGTCTGATGCAAGTGAAGTCACATCAAAATTTTCTTGAATGTTTGTACCATCTGAATATTGAGCAATAACAATTAAAATTGTTCCTGTAGCAGTTGGATCACCTTCAAAATAGAAATCAACGTGCATATTACTCATTGCTGTTAGGTCCAGAAATTGAGGAGTTACATTAAAATATTGATACTGTAAACCTGATCCATTATCCGGAGTAGTGACTTGCAAAATACTATTTCCAGAAAAATCTACTTCTGAAACAACAGCTCCTCCAAACGTTTGGAAACCATCGGTTGGTGCTTGAGTATAAGCATCACTGTAAACTGATACTACAGAAGCTGGATCTCTGGCTGGTGGTGTTGTTGGAGGTCCTGATGGTGGATTAGTACATGCTGGACAAATTGAACCACCACAGTCTACACCTGTTTCATCTCCATCTTGCACACCATTATTACATGTTGTTGTAACTTCAACGACTGATACGTCATCAATAAAAACAAAGCCTGTTTCTGCTGCTAAATCAAATAGCACTCTATCATTAACGGCATCACCATAATTTACTGTAAATTGAAAAGTAAATGTTTGAGCCGTTGATGTAATCGTGGGTGTTTCTGTAAGTGCTGCAAAAGTACCTCCATTTTGACCTAAACCAGCAATAATAGTTCTTGAGTTTGTTGTTGCGTCAGTAAATGCAACAAAACTTAATTCATAAGTAAGTCCATCTTGCAAAACAATTTCTTGGCTTAAATTAACTTGGAAAGGTTGACCAGGCGAAGCAGTTAATATTTCTGCTTCGTTAAGGTTGTTAGTGCCTTGTGTTACAATATTAAAGGCATTTCCAAACCAAGCACCGCTAGGTGCTGATTCAAAATCGCCATTTGTAACTAGTTCTGTTTGTGAAATTCCTAATAAAGGAAAAACAAACAACATCATTAAAAGAGTAATTTTTTTCATAATCATAAATATTTATAGAGTTAAAGTTCAAATTTAAGGTTTCTAAAACGATATAGTGTTAATTTTACCTATACAATATCTTTACATTTGGGTTAAAATTGTTAATATTTTAGGTTTTCGTGCTTATCCCATAATCCCCAGTAGGCTCCAACGTCACCTTCGTCTCCAATTTTCCAAGATTCATCAAAAGATGAAAAATAGAAACACTCTACATTGGCTTTTTTACACCACAACTGTGTATTGATAAAATATTTTAAAAAGTTTTCATCAGAAGGTTGAGCACCTCCAAGACTTTCGCCTTGACTTGGCCAACCTGTTTCGGTAATAATTACTTTTTTGCCTTTTGCCGCAGCTAAGGTTTGACCATACATTTGTTGCATGTGTGCTAGAGAGTAGTCAATATGACAACTTTCCCAAAAGGGATAGCAATTGGTTAAAATCACATCACAGAGTTCAGTTAAATCAGGATGTACACTAAACTCGTAATAAGCATCAACGTAACTTACTGGGATGTTATCTGGTATAGCTTGACGTACTTCTCTGATGTGGTCTTTAAGTTCTTCAAGTGGAATGTCATTTCTGTATAACACTTCATTACCAACTGCTGCGATATCAACTAAACCTTTGTTTGCCATATCGATGAGTGCATCTATTTCTTGGCGGTTTTTTTCTCTATCATCACCTATCCAGGCGCCGACTAAAGTTTTGATTCCGACTGCTTTTGCTACTTTTGGCACAAACTCATTACCTTCGATACAAGAAAAAGACCTGACCCATTTAATGTGTGGCTTTAAAATTTTCATTCGTCTCATCACTTGTGCTTCAGTGATATGGTCACCTGGTTCTTGACCATCTTCATACATACTGAAGCCAAGACCGTGGATACCACTTTTAAGAATTTTATGAAATAGCTTTATCAGCTCGCCATAAGATAAACCTTTAGTATGGTTGTGTTCATCTAAAGACGCTAAAAACTTTTTATACTCCTCAGTGAGTTGCTGTTCTTTTCTGTACGACATAGTGTATTTTAATTGTATTTTAAATTTTCGTTTTTATCCCAAATTCCCCATCTATCTCCAACATCGCCTTCATGACGAACTTTCCAAGATTCATCAAAAGAAGAGAAGTAAAATAAATCAACATTTTCAGCTTTAGCCCAATTGTTAACATTGACAAAATATTTAATTGCATTTAGAGCCGAAGGTTGAGCCTCCTCTGTATTAGAACCTAAATTTGGCCAGCCTGTTTCTGCAATTATAACGGGTTTGTCTTGGGCTTTTTCTTTAACCAAACTGTACATTTGACGTAAATAAGATGTTGCGATATCAATATGAGCACCCTCCCAAAATGGATAACAATTCATTAATATAACATCACAAACTTCAATTAATTCTGGATGTTCATCGAATATATAGTAGGCGTCAACACAAGTAACAGGAATATCAGGAAGGGCTCTTTTAACTTCATTTATATAACTTATAAGCCCTGCCTCTGTTAATTCGTTTCTCAATAAAACTTCATTTCCAACCACAGCTATGTCGACTAAACCTGCTTTACCTAACTCGATTAAGGCATCAATTTCTTTTTGATTTTGTTCCGTATCTTGACTAATCCAAGCTCCAACTGCTGTTTTAAGATTATTTTCTTTTGCTATTTTAGGTGTTAATTCGTTGCCGTTTGTAGATGAAAAAGACCTCACCCATTGTGTATAAGGTTTAATGACATTGATACGTCTTCTGATTTGTTGTTCATTTAACAAGTCATTGACGTCCTGACCATCAACATAAGGGCTAAAACAAAAACCGTGCACACCACTTTTAAGGCTTTGACTAAATAGTTTTCTGGCGTCGTCCATAGATTTTGATGAAAAGTCTATGTCATACTTGTTATCAGATTTTAAATCTTTAGAAATTAAAGACTGAAGTTTTCTAGTTTGATAAAATGAGTTAGGAATAGCGGGTTTAGCTTTTCGACGTTCTAAAGCTTTTCCTATTTCATTGACCCTGTTTTCATCTAGGTTATATTTCCACATCACAATAAAAGCCAAAGCTGCTGTAGAAGCAGGAACTATAATGTCTGCAATTCTTAAGCTAGTCATAGTTTCTGCAGCTTGGTTTGTCACGTTTTGGTCAAAGCCAACTAATTTTAAAATTACCCCACTTAATATAATGGCTAAAGCTTGACCAACTTTGACCATCCACCAGTAAATAGCGCCAAAAGTTCCTTCTTTTCTCGGCATCCCATTTTCGAGTTCATCTAAATCGCAGACGTCTGCCGTCATACTCATCATAAGGGTAAATAAGCCACCCATACCGAAAGCAAAAAAAGGAATAGGAATAAACATCAACCAAGGCACACCATTTTCAACTTCAATACTGAACCAGGTCATTCCTACACTATCGAGAAAAGGATTTATGGCATCAAAAATACTTGCGAGGCCATTGGTTAAACTCATTCCTAATTCAGTTTGATTAAATTGTTCATTGAGTTCTAGATCGAAGCCCCACCATTTTAATATATAGCCAACTATAGATATAAAAGTAGAAACTAAAAAAGCATTTCGCTTTCCTATTTTAGTCGCCATTTTAGAAATTATAGGAATCACGATAAAAGCTGTTATAACAGCATTTAAGGTATTAAACCATGCTGGCCAAGCTCCGGCCAATTCCCAACTCCCTTCATATATATAAAAGACTATAATAAAAACAGAAAAGGCAGCGACCAATTGGAAACCATTAAATACCAAAAAAGTTGCTCCACATAATTTCATAAAAGGCTTGTTTTTTGATACCTGAACAATTCCTTTAAAAAGAGATTTAAGGTTAGAAGCTAAAGTTTTAAAATTAATTTCTTCCCTATTTTCCATATGAGAGGCATCAATGCCCTTACAGAAAAGGGATGGAAGTATTCCAAAAACAATACAAACCCCACCAACTATTATCGCCATGGTTCTCACACCTTCTGCGGGATTATCGAAAGTATAAGGATCTGGAATGATGACGTATAACCAAGGAACAATCATCCAAGCAATTTGTCCCATTGAATTGGCTAAACTCATTAATCGTGTTCTCTCGTTATAATCAGGTGTCATTTCGTAACCCAATCCAACTAAAGGCGTTGCAAACATGGTATTTCCAACAAGGAATAGAATTTGTAAAATCATGACATACCAAAAATTGAATGTCATTGAAGCATTTTCATCTAACTGCCACATGAGTATAAATAGAATACCACTAATGATAGCTCCACTAAAAATATATGGTCGTCGTCTACCCCATCTCGACTTAGTATTGTCTGAAATAAAACCCATTACAGGGTCGGTTAAGGCATCAAAAATTCTCGGTAAGCCACCTAACAAGCCTGCCCAAACAGGATCCATTCCAAAAGCAGTTAAAATAAAAACCTGCAAATAGACGCCTAATACTCCTGGTAAAAGATTGAGAACAAAATGTCCAGCACCAAATGCAGCTTTTTGACCTACTGGAACTTTGTGTGTAGATGGTGTTTTTGACATAGCTTTATAGTATTATGGTTTGTAATGCTTGGGGGCTAATTGATATGGTTTTTGAAATATTTTGGTGTTCAAGTTCAAAGACTTTTTCTTCTTCAGTAGGATTAAATACGATAACAGCTATAGAACCATCAGGATTTTGAGCCGCTGTAACTTGAAGCTTTTCATCAGTAGAATCAAATGCTATACGTTTTGCGCCTGGTCTTACATATTTACTAAAGTGTGCCATAGTGTAATAAAGCGGTGTGAAGTAAACTTCGTCTTGATTTTCATCGACAATTACTGGAGCAACGCACCAATTTTCAAACCAATTTGGTCCACCTTGACGGTTTAAAACCATATTCCAATCTATCCAACCATCAACACCGTTATTCAAACAACCGATGATATCACGAGCATATCTGTACACTGGTCTGTATTTAGGGTGTAAATGTTTGTTATCTTCAGATGCCCATTCCCAACCCCAATCAGTGGCTTCTTTTTGCCAGTACCAATCATCATCTTTCCAAACCGGTATCTGAGCGTCTATACAACCTTCTGTTTCTATTAAATACTTATCAGGCGCTTTATTTTTAGCATATTCTAATTGGTCTTCAAATATTTTGTAAGTGCTGGCATACCAGTGGATGGCCGTTCCATCAAAGTATTTTCTGGAAGTTTCATCCCGGTACATTTCATCTACCCATTCATCAAGATGCTCTCTATTTTGGTCATAACCTAAAATGACTAAATCACTTTTACCATCTTTTTCTAATTGTGGTCCAAGGTGGTTGACTACAAAATCTGTCATTTCTTTAGGGGTGTAGTGCATACTTTCCCAATTGCTATCGTTTCCTAAAGGCTCATTTTCTACTGTAAAACCCCATATATCAATACCTTCTGCTTTGTAAGCATCAGCATATTTTGAAAAGAATAAGGCCCAAGTGTCATAGTATTCTGGCAAAAGCTTGCCGCCAACCCAGTCTTTGTTATCTTTCATCCAAGGTGGAGCTGTCCAAGGTGAAGAAATGATTTTAAAACCATCTGTTGAAGCTTTCATAGCGTCTTTTATCATTGGAATAAGGTCTTCTTTATCTTCTTCAATGCTAAAATTTTCAAGTGTTTTATCGCCTTCCACAGGAGCATAAGAATATTGACCTAATGAAAAATCACAAGAATTCATATGCGTTCTGGTTAAAGAATAATGCGCACCTGTTTCAGCAAAATAGGCGTCGATGATTTTTTGACGATTTTCTGCACTCAATTGATTTAAAAGATAAGCTGATGCTTCAGTAAACGAACCTCCAAAACCAGAAATAGTTTGATAGGTTTTGCTTGTATCAACAACTATTTTTGAAGTGGGTTTATCTTCTTTAAATTGTTTTATTTCAGTTAATTTGTTTCCACTTCTTGAGGTTTCAAAGACTTGAACAGAAAGTTGTTTTTCTTCTTTAGGTTTAGAACAGGAACTCATTACAATTGCAATAATTAGTAGTTTTAAAAGAATAAAATTTTTCATACTTCAATGTTTTACATCATTGTTTTAATGATTTGGAGTAATTTCTTTTTTGACATCGGGCATACTCACATCGAGTAATAAATCTTCTCGATTACCTTCGTAGGTTTTCTTAATTGAGTTTTTGCCACGTTTTAAATCTTTAAATATTCCTTGGTCAAATTCGTCCCAAAGCACATATTTGGCTTTACCATCAACTGTAAAAAGTCCAAAATGATTTTCTGAATCTAATGGATTATGTGCGGCTTTCCAGGGTTCGTCAAAAGCTTCAAAATAGAAACAAGCGACTTTATTTTTTCTTGACCAAGCTCTGATTTTATCGTAATACAAAGCCTGTTTATACTCATCAGTTGCTTTAGAACCTTTTTTACCATAAAGGTGATTTGATAAACTTGCCCAGCCTGTTTCACCAATATGTACGGGTTTATTTACGCCATTACTTTTCATATAATTTACTACACTATCGTACTGAGAAACCGCATAACTCAAAGCTCTATTCATCACCCTGTCAAGAATTTCTAAGTTTTTTAATTGTTTTTCTTTAGGCAAAACTCCCCAAAACGTGGGATTGTAATGCGTATCGTGCATTGGATAGGTATGAATAGATAAATAATCTACACTTTTCAAAAGTTCTTTAAGTTCTGGTGTATGGTATTCAGGGCTTCCGCCGCCCCAAGACGCAAAATTATCTGAACTTGTAATCCATACATTTTTATCGAGTTGACCATCTTTTTTAAGATTTTGCAAATGCTTGACCCATTTTAAAATGATATGCGGCTCAACATAGTAAGCTGCAGCCCATTTGACCATGGCTTCGTTACCAACAGCAATCACTTTTACAATATCAGGATAAGTATTAGCCAATTCAACAGCGCGGTCTATTTCTTCTGCATTTTTTGGACTTCCTTCATTATGATTTAAAGGTAAATCCGTCCAAGCGTTTTTACAGTCTATCCACGCGCCAAGCATCACATACATTTCAAAGTCTGGGTTTTCAGATTTGAGCTCTTTGATGGCTTTTAAAATATTAGCGGCATGTGGCAAACGTACATTGTAAGTTCTTAAAATTTTTATTCCTAAAGCATCCAAAATTTTAAGATCTTGTTTGAGTTGTGGAATTGTGGGTTGCTTATCTCGAGTGTCTTGACGATAACCGCCGTAAGAAATAGCGAGATAGTCAGGATTGTTTAAAATTTCTTTTGCGGTTAGATTCGTGTTCTTTTGCTTTTGCATAGGCGTTTTGTCTTCACTTTTATTTTTGCAGGATACGATAAGCATCAGGCAAATTAATAATGATATGTGAAGTTGAGTTTTCATATTATTTTAAAATAGATTCTTTGATTTCAACTTGTAAAAGCTTGACTTGATTTGTTCTTTTAAAAATAGCTTTACTGATATCTTTAGGTAATTCAAGACTATCAATTGATTTATCTGAACCCTTATTAAATTCAACTTTTATATTGTTTTTATCAGACTTTTTATAAACCACTGGAATTTGACAAATGGTAAAGAAAAGTTGATCTGGTTTTAAATCAAGATGTTGTATATCTTTGTTAACATTGATATATTTTACTGCTTTATCTTCAGTTAAAAATTCATCTTTTCGTAATAAATGTGGTTTAAATTTGAGTACACCATCTTCAAAATCAACGCCCAATTCACCAAATCGGCTGATAATATCTTCTTTGACTTGTCCCGTCATTCCTGGCTGTTGTGCGCCTTTGCCATAAGGTGTATGAGAATAAGGATCGGTTGGGAAAGCGCCGTAAAGTTTTGGCGATTTGTGCACGCCAATGCCTTCATTGATTTCGTAATAATGTTCAAGTAAATGACCCAAAACTTCTGGAGATTCTCTATCAGCAATGGCTTTATTACAGCATTCTAAAACGGCTAACTGTAATTTAGATACCATATGCCAATATATAGAACCCAAACCTTCATAGCCATAGAAAGTACCTGATCTACCTGTAAAAGCTTTATGATTAAACACTTCTTCAAATATTTCACAAATACGACTAAAATCTTTTGATGCTAATTCAGCATATTCAGTCTCTGCTAAATCGTTTAAGGCTTTTTTTAGAAATTTAACATTGTTGAAATTTCCATTAAAATGATAGTTGCCTAAAACATCTTTTTGAATGATACCAACGTGCTTATCTTCAACTAATTTTTGAAGTAATTCAGATGATTTTACGGATGCTTCTGGAATGTGGTTGCGCTCTAAAAATCCCTTAAGGTTTTTATTTGGGTATAACAAGTAACTGTATTGGTCTTCTCTAAATAAAGCACTTTGTTTTAAAGCGTCTAAGACTTCAACAGCTTCTTTAGATTTAAGATATTTAGAACTCAATACCGCCACTTGACCTTCCAACATTTCTTCTAAATAAGAAACCACTATTTTATCGTCATCAAAAGTTGCAAGATTATAGGCGTGGTAGAGATTGTCAGATCTTTTATTGGCTTTAATAGATTGCTCTAAATATTGAAGTGACAGATTTATGAAAGATTTAATTTCACTGGCTTTCAACTCTTGCTTTTGACCTGAAAATTGCTGCTCGTATATTTGACATCTAAATTTGCTGGCTGCTTGCCCTAATTGTTCAGTGATCACTTTTCGATCTTTATCAGAAAAAGATTGCTTAGTTAATGCTTGATGACTTTTAAAGCTATCCTGAATTTGGTTAAATAAATTATGGAGTTCTTCAGAAATTTGAAAGTTTTGATTGGCATCTATATTTTCAAACACATTTTCAAAAAACGCCATAAATCGTCTGAGATAATACAAAGTTACCATAGACACGCCGTTACCTACTAAAGCGTTGTTAGCATCATTCCATTCTGGTCTTTGGGTGTTCATCCAAATACCAGCTTCTGGAATTAAATTTGAAAGTTTAGCCAAAGAAGTTGCCAGTATTTTTTCTATAAAATTGACGTGAACTATATCTTGATTTTGGTTTTGGAGTAAAGCACCGTCTGCACCAATTTTATCTCTATGCTGTCTTACAAACTTATCAGCATTGTGGTCAAAATCAATAGTATCTTTTGGGTCGCTAACAATATCCTTATAAGGTTTGATTTTGTATGGCACATTGGCATAAACGAATGCATTTTCACTGAGTAAGGACTTTAGCCTATCAGGATTATAATCGTTTAAAAACTCTAAGAATTTTTGTAAATAAATAATTTGATGATCGCCCCAATATCCAATATAAGACCAAGGGTCGTCTGGTTCTATAACTTCCCAATCAAATCCGTCTTTAGTTAAGCGATAAGGATTATAGCCATCAAAAGTTGAGGCGTTTAAAAATTTAAAAATCATCCCTTCGATGAAGGCTGGATAAGAATAGGCAAGACTTTCCCAGTTTTGAAAAATATCACGCCAGTTGCCTTCATAATCTAAAACTTTATTACCATCTTCATCTTTTAGGTTGATTGAAAATTGGTTCCAAGGTCTACTGGGGTCACCGTGTCTTCGGCTAAATTTTAAGGGTAAATATTCTGTACAAAGCCTTGTTAAGTCGGGATTGTTTTCTTTTTTAACTAGCGCTTTAAGCTCTTCAAGGCTAAACTCATTCCCTAAGCTATCAATTTTAGGTAAATAGGTTTTAGCAATATGAACATTAGCGGCTTTGATATATTTTTTAAAGTCTTTAGCATCAATGGTATAATTGTTGTCAAAAATACCGCCACGCATAATATTAAACATCGTGTTGGAATAATGTCTAATATCTCTCAATTCATCACTTGAATACTGAAGTCCATCAGCGGCTGCACTGAGCTTAATTAAGTTTTGTGTGCCCGTATCAATGTCTTCTTGAAGTTTTGTATCTAAGCTTTTGTCATTTTTAATTTTGTGAATAAGCTCAACCACTGCAGATTGATTATAATTGACATCTGCAATAATTGACCATTCTAATGTAGATTCAGGTTGAGAAACAAAACTTTGATGGACAAAATAAGCGCCTTTCTCAGCTTTGACATCATTTTCCTGTTCAATTGATTTGTTGTTTCTAAACTTTTCTAATTGTAAAGAAGACAGAAGGTATTTTGGATGTTGTGTATTCAAACTCCAAACCACGTTAGCTTTTAAAGCTTCGCTTGGCTCTGCTTTATCAACAGGGACAGCACTTAAAGCAAAGACACCAACACCTGAAGTTTCTTCAAGTTCGCTACGCTTATAGGCATCAACGAGGTTGCTACTTTGGGTTTGTAAAGCTGTTTCTACTTTTGCAGGCAAAATATTTTGTATCCCGTCGATACATTCTATTTCATATTGAATTTCACCAAAGTTCTTCAATTGAGAATTTTTGATAAACCCAAAATGATCTGATGTACTCCATTGATAAGAGAAACTTAAACCTAAGGTTACATTGACCTCTTCAAAAACAACTTTATGCCCGTAAATACTTTTGTAGATATTTCTGGACGTTTCATACAAATCGTTAAAGCGTTTAGAAAAAGGTTCCCAAAAGTGGATTTTACCTTTATCATAAATTTTCAATACGGTTTTACTTCCTGTAATATCTGCAAATTCTGTGATTTTATCATCAGTGTAATAAGGAAACAGAGAATACTCAGAATTTTTTCTACCCGCTGTGAGTCCGCCATTGCTTGATATAAACATCCAGTGGTTGGATGGACTTATAATACTCATAAAAAAAGGACGTAATTCACTACTGTTAGAAATTTTCAAAAATTTCTCTTCGTTAATATTTACAATATCAAGTTGTTTTTGGGCTTTATCAACTGAGTTTGTAGGCATATATATCTTATTTAAAATAAATTTATTTAAATTTTAAAAACAAAAAAGGTCGATAACTTATTGTAATTTTAAAGACACGTTATCAATTCTAACTAATCCAGCATCACCATTAGAATCAAATAATACTCTTGCGTCTGGCGCACCAAAATCTTGTGAACTTAACGTCAATTCAAAGGTTTGTTGGGTATCTGTAAGGTTTACGGTTTGAACATCATTTGAAAAGTCCCCACCGCTTAAGCCAATACCAGCAATCAAAGTCCGGTTTGTATCAGACCAAGCATCAAAAGTAAGGACATAAGTATTGCCCTGTTCTATAGGTAGTTTTTGACTGAGATTGACCAGGAAAGGTTGATTAGGATCAGGGTTTGTAATATTGACTTCATAAAAAGAATTGCCGTCTTCGGTTACTACTGGAGCAGGATTATTATCATCTACGCCTTGAATCCAACCTTCTGAACCATTTTCGAAATCACCATTGACTAATAAACCACCATCAAATAAGTCTTCAATGATAAACGTATCTTGAAACGTATCGGTTTGGTTATTTTCGTTTGAAGCCGTAAGTGTAACAGTAAAGGTTCCGCCTTCATCATAGACTTTTGTAGGGTTAGCTACAGTTGAAAAAGTGCCGTCTCCAAAATCCCATTCAAAACTTGTCGCTTCATTAGATAAATTTGTAAAAGTAATCACATTATTATTGACGTCACTTACAAATCTGGCTTCGAAACCGACAAATTCAATACCGCTTTCATTATCATCACAAGACCATTGAACTAATGAAAAGGTAATGACTAACGTTAATACTAAACTTCTTTTTAATATTTTCATTTTAATAAATTTTATTATTCATAAACTCTAACGTAATCAACTATCATACTTTGAGGAAAAATAGTTTCTGCATTTGGATTACCAGGTAAATTGCCACCTACGGCTATATTAAGTATAATGTAAAACGGTCTATCATTAAATACCCAAACCCCTTCGCCATTGGTTTCTTCTTCAATATCTTTTGGCGTTAAAGACTGGTATAATTTATCATCGATATAGTAGTTGATTCGGTTTGGTGACCATTCAATACCGTAAATATGGAACTCAGTATCAACTCTGCTATTTTGAAGAGTAAACTCTTTAGAAACTGATGCAGCACCAGAAAAGCCTGGGCCGTGAGCGGTGCCGAAAATGGTAGTCGGTTCGTCACCAACATTTTCCATAATATCTATTTCTCCGACTTGGGGCCAAATAGCTCCATCACTATCATCACCAAGCAACCAAAACGCTGGCCAATAGCCTTTTCCAGAAGGTAATTTTATTCGGGCTTCAAAACGACCAAATTGTTTTTCAAAGAGGCCTTTGGTTTTTAGCCTTGCAGAAGTAAAATTGCTGCCTTCAATCGACTCTTGTCTGGCTGTGATGACAAGAACACCATTTTCAACTTTGACGTTTTCTGGTCTATCGGTGTAGTATTGAAGTTCATTATTACCCCAACCTGGAATACCTTCAGCTGAGCCGTCACCAATGTCGAAAGTCCAATTTTGAGGATTTGGCGCACCATCTTGGTCAAATTCGTCTGACCAAACGAGATTGTTTTTAGTCACCACTTCTTGAGTTTCGTCTTCACTACAACTCGAAAAACAAATTGAGAGTAAAAGAAAAATTGGTATATATTTCATTTTAAAAGTTTTTTTCATAATTAATAATTTAAAACTTACTCCACATAGAAGTAAATGTTATCTAAAAATACATTAGAAATGGTAGGGTTATTAGGTCCTGCTTCTGAATTAAACAACAATAAACCTATCCGGTTTCTGTCCGACAAGCCAGAAAAATCTGAGAGTGGGATATCAAAACTCACCCATTCATCTTCGAGCAACTGGTCTCCTGTAATTAAGAAAGAGCCTACGGTTTCAGATGCTCCAAAATTTGTTAATTCCATTAGAAACCTATCGTTAGCTTCAAGAGGTTCTTGGATATTAATATCAATGTGTAAATGCGTTAAATTAGTAGCATCAACTGGTTGAACTGCTTCTGCTGGAAATGTTACATCATTAAAAACAATCCCAACAAAATTTAATTGCGTGTAACTGATTATATTTTCTGGTCCAACCGGAACAATACCACCAAGAGTAGTTTGAAATGGCTCAAAAAACGAGTTATATCTTGAAACTGGAATATCTTGATAAGCATCGCTAAAAATAGAGACCACATCTTCAGCTGGTCTTGTTGGAGTTGGTGCAAAATTAAAACCACCTTCTACAGTTAAGTTCAAAGAGCCTTCTGCGGCTATATTGCGTAAACTAGCTGTTATTGAAGCATCACCAGTACTCGCAACTGACACTAAACCTGTTTCATCTACCGATGCGACTTGCGGGTTTGTTGATTGAAAATCAAAATACGCTGGTGCGGCTTGTACTGTGACGTTTTCTCCTGAAGCTAAGTTTGCTGTCAAGTTTAACCCGGTAAGTTCAATAGGGACATCAATAAATCCTTGTTGCACTACGTCTTCTCCGTTTAATATTGCAGGCCTCAATTGCCCAATAGTGCTTAAATTTTCAAATTTAATTTCATCAAGCCAAAATGTCCAAGCGACTTCATTGCCGTTAGGCTCATCATCAACAATATCAAAACCTCCAGCTGTAAAGAAAAACATACCTCTTTCCTGAACAAGTTTAGAAGGGTTTGGAATTGGAACGACGTACTTCTTCCAGTCGGTTGTCAATTCTAGACCTTGTCTTACAACAGGAAATTTATCTTCTAAAAAATCATTACCAAAACCAACGTTACTTAAAGTTCCATTTACAGAACCTTTAGCCCAAAACGTGAGGGCGTCAAAACCTGTTAAGTCTCTGCCTTCTCCTCTATCTCTAAAAATTCCTCCAACAAAATTACCGTCTGGATTATTTGGTCCAGGCACAGCAATTTTAATAGACGAAGAACCAAGAAAGGACTCGTTATCATCTGTTCCAAAAGCTTCAGGGTTTGCACCTTCCAAGGGATCTATTGATATGAAAAACTCATCTGTTAATCCCACAGGGTTGTCCGTGTAAACTTCAGCAGTATTAGGAAAAGAAGCTAAAACTGCATCATCTGAAATATCACGCTCGCATCCTGAAAAGATTGCCAGGCATAAAAGTAAAAGCGTATAGGTTTTAAAATTTAATTTGATCATTATCTTTTATTTTCCGATATTAATATGAATATATGTTCTGATTTCCCACTCCGTACCATCTGGAAAGCCAGCAGCACTTAAAATGGGGTCACCATTAAAAGTCCCTACAGGCGTTTGATTGGGTAAATATCTTGGTGAATTTTCGTCTAATGAACGCCAAGTTCCGCGTATACCGATGCGTGTATTTGGTAAAACAAACCAATCAGGTTTACTCAACGAATACGATACATCTAACATTAATTGAACAGGATAAGTTAAGTTAAAATCTCTGTGGTAGTCAAATGGTCCCCAATCGTCAATTTTGACGTGACCTTGGACTTTCCAGTTTTTATAAAGAGCTCTTAAATCTGCACCATAACGATAAATATTTCTCTCGTCATCACCATTAGCTTGACCCTTACCGTAGTAAAAGTTTCCTATTAAACCTAATTCTGGACTAATTTTAGACACCATTCTGGTATGGGCTTCCCATAAATCTTCTTCAGGAACAGTATTTCCAAAAGCAAAAAACGTACGATCAGCTAAAAACCCTACGTGACCATCAGTTGTAGATTTATTGTCGTGATAAACAAAACCTGCACTCATGGCAAAACTGGCATCTTCTGCCCTGTCGTTATTCCACTCATACATATAAGTACCTGGTGTTGGGTCGAAAGTGATCAAAATTTCACCAGCAGTTTTTTCTCTATTGCTTCGTACAGCAAAGGGATCATCAATGATATTTCGTATTCTCCCTGGAGCTGCAACATCGTTTGGCATTGGATCAACTAAAGGTTGTTGCCATAAGAAGTTTGGTGCTATTTGCCATTTTCCAATATTATAGGTAAAGCCAGTTAGCACATTTGATAAGTTACCTGTACCAACGTCTTTAAGTTTCCAACCAGTTAGGGTCATGGTTTGATCGTATCCACCTCCAGCAACAAGACCTGAAACACCACCTTGGGCATACCATTGAAACTTTCCGCCTTGATAAGTAAGTTTACCTTTCCAACCCCAATTGTCATCAGAATCTATTTTATCAATAACGACTTGACCATCGTCTGTAATATCTTGGTAAGAACTATCATTAAGTGGGCTACCACCCCAAATTCCTCCTAAAGTCAAACCAAATCTTCCGAAATCCCTTTCAAAAACAAGTGTTGCTCGTTCTGTCGGCCATGGTGGAATAACACCACTACGAACTTGATTTTGGTCTAAAACACGACGACCGTTTTCGTCAAACTCTAAATCCGTTTCAACATCTCTATGGTAAATACCTGTTACTGTCCAATGTTTAATTTCTGTTCTATATTTAAAAAGCATCGTTGGATTAGCACCCCACCAGAGTTGTGGACCAAACGCTGCTTTAAAGCCGTCTGCTACACCTTTACCATCTAATTCAAAACCAAGGATTTCACCATTATAAATATCTAAATTGGGTCCGTAGTTAGCTTCAGGATAAAGGCCGAAGAAATCACCTTCGTAGCCCCAATGGTAATGGCCTGTTCTATAGAAGCCTCTTAAATCAAAATGTTCAGCATTCCATTCATATTCGGCTTGATAAACAGTTACTCGCTCATTATCTTCTAAAACAACTTCTCCATCTGGAGTATCTACCGTTATAGGTCTGGCTCTATTTTCATAAAATATTTCGTCAATTGGATTTGTAGCGACATTCCCAACAATGTTAAAATCAACTTTGGCACGCATATTCGGAGAAGGCCTTCCTTCCACACCAATATAATAAGACTGCATATGATCAAAACCTTGCTGATCAGGAAATGTGTTAGCATCTGGGTCTGCATTTTCTGGTGTCGTGAGAAGGCTACCACCTGTATTGAAAGTAGTAAATTCTGCTCTTAATGTACTTATGCTAATTTTATTTGAACCACCACCGCCTAATGCAGCTTTATCACCGCGAGCACGCAAAACGGCGTCCATTATGGAGATGTTATTAAAGTAATTATTAACAAAGTCTAAATTAGTGCCTTCAGCAAATGGATCTAATTTATGTGCTTCTTTTAAAGCATAGTAAGCTGCTCTGGGATATAATTCATATAATCCTCTTGAATTAGAAAAGCCTTTAGCGCAAATACCAAACCACTCTTCGTTCATATTGTTTTTGCCCTCTACGTGGTCAATTTCGTAACCTCCATTAGACCAAGATGCATTATTGTCGTGAACATCTAAATTGGTGGTTTGTCCAAATTTCCACCAACCATCACTAAATTGAAATGTATAACCACCTAATGAGTTTTCTGCCTTACCAAGGCCAGCTGCATTTTGATAAATTTCTTTCCAGTTTTCAACCATATAATGCGCTTGCATTTTTTGATCTTCTTGATTGTCTTTTGCATTAAAAGCATCTGATCCAAATTCTGTAAATAAGATGGGTTTTCCATATTCTTTTTTGACACGTTCAAAAGCATCTCCAAAAGAAGCACCTCTATACATATTGGTTCCGTAAATATCTACATCAGGACATTCTTCAGCAATAATATCTAAAAACAGTAAATCACCATTACAAATTGCAACTGGTACGTCATTGTTTATAGACTTTATTTTGAGGGCTGCGTCATTCATTAACTTATACATAGGTCGTCCTCGGCTTTCTCCAACTGCTCGGCGTTGGTCTTCTTCATCAGGAAAATCCTCTGTTTCCGCTCCAGCCCAAAACAATCCATAATTATTTTCATTACCTAATAAATAGAGTAATAAACCTGGCGTGTTTTTATATGTCTGTGCTAAATCAGTTACCTCAGACATTAATAATTCTTTAGTTGCAGGATCATCGTATTTTGTTACAGGAGTCCATACGCCATCAATGGTTAATCCATAACGCCCAAAAGAATGATTTAACATGGTGTAAATACCGTAATTCTCATAGATATATGTGATCCACTTGGGTTGAATACCGGTGTAGATTCTTACAGTATTCACACCCATATTTTTTAGCAAGCTCATCTCGTTATCAAGCGCTGCTTTAATGATGTCATCAGGCTGTTCCCAAAGGCTATAATTAAAATTTTTACCAATTGGCATATGAGCCCAATTCATTCCATTAGCAATAAACTTCTCACCATTAACAAGTAAATACTGACCACTGGCGTCGTCTATAACTTTAACTTGATTTGTTTGAGCAAAAGTTGCATAGCAACATAAAATGTAAACTAAAACTAAATATATGCTTTTCATAAGGATGAAATTAATATGTTGTTAACAAACTTAAACGTTTTCGTAAATTAAATGTAGTAAACTACCTTTACAAAAAACATACATCTTAAAATTTTAACATTTAAATCTGTTGTATAGCTAATGATACCACTTAAATACTATCTAAACGCTTAAATAATAATAAAATATAGAAAGCATTCTTTACTCAGTGTAAAGTTGATGTAAAGTTATTTAAATGTAATGTAAAGAAGTTATAATCCTAAAATATAGTTTGTTAAGCTTTCATCACGATTTAAATTCATTTTTTTACGCAATCGATAGCGTTTTATTTCAACGCTTTTGGTTGAAATATTAAATAAAGGTGCTATTTCTTTTGAAGTTAAATTTAACCTCAGATAAGCACAAAGTTTTAAATCGTTAGGTGTGAGTGAAGAATGCTTGTCTTTAAGTTTTTTGAAAAAATCTTTATCAGCGTTATTGAAAGCTTCTTCAAAGAATTTCCAATCATCGGTATCATTTAGGTTGTTGTCAATAGTTTTTATTACCTTTTTAATTTTTGAGTGAGATGAGCTGACTGGGTTCAAGTCAGATTTGATTTTAGATAAAAATTCATTTTTCTTTATGAGTCCCATAGTAGAAATGGCTAACTCTCTATTTTTACTCTCTACGTCATGCTTGAGTTTTTCATTATTAAGTTTCATTATTTTTTTTTGCGACTCGAGCTCTTTTAATTCTAATTTTCTTTCTGCTTCTTCTTCTAAATGCCTCTTTTGTTTTTTATAATATTGTTTATATATACTATGAATTGAGAGTGCAATTAAGACAAAAAGTACAACATATATCACAATCATTAGATTAGACAAATAAAATGGTCTTTTGACTTTAAATTTAAAGGATTGGATTTTACTCAAATTATCTTTACCTATTCGACTTCTAACTTTGAATGTGTAATCTCCAAAAGACAAGTTTTTGTAAACTATATTTCCACTATCTTGCCATTCACTCCAAGTGTCATTGTATCCTTGGAGCTTGTATTGATATTCACTTTTTAAAAGTAAGTCAAAGTTATTTGAGCTCACATAAAATGAAATATTATTAAATTTATTCTTAAAAACTGGTATTTGTTCACTCCCACTAACAATAATAGTTTGATTTGCTTTATTTTCAACATTGATTTTTTTAATTGATACCTCAGGCTTTAAATTAATAAATTGTTTTGGATTTACTTTTAGGTATCCATCACTTTTGCCTATCAAATAATTTCCTGACTTGAGTAAATTTACGTTTTCGTAGCCAGATATTTGATGTCGAGCTTCAACGTTAATTGGTATTCTATTGATTGTGTATTCATTTTTAACTGAACTCGGTGTAATATTTACGATATCTGTTTTTGTAAAAACCCAGAGTTTATTGTCTTTAGTTTTAATTAAACGCCCTGATGAATAGTTTTCTGGTGTGTATATTTTTGATAAAACAGTATCTTTTTTAAATTCTGAAAGATTTTTATCATAAAAATAGATACCTTTTTTATAAGCATAAAGTATTTTATCTTGAAATTTTATAATTGAAGAAAATAAGCCTTTCTCAATAGACTCGTCTTTTTTAAAATTGACAACCTGAGTTAAATCTTCATCGAGAGTCAGTTTATATATGCCTTTGTATTCGTGATTAACCAGTATATTATTAGAGTCTATAAATTCAAAATACTTTGTAGAAATTTCAAATCCTTTAAGTTTCTTATCGTGTTGCCAAAGACCCTCATTTCGGGTATAAATATTTAAACCTTCGTAATTACCTGAAATGATTGTATTCTCGTCGATAGCTTTGAACATCCAAGTTCCTTGCACGCCATTTAAAAGTTTTGCGTTATCATCATTTATTATGTAAGTACCGTTATGATGCCCGCAAAAAAGGGTGTTTTTGTGCTCAAACAAAGACCACACTTGACCTTTGGTATTATTAATTAGTTCAAATTCTTTAGATTCTTGATTAAGTTTAAACAAGCCTTGATTAGTCCCTAAATATATATCCCCATTAAATATAATAGAGGTATAAATCGTGCCTAATTTACCATTATCGTCATTAAATATTGACAATTCTGAATTAACATTTACAGTATTAATTCCATTATCTAAACCCAACCAAATATTTTTATCGTTATCTTGAAATAAACTCAATACCGTGTTGTTGAGTAAAGCATTGTCTTGATTAAGTTGAAAGCTGATTTTATTTTGAGACAATTTGATTAATCCGTGAGAAATTGTTCCTAAGTAAATATCACCATTATCGACTTGAAGGCTGTTATAAACTGAAATTTTTGATAAAAGTCCGTTATCATTTGATGCTGTATAAATAGTATTATCTTTTATATTTATAATACCATTATACTGAGTTTGTGCATAAATTTGATCGTTTATTTTATAAAGATTAATTAATATGCTGTTTTTTATTGCATTAGATGTATTGACTTGAATTTCTTTACCGTTAATTTGTTTGAAAATCCCTTCATGTTTTTTGTGGTAGTACATTATGTTATCAAGAACCACAAGCTTTGTGATACCGTTATCAGCGCTTATAACCTCAAAATCTTTATTTATAGTATCGTACATATAAATAGAGTTTAGGGACTGAAAAAGCACATAATCATTTAAGGTGGTTATTTTCCAAAACTGCTCGTCTTCTGCAAGGTTTAATTCTTTAGAAAGTGATTTGTATTGGTATGTAGCGTTGTCTTTTTTTTGCCAAATACCGAAATCCATATAAGCACCTGTGTAAATGTCATTACCAACTGCAAAAACAGATCTTAGAATAGTATTATTTGGTGAACCAAGCAACTGCCATCTTTCGCCGTCATACATCAATAAACCCTTGCCATTAGCAAAAAACATATTATTATCATCTGTTTGAGTAATAGACCAATTTTGATTATCGGCCCCATATATTTCTGGAGAAAAACTCAACACAGGAGGTATTTCTTGTGCAAATAGTTGATTTGCATGAAATAGAGATAATAATAAAAAAAATGACAAAGAATTTTTCAAAAGCTCTAAAGTTTAAGATGTTTTAGCAGTTAATTTTGCGATAGCAACAATCACTTCTGTTGCTTTTAGCATACTTTCTAACGGAACATATTCATATGGACCGTGAAAATTGTGACCTCCGGCAAAAATATTAGGACAAGGCAACCCCATATAACTTAATTGAGCACCATCCGTTCCACCTCTTATGGGTTTTATTATAGGTTCAACACCACATTGTTCCATAGCTTTTTTTGCAATATCAATACTATGCATCACTGGAATAATTTTTTCCTTCATATTAAAATATTGATCCTTAATTTCTATATGAACGGTGTCACTTCCATATTGATCATTTACTTCTGATACGATATCGTTTAAAAGTTTTTTACGGTTTTCAAATAAATTTTTATCGTGATCTCTTATAATGAAGTGAAGTTCTGTTAGGCTTACATCACCTTTGATGCTGGTCAAGTGAAAAAAGCCTTCTCGACCTTCTGTCTTAGCAGGAATTTCAGATTCCGGTAGTACGTTAATTATTTTAGCTGCTATCAAGCTACTGTTGATCATTTTATTCTTAGCATAACCAGGGTGAACGCTTTTTCCATTTATGGTGATTTTAGCTTCTGCAGCATTAAAATTTTCGTATTCCAGCTCACCAATTTGACTGCCGTCCATGGTATAAGCCCATTCAGCACCAAATTTGTTAACATCAAACTTGTGAGCGCCACGACCTATTTCCTCGTCAGGTGTAAAACACACTTTTATTTTTCCATGTTTAATTTCAGGATGTTTGACGAGATATTCCATAGCACAAACAATTTCTGTAATTCCAGCTTTATCATCTGCGCCTAAAAGCGTTGTTCCGTCTGTAGTAATTAAAGTTTGACCTTTATATAGTTTGAGATCTTCAAAATATTCGGGAGATAAAATTTTGCCTTGACTTAGTCTTATCTCTTTGCCATTGTAATTTTCGTGAATTTGTGGATTAACATTTTTTCCAGAGTAGTCTGGTGTAGTATCAAAGTGAGAAACAAATCCAATTGTAGGAACATTTTTATCCTCAACATTTGAAGGTAAAGTTGCCATAACATAGGCATTGTTATCTATGCTGACTTCTTCTAATCCAATTTGCTCAAGTTCATTTTTGAGAAGATTAGCAATTTCCCATTGTTTTTCAGTACTTGGTGTGGTTTTGCTATTAGGGTCACTTTGAGAATCTATTTTGACGTATTTTATAAAACGCTTTAAGAGGATTTCTTTATTAATCATGTATTTAATTATTGATTGATATCCAAATTTAAGATTTTTTAGGCATTAAAATTGTTTTAAACAAAAAAACTGCGTAAGCTTAAAGCTTACGCAGTTTAAAATTGATTTTAAAAATAGATCGGCTAAACCAAATTTATAATTGTTTTATTGTTTATGGGTTATCCACCACTGACAGTGCCATCAGGATTTGTAGTAAATTTGAAGTACCAAGCTAATGGGCTACTAGAACCAGAAATAGCTCTAACACTTAAAAAGTCTTCGGTAATCTCTATTACTTCATAAGTACTAGTATTAATAAAGTAACTCATAAAACCGTCATCAGTAATATTAATTGCTGTTCCAGTTGTCTCCTCTTCAGGTACTATACTATCAGCGGCTGATAGTGTTATATTTTTATCTCCTGAAGTATCAAAAGGTAAACATTGGTCTTCATTTCCACCGCCACCACCAACGCTTACAAATTCTGCGTTGAAAAATGTAACACCAGCGTTATCATGGTTAAAAGTGATATTTGTACCGTCTAAACCTATAGTTATTTGATCATCGTAAAAACAATCTGCTAATAAATTAGGAGTAGCTGCAAAGAAATCTGGTGAAGAAGAATCTAGAGGACCAACTCCAAGATGTGCATTTTCACCACGTGCTACAAACCATGTTTTAGACGAACCATCTCCTCCGGTTAATAAATCTCGTGTTTCTGGATCTTCAAAATCACTACGAACAGAAATCTCGATAGATGTACTCGTAGAGACTCCGCCTACACCAGAAGCAACAACAGTAACAGTATAATCATTTACACCAGTCAAATTATAGGTATTCTGAATAATTCCATCTGAATCGGTTTCATTGCTATTGTCACCAAAAAAGAATTTATAAACTATAGCGTTATCAGCAGTGGCTACAAAATTAACAACACCGCTACCATCGCCATTAGGGTTTTGGTCATCTGCACCCACTATTTGAGCTTCTATGGTTAAATTTGAGGGTGCTATAATCTCTCCAAATTGCTGGTCGTCATCCTGACAACCTGTTACAATCACAAAGGATAAAATGAGTATTAAATATGCTCTAAAATTCATAGTTATTAATTTACAAGTTTTATTTCATCAAAGAAGTATTCGCTACCATCACCAGCGTTTCCAAAGTCAAAGAATATTACAATCCTCACATAGTCTGCAGGTGGTGCTGCGCTGAAGTCATAGACCAATTCTTCCCAATTGTTAGCCACTGTATTGGTAATATCGACTTCGTGTGTGGTTCCACCATTATCCCCAAGTTGACTTTCTATTTTAAGTTTTACTACAGCGCCTGTAATTGGAGCATGGGTTTTTACGCTTATTTTTGAAAAGCTATCGAGGTCTAGAGGCTCTGAGAGTTCAAAGAAAGTTCCAGCCCAAACTTCAGATCCTGCAGTTTTTGTAAGTTTTGCAGTTTGAGCGGTTGTGTTAACTCCGGTAGGGTTTGGGTTAGCAACCACTTCAGTAGGATCTATATTACCAAATACGGTGAATGTTGGTTCAGCACCTTCAAAATCCTGAACATTAAAGCTACCGTAATTTACATCGTCAAAAAAATATTGATTACCAGCGCCATCTTGACCTAAATTAAAGAAAACAACCATTCTATTAAATACAGTCAGCGAACTTCCAAAGGACGAGAAATCTATAGTTACAGTTTCCCAGGCAGAATCTAAAGTAGTTGTAGTAGATTGCTCTACGGAATTGCTACTATTACCAATTTCTTCAAACTTTAGAGTCACTGTTGTATTAGGAACTGGGGACCAAACCTTAAGAGATATCTGTGTACTAACGGAAAAATCTACAGGATTTTCTAAATCGATAAAGGTTCCTGCAAAATTTGGCGCCCCTTGAGGCCTTAATGTTGATGCTACCTGAGCACTCATATTTTCTCCAGATTGATCTGGATTTGCAATTACAGAAGTCTGTGCATCACCAAAATCACTAAATGGATAAGCTATTGGATTGCCTTCAAAATCTAGTGGAAAATTGATCTCAAAAGGTTGTGTAGTTCTTAAGTTATCAAAGAAGTATGTTTCTCCGGTACCAGAAGTATTGAAATTAAAAAATATAGCTATCACATCGTAATCTACGCTTTGGTCAATATTAGGTAGTGTAAACTCCAATGTTTCCCATTGATTAGCCGCGGTTGTATTGACTTCAATTTCAGAAAACAGCGTATTATCTTCAGAATTTTCTACTTTAAATAATATTGGTGTTCCAGCTGCAGGTGACCAAACGTCCATAGCTACTGTAGTCGTTGTAGAAAAATCTATAGGTTCATTAAGTGTAGTAGATGTTCCCGCCCAAACTTCAGAGCCTGATGGTTTAGTGTAAGACGCTACTTTTGGGCTGTCATTTATACCACTAGGGTCTGGATTATCAATCACAGGAGCACCGTTTCCTTCTCCACCACCAAAGTTAAAAAAGGTGTAATCAACAGTAGAAGATTCAAAGTCTATAGGAAAGAGTAAGGGATCAAAAATTTCAACATCTTCAGATATACTTGTTGTTGCGGCTCCGCCACTTAGAGCAGTCACAGTCACAGTAAAAGTGCCGACATCTTGATATGTATGCTCTAAAACTTCATCTATCATCATTGGGGTTGGTTCTTCACCTTCAGTTTCATCCCCAAAAAGAACTTCAAAGCCAGCAGCATTATCCGCTTGTGCTTCAACAGTTATTTTCAAAGGATCTGTAGGATCTTTTGTTATAGTGACCTCAAGATTTTCTGGTGGTAGGAACGACACCACCAATTCTTGAGTGACAGAAGTTGATTCTCCTTTCACATTAAAAGCGGTAACTTCTACTTGAAAATTACCTTCCTCGTAAATGTGGTCTATGCTTTCACCCTGTTTGATATCAACAACAGGTTCAGACCCATCACCAAAATCAACTGTAAAAGCCGAAGCCCCTTCAGCTGTAGGTGTGAGGGTAACTAAACCTGAATTATCTTGTGTCAGTCTAAAGTCAACCTCCACATTTTGCGGTAAGCCGACTTCTACATTTGTAAGTTCGTCGTCATCTTCGCAGCCCATAAGAGCTATGGCTACAAAGCATAAGATTAATTTATAAAACTGTTTTTTCATCATTTTTGTTTTTTTAGTATCCTAGGTTTTGTTCCCAATTGCCTTGAGAGAATTGAATTTCTTCCAAAGGTATTGGAAATACATTATTTTTAGGGGCTTCAAAGCCATCTATGAATTGTGATGCTCTATCAGTCCTGACTAAATCAAAAAAGCGATGACCTTCACCCATCAATTCGAGTCGTCTGTCGTTGTAAATATTATTGAGCAAATCAGCACCTGAAGAATTTACAGGCTGTAAGCCGGCACGTTGTCTCACTTGATTGAGATACTGACGTGCTAAATCGTCATTAATACCACCTCTATTATAAGCTTCTGCAGCCATCAATAAAACATCGGCATATCTAATGGCACGATAGTTATTAGGATGCGTCAAATTAGCATCTGGTAAATTATCGTTTTCTCTAGGAAGGTATTTTTTATTGTAGAATCCTGTGTGTCCTGTAACTGGATCTTGGTTTCCAATAGTAAATGTTGCGCCAGTATCAGCTGCCCAAGCTTCTATGTCTAAAATTGATAATTCTTTTCTGAGATCATTATCTGCAAAAGCATCAACAGTTTCTTGTGTTGGTAAATTAAAGCCAAAACCAGATTCATAGACTGGACCATTATAACCTCTTACTCCGCTAAATCCAACTGCTACGTTACCTTCAGAACACTGTAAACATTCAAATCCTGCACCTTGGTCTCCTGAATATTGAACTTCAAATACAGATTCTGGTCCGTTTTCAGCTGAAAACTCAAAAAGATTTAAAAAGTCTTCGCCTGCTTGTGTTCCAAATAAGTGAAACTGTCCAGAGTCGATAACCACTTGAAGTTGTTGAGCACTTAGATCAAATTTATCTTGATATAAAAAGACTTTACCAAGTAAAGCTTGTGCAGCTGCTTTTGAAGCTCGACCTACTTGTGGAGCTTGAGGAGCTAAATCGGCGATAGCCAATTGTAAGTCATCTTCAATAAATGCATAAACCTCTTCAACAGGCGATCTTGGAATGCTAAGCTCTTCACCTAATTGAAATTGTCCTTCAGGCTTAATTGGAATTGGACCAAACCATTTGACTAATTCAAAATTAAAATAGGCTCTTAAAAATCTGGCCTCTGCAATGATTTGGGCTTTACCGTCAAAATCAATATTGTCTTGGTTTTCTATAATAAAAGCCGCCCGTTGCACGCCCGCAAAGTTAAAATCCCATACATCATCAATATTGTCGTTAATTGGAGTATGTTCCATTCTATCTACTTGTTGCCAACCTACAACGTCTGTTGCACTCTCGCCACCGGCATGGGTATTGTCAGAAGCAATTTCACCTAAAATCACATTAACATAAGTTGCTTGTGTTAAATCATAAGCCCCTATCAGTGCATTATTGAAGTCTGTTTCAGACTGAAAGAAACTTCCAGAGGTAACCTGAAAAGGTGGCTCTTCTTGAACAAAATCATCACTACAAGAAACTAGTAAAGTTGTTATAAAAAGTGATAAATAAATTTTATATGTTTTCATTTTCATGATATTAAATTAAAATTTGACATTAAGTCCTAAAGTATAAGTTCTTGGTACGGGATAAAAGCCAAGGTCAATTCCACCACCTATAGGAGCACCTGTAGAGGCCGTAGGATCAAACCCAGAATATTCTGTAAAAGTAAAAGCATTATCAACTTTAGCATATAGTTTTAGAGAGCTTGCCCCGATAGATTTCAATATACTTTCTGGGAAGAAGTATCCTACAGAAATGGTCTGAATTCTTAAGAAATCTCCGTCTTCAACAAAATAGTCTGAAAAAATTCTATTCGTATTAGCACCAGCAGTAACTCTTGGCTCAGTATTACTTGTACCTGGCCCTGTCCATCGATCAAGTCGTTTTCTGAGGACATTGACGTTTGGTTGATCTCTTTCAAAGTTTCTGACAATTTCTTGACCTAAATTAGCAAATGAATAAGCGCTAAAGTCAAAGTTTTTGTATCTAAATGAAAGATTAAAACCCATAGTGATATCAGGTATTGGATCGCCAATATTGGTTCTATCGTCTTCATTTATAACACCATCGTTATTTGTATCTACAAATCTTAAATCACCAGGCTGCGCTTCAGCACCAAGAGAACCTTGCGAAGGGTGCGCATCAACCTCAGCCTGTGTCTGGAAAATACCATCGGTTTGAAGTCCATAGAAGAACCCAATAGGCTCACCCTCTTGCATTCTTGATGGTGGCAACTGTCCTACACTAAAAGCACCTCCTTCTATAAACTCGGTGCCATTAACTTCAGTAACTTCGTTATCTATAGTACTTATATTATAACCAACATTAAAAGAAAAATTTTTAGACACTTCTTTGCTATAATTAAGCGCCACTTCAACACCTTTATTTTCAACTGTCCCTGCATTTATTGTTGGCGCAGAGCTACCCGGAGCTGAAGTTCCAAAGATTCCAGATACAGGAATGTTTGTGATTAACAAGTCTTCTCTTTCGTTTGAAAAATAATCAATTGTTACATCTAAATCAGAGTTAAAAAATCTAAGATCTAAACCAACATCTAACTTTTTAGAAGTTTCCCACTTAATATTAGGGTTTGATAATGGCCCTAAAGCTTGTCCATTAGTTAAGTTTTGATCTTGACCCAAAACAGCCTCAGCTTCACCACTCAAAAGAGAGAGGAAGAGAAAATCAGGGATTCTATCATTTCCCAGTTCACCGTAACTTGCTCTTAACTTGGCAAAGTTAAACCAGTCACCTGTATCAAAAAATTCTTCTTCTGATATAATCCAACCTGTAGTTACAGATGGAAACCAAGCAGTTTGATTATTAGGCCCAAACCTTGAGGAAGTATCTCTTCTTAAAATACCAGATAACAAATAACGGTCTTTATAAGCATATTCAACACGGCCAAAATAAGAAAGACGCCTAGCTTCAGAAACAAAAGAACCATTAGTTTGATCGTCGCCTGCTCCTGTAGCCGTTCCCAAATCTGCAAAATCAAAGCTATTATTTGGCACACCTGTTCGACTTCCAAATAAACCTTCGCCATGTGTTCTAAAGACTGTCATACCAAGCGTTAAGGTTACATCGTGTTCATCAGCAATAGTTTTGTCAATGGTATGAAATAAATCAAACGTATAATCGTAAAAGTCTTGCTGGTTTAAATTGACTTGATTTTCATCTCGTGTGAATACTTTAGAAGTCCCAAAATTAAACTCTGGAAAAAATTCTCTATTGTTTAATTTTGAGGAGTTAAATCCGTATCTAGCAGTCAACTTAAAATCATCTATATATTCTAGCTCAGCTTGAAAAGAGCCGCTTAAGCGATTACTTTCAAAATCATTAAATGTATTGGCGAGTTGAGTAAGTGGGTTAACTACCTCGTTACCTAAATCTATAGTACCATCTAGATTATCTCTGTCACGACTAATCGTAGGAGCCATGTTGATAGCATTAAATAGTACAGAACCTAAGCCAAAAGAATTTATTCCTTTTGAACGGTTATTGGTGTGAAAAACATTAGCCTTTAAGTTTAAAAAATCTCTAACGTCTGTATTAATAGATAATTTAACAGTAGTTCTTTTAAAGCTAGACTTATCTGCCCCAACAATACCTTCTTGATCTAAATGGGAAGCGCTCATGGAGTAGTCTGTATTTTCAGAACCTCCAGCAACTGATATGTTATGACTAATTATTTCAGCCGTTTCGAATACTTCATCCTGCCAATCGGTATCATTTTCAATAGCTGATATATTAGAAAAGGGCTGATTTAAACCTGCATTAGCATAGCTTTCATTTAATAACAAAGCATATTCATTAGAATTCAGTAAAGGTAGCTCCCGTGAGGTTTCTTGAAGACCTACATATGTATTATAAGTTACTACAGCTTTTTGATTTCTTTCACCCGATTTAGTTTCTATTAAAACGACTCCATTTGCTCCAACCGACCCATAAATAGCAGCTTGAGCGTCTTTTAAAACCGTAATAGATTCAATATCTTGTGGGTTTAAGGAGTTGAGACCACCGTCGTATTGAAAACCATCAACTATAATTAAAGGCGCACTATTACCATTTGTTGATATACCTCTAATTCTAATATTTGACTCAGCTCCTGGAGCACCAGAATTTGGTGTTACATTAACACCAGCTGTTGTACCTTGCAAAGCTGACGCTGCATTTAAAGGGTCTAAGTCTTGTATCGACTCCGAGTCAATTGTACTAACAGACCCTGTTAGTTTACGCTTACTAGAAGAACCATAACCAATTACGACAACTTCTTCAAGAGCTTCTGCAGAAACTTTAAGCTGAACGTCTATGGTTTGTTGACCAGTAAATTTAACTTCTTGGGTCTCAAAACTGACATAAGAAAAAACAATAATATCATTAAGTGATACATTATTGAGTGTAAACTCACCATCAAAATTAGTTACTGTACCTTGTGTAGTACCTTTAATGCTAATATTAACGCCAGGAATAGGTAAATTGGCGTCATCAACTACAGTTCCTGATACTGTTTGTTGGGAAAACGCAATCGTTGTAGTTATACTAAACAACAATAAATAAATCCATTTGTTCATGAGAATATTTTTTTTGTTATGTAAAATTAATGTTAATATCTAATTGTGAATTACTAAACAGCACTACATTAAATTAACATTGTGTTAAAGTTTTTAACTCAAACATTAAAATTATATCTATTTGTTTGTGAGCATATTATATTCTATGTAATTGACAAAAACTAATGTATGTAGTGTTCATGTATAGTTTATTAATAAATATAGGATTTGATAAAGCGAAAATAAATTTTAAATGTGTTAAAATTTTTAAATAAAAAAGAGTTTAATGTGATTTAAAAAACATTTTAGTTAGATCAGAGCAAAGTAATCTACTATGTTAATACGTTTTATTTCTGATATTCTTATTTTTGCTGAAACTTACATCCATGTATAAATGGCTTATCAAACCCTTACTTTTTAGTTTTGATCCAGAGCGTGTTCATTATTTTACAACAAGCTTATTAAGGTTAATTTTAAACATACCTGTACTTTCTTATATATATAGAAGTCATTATAAATATGAATCAGAAAAACTTCAGGCTAAAGTTTTTAATATATTATTCAAAAACCCTGTCGGGCTTGCCGCGGGTTTTGATAAAAATGCAGAATTCTACAAAGAGATGTCTGCACTTGGATTTGGATTTATAGAAATTGGCACCGTAACACCGAAGCCGCAACCTGGAAATCCTAAAAAAAGATTATTTCGTTTAAAAAAGGACAAAGCGCTAATTAATAGAATGGGTTTTAATAACAAAGGCCTTGAAGCTGCTGTAAAGGCTTTGAAAAACAAAGGCGATATCATTATTGGTGGTAATATTGGCAAAAACAAAACCACACCTAATGAAAAAGCTGTTGATGACTATGAAATTTGCTTTAAAGCCTTATTTGATGTTGTCGATTATTTTGTGGTTAATGTAAGTTCACCAAACACGCCAGATTTAAGGGCTTTACAAGACAAAAAGCCGCTTTTAAAAATTTTAAAGCGCTTACAAAACCTCAATTTATCTAAATCAAGCCCCAAACCTATTTTGCTAAAAATTGCTCCAGATTTAAATGACAGTCAACTTTTAGATATTCTCGAGATTGTTGAAGACAGTAAAATCGCTGGAATTATTGCCACAAATACCACTATAGCAAGAGAGAATTTAAAATCTGATAACCAAAATGAAACGGGTGGTTTAAGTGGACAACCTCTGAAACACAGGTCAACGGAAGTGATACAATTTTTAAAAGCCAATGCAAAAAGTGATTTTCCTATCATCGGCGTTGGTGGAATTCATTCTGCCAGCGATGCCTTAGAAAAATTTGAAGCGGGAGCGTCTTTAGTTCAGCTTTATACGGGGTTTGTTTACGAAGGCCCAAAACTGGTAAAAGACATTAAAAAAGCATATTCCAGTCATTATGCTTGAAATTATACTGCAATTTTTAACAGCTTCTATCTTACTTACCTTATCGCCAGGTCCAGATATTATTTATGTATTAGTCACTGGCCTTAGTCGTGGTGTGAAACAGGGCTTATTGTTGAGTTTCGGTTTGGTTTTAGGCATTTTAGTTCATACCTCTTTAGTGGCTTTTGGAATTTCAGCATTAATTACGGCTTCTGATACGCTATTCCTGATTGTAAAATTAGCTGGGGCTTTGTATTTACTTTATCTGGCATTCAAAATATATCAAGAACCCACTTCAATTGATTTAAAATCAAAACAACCTAAAAAACCTACTGAAAATTATATGAAGCAAGGCTTTTTAATGAATGTACTTAACCCAAAAGTTACCTTATTTTTTATGGCTTTTTTTCCTCAATTTTTATGGGATAAAACAGGAGATACTGTATTTCAGTTTTATATTTTAGGATTTATTTTTATGCTGCAGGCTTTTATTATTTTTGGAGTTATTGCCGTTTTTGCTCATAAATTTTATAATTTGATTCAGAACTATTCAAAATCTGCTCTTATATTTAAATATTTACAAATTCTAACTTTTGTAAGTATAGCCATTTATATTATATTTAGCCATGACTATTGAAGAGCTTAGAAATTATTGTTTATCAAAACCTGGGGCTTCAGAATCTTTCCCGTTTGACGACAATGTGTTAGTGTTTAAAGTTATGAACAAAATGTTTGCATTAACTTCCTTAAAAAAGTGGGAAGCGGGTGAGCACAGCATCAACTTAAAATGCGATCCGAAAAAAGCAATAAAACTGCGAGAAAAGTATCCAGAATTTGTGTTTCCGGGCTTTCATATGCATAAAAAGCATTGGAATACTGTAGTTATTGAAAACTCCGATTTAATAGAAACATTCATCAAGCATTTGATCAATTACAGTTATGAACTTGTGGTGAGTAAACTTTCTAAAAAAGATAAGGCAAAACTTGATAGTTTCATGCATAGGCGCTAAGTAGATTTAATAAAACTACCTCAACTCTGCCTGTAATTGCGATTCAAATTGGTTTTGAAGTTTGCTCATGATTTTATCTACTTGTTTGTCTGTAAGTGTTTTATGCTGGTCTCTAAAAGTGAAACTCACCGCATAACTCTTTTTACCTTGGGGTAATTTTTCACCTTGATAAACATCAAACAGATTGACTTGTTGTAGAAGTTTTTTGTCTGTTTTTTGGGCTATATTCTCAATTTGCTCAAATGAAATATTCTCGTCTACTAACAAGGCAAAATCTCGTCTCACTTCAGGATATTTAGGTATATCTTGAGCTTTGAACTGGATTTTAGACGTTAGCTTCAAGAGATTGTCCCAATCAAAATTGGCGTATAAAACTTCTGTGGAAACATCAAAAGCTTCGGTGATTTCTTTTTTGAGTCGACCAAATTTTACAATGGTTTTCTTATTGATTTTATAGTTTAAACCTTCGGCAATGCTATCATCTTTATTAGACGTCGATGTAAAGTATAGACCTAATTTATCTAAAATACTTTCTACAACACCTTTTAAATAAAAGAAGTCAACATGGTAAGCAGGTTTTAGCCAATTTTCTTCTGTTCTATTGCCAACCACAAAAAGAGACAGGTGTTTTTGTTCCTCTACTTTTTTATCAAATTTGTGGTAGGTTTTTCCAAATTCAAAAAACTTTAGATTTTCATTTTTACGGTTCAGGTTGAAACTGATATTTTCTAAGCCAGAAAACAATAAGCTTTGTCGCATCACTGCCAAATCTTGACTTAACGGATTAATTATTTCAACATTATTTTCCTTTGATAATTGACTGTTGTATTCTGTGTAATCGGCGGTTGTCAAAGAATTGGCCATAGTTTCGTAAAACCCTTTAGACACCAGCATATTGGCTATGATATTTTGAACTTTATAATCTTCAAATTTTGAAGAATTGGCGACCGAAACACTAAATTTATTATCCAACTTTATGTTGTTGTAACCATAGACTCTGAGAATTTCTTCAATCACATCTACTTCGCGAGTCACATCAACACGATATGCAGGAATGGTAAGGCCCATACCACTTTCCGATACATTATTGACTTTGATATCTAATGATGTTAAAATAGATTTTATGACACCGGAATCGAGTTCTTCGCCGACAAGCGAATTAATTTTATCAAAGGTGAGAAATACCTGATGGTCTTCAATTTTTTTGGGATAAAAATCATCTATATCGCTGCTCACTTTGCCGCTGGCAATTTCACTGATTAAGATAGCGGCACGTTTCAGAGCATCTTCAGTTATATGCGGGTCAATACCACGCTCAAATCTAAAAGAAGCATCGGTGCTGATACCGTGTCTTTTAGCCGTTTTACGAACACTCACTGGGTTGAAGTAGGCGCTTTCTAAGAAAATACTTTTTGTGGTTTCAGAAACCCCTGAGTTTTCACCTCCTAAAACACCCGCAATACAAAGTGGTTTTTCAGCATCGCATATCATTAAATCTTCGGCTGAAAGTTTTCGTTCAACACCGTCTAAGGTTTTGAATTGAGTACCTTCTTCTAAAGTTTTGACTATGATTTTGGAATCTTTAATCTTATCGGCGTCAAAAGCATGTAAAGGCTGACCGAGCTCGTGCATGACGTAATTGGTAATGTCAACAATATTATTTTTAGGATTTATGCCAATCGCTTTTAATCGGTTTTGTAGCCAAAGTGGCGAAGCATCAATGTTAATATCTGTTATAGTAACGCCACAGTATCGAGGGGCTAAAACAGATTTTTTAACTTCTATTTTAGTTCGTCTTGATCGGTCTTCAACATGAAAACTACTAATTGACGGCGTATTAATTGGTAAACTTTTGCCTTGTTGAATAATGCCGGCTCTCAAATCACGGGCAACTCCCCAATGACTCATGGCGTCTGCACGGTTTGGCGTTAATCCTATTTCAAAGACTTTATCAGTTTCAACTGGAAATATCGTATTTAAAGCTTGTCCAGGTTTGAATTCGCCTTCTAAAACCATAATTCCTTCGTGTGATTGGCCTAAACCAATCTCGTCTTCGGCACAAATCATACCCATACTCACTTCGCCTCTAATCTTCCCTTTTTTTATTTTTAAGGACTCTCCTTTTTCATTATAAATGGTTGTGCCAACTGTAGCCACAGGCACCCATTGACCTTTGTCTACATTAGGTGCACCACAAACAATTTGAACGGGTTCTTTTTCACCTATATCTACTTTAGTAAGTTTAAGTCGGTCTGCATTTGGGTGTTTTTTACATTCTAAAACTTTTCCCACAACAAGTCCCTGTAATTGACCTTTGATAGATTCAAAATCATCTATACCTTCAACTTCAAGACCTAAATCTGTAAGAATGGTTTCGACTTTATCTGCTGGCCATTTTACGTCTATAAAATCTTTTAACCAATTATAAGAAATCTTCATGCAATCCGTATTCTAAGCTTTATAGCTTATGTTAATTTGAGTTTGCAAAGATAATAAAACGAGTGCGGGCTGATAAATAATAATGCGTAATATTGTAATTAAAATCACTACAATTATGAAATCTAATATTTATATTTTATTCCTACTGGTTATAATCATAAGTTGTAAAACTAATAACGACTCACCACCTACTGCAGAATATATAGTTAATAAAGCTATTGAAGTTTCTGGTAAAGATGCATTTAAACACTCAAATGTTAGCTTTACGTTTAGAAATAAAAAATATACGAGTGAAGGACATTGCAATCATTATATATATTCAAGAGTTTCCCGTAAACCTGATACCTTGATAAAAGATTTTTATGAACCAGGCAAAAGTTTTAAACGTTACATTAATGACTCATTATTTCAAGTTGCAGATACAACAGCACAGAAATATGCCGAATCAATTAATTCTGTACATTATTTTGTTCAATTACCATATCGGCTCAATGATAAAGCCGTCAACAAAACCTACATAGGTTTAGATACTATAAAAAACAAAACCTATCATCAACTTCAAGTCACTTTTGACCAAAAAGGCGGCGGAACAGATTTTCAAGATGTGTATATGTATTGGTTTGGGAAAAAAGATTATAAACTCGATTATTTGGCTTATAGTTTTGTAGTTAATGGGGGTGGTATTCGATTTAGAGAAGCCTATAACGAAAGATATATTGACAGCATCAGGTTTGTAGATTATAGAAATTATAAGCCAAAATTAGACGATATCAAGCTCCAAAACATCTCAAAAGCCTTTAATAACAACCAACTTGAATTACTCTCAAAAATTGAAAATAAAAAAATCCAAGTCGAGAAGTCTAAAGAAAAATGTTAAAAATTAGACATTTGTCTTTTTATTTTAGACAATTTTATATATTTGTGGGTAAATATATGAGATATGAAAAAATATAGCACCCATAACGAGCTACAAGTTGTTAATGAAGCCGTATCGGCATATATCACCAAAGACATCAAGCCTTTTCTTGATATTAAAAACTTTTCATTTTCAGATTTTATTAACGACAAAATATTAGTCATAAAGTCCATCAGAAAGGGGTTGTCTTATCAACTTTTTAAAACAGTAATGTTGTTTTCGCCTTTTTCTGAAGACGAATGGGCAGAATACCTCAATATTTCTACCAAAAGTTTACAACGCTACAAAAAAACTAAAGACTTTCATTTTAAGCCCATACATTCTGAGAAAATACTAGAAATTGCAGAGGTTACCGCTTTCGGCAAAGAAGTTTTTGACAATAACACACAATTTCACGATTGGCTCAACACACCTTCTTTGGCTTTTAATAATCTTACACCCGCAGAGTTGCTTAAAGATTCATACGGCAAGGCGCTTGTTATGGATGAGCTCAACAGAATAGATCAAGGCATTTTTGCATAGTGGAAGTCTTTAGGTTAACACGGGAAAAATATTCCAAAGCCTTAAGCGGTAAGGGTTCTGCATTATCTGGTAACCGTTGGAATAGCAAAGGCGTTGAAATGATTTACACTTCCCAAAGTAGGGCTTTAGCCATGGCTGAAGTTTTGGTGCATCTGCCTTTACACCAACTCCCAAGCGATTTCAAAATGATGTGTATTGAAATTCCACAAGCTGTAAGCGTAGAAACTCTCAAAACCAAAGATTTACCCAAATTATGGAATGCTTTACCACATCATATAAGCAGTCAAAAAATTGGCGATGACTTTATAATGCAAAGTCAAGGTGCTATTTTAAAAGTGCCAAGCGCCGTAGTTTATGGTGATTTTAACTATCTTATTAACCCTTATCACGCTGATTTTAAATCTATAAGCATCAAATCTGTAGATGATTTTCCGATAGATCAAAGATTGAAGTCTTAAAAATATTATTTAATTTATGTTCTTAAGGGTTCTGATTATTTATTCCAAGGCATTTGACCAACAGAAACCCTATAGACACCTTCACCTTTATTTTTTAGTTTTAATTTGAGTTTTTTACCAGGTTGAAGGTTCCATTTTTCTGATAAATCTGTGTTTATTCTTATAAATTCAACATTCTTTTCATTACTAAAAGAAGATTTAAAAGCTTGCCAATATTCTTTGTAAAGTTTTTTATCAGAAGCAAAATTCCAATAATACAAAACAGTGTAAGTATTTGAATTTTTATATTCATTTTGAATAAATTCTATATCACCAATGATGGTATTTAAATTTTCATTTTCTGAGTTGTGGTTGCAAATTTTGTATTCTTTTTGGATACTACTTTGTTCAATAGATTCCAACTCTGCTGGACCGCAATATGCTTTTTGACTTTTACATAAAAGTTCACCTTTACTATTGTATATATAAGCTTTGGTTTCCATACCCTTAAAAAACAAATTCATTATTTTAGAAGAATCAATAGCTTGTGTATAAACAGCATCGTAAACATTATTATTTTTAGGTAAGTCTTTAATTGCATTAGTGATTTCTTTTTCAGTAAGCACTTTTGGATCAGGCAAGCCTGAGACTGTTTTCATCATTAGGCTGCAGGATGTGATAAATAAAATAAATAGCAAAACAGACCAAGTATGTATTGGTCTGTTCCCTTTAAATATTTTTAAAGTGACTCCCATTCTATTTCATTTTGAGGCTCAAGAATTATTTGAGAACTTTCTTCATCAAAAGCTACTGATGCTTGAAGAATAGGCTCTTCAGGTATTGGATTACCGTCGTCATCACAATTAAAAATTCTGCACCTAAAGCCTATACCACATTGGCAAGGCTTTTTACAATCTCTTCTATCTGGTCTTGGTTTTCTACTTGCAATTGTAATACAAACACCTTCTGGAGATATTTTATTTAAATTATATATGGAATTTGATAAATCATTGGTTATTACAACAGGATAATAAATTAGACTAGTGTTTAAGTCAATGTAAGAATCTTTTGTTGTATCAAGATTAAAAGAAATATTATCTTTATAGAAGTGGCTTACATCCAATGCGTCATCAGTTTCGATAATAATTCTAGATGTCTTATTTTTTACATTTTGATTTATACCATCATTAATCTCTTCTGAAGTACAGCCAACAAGAAAAAGACTTAGTGTAAAAAATAGTAGTGGAAATTTTATTAAATTATACATAGTTAA
>RRZV01000027.1 GCA_003931895.1 Mesohalobacter salilacus
GGGCAGTAGCGCCAAAAAAGCCATTCAGTTTTGTTTTCAGTCGTAAAGTTAGAAAATAAATCCCAAACTTTCGTTTTTAGCCCGAAACCAAGCTATTGCCTATAGCTATTGTTGTGGTGCGTATTTTCTCATTCAGCTTTTCATTCCGCATTTACTTATTCAAAATCAGAGTGTTAAATTCAAAATCAGATTCCGTAATTCATTCCGCTGTTAGAATCAAAGTCAATATTTGCTTTTTAATTCCTTTCCGATATTTTAATTTCAGAGTGCGTTTCAGAGTTTAAACCGCCAATTTTAGATTCAGCGCTTTTCAGTTCAGAGTGTCATTTTCAGAGTCCAATTCTTTAATTTCAGATTCAGAGTGTTAAATTCAGATTCAGCGTTTCGCAATTCAGAGTGTGATTTTCAGAGTGCTTATCAATTCAGTAGCCTTATTAAAAACGCAAAAAAAATTCGGTTTTACTTTTAGTTCTCAAATGTGAATTTAATTTCGTTTTATATGCACCACAACGTCTCGCGCATAACGAAAGTGGCGACTTAAAATGCACAAGTTTTTCGGTTAAACTTTTACTTTTATAAAAATACACAAACTTCTCGTTTTAGCTCTAAATTCGCCATTTTTGTTATGCGCTGTTATGCACTGGCTTTTACTACATTATCCAGTATAAAAATTTATAAAAAAGATAGTTTTCATAAATGTCATTTTCAACTTCTTTTCTTATTTGGACTTCATAGTTTGGTAGCGTCTTAGTCCAAGTGATGTAACCATATCCATTGTCATTATATCCATTGTACTCATTTTCTAATCTGGCAAATCCATTTGGTGTTCCAAGAAATGAAATAGTATCGCTTTTGTATACTTCTGTATATTTAATATTATTATTTGGTAATTGTTCTGCTAATAAGTTTTTATTACTGCTTTTTATTGAGTCATTTAAAACATAAATAGCGAATTTTTTAAAAGAAGAATATGAAGGTAAAGAATCATAAGTAACATAATATATTTTTTCAGGTAGCTTCTTCTCAAATTTCTTTCGTGCAGAAATAATCAGCGGATAATTAGCTTTCGTCTTTTCAACAAATAAATCGTCATAAGTTATATTTCTATAATTCACTAATACTTCCGATGACTTATAGACTACTTTACAAGGACAAGGAGAGTCCGATTCAGAGCAAGGAAAATATGAAAATGTTAAAACTAGCAACAAAGTAACTGAAAAAGAAAATAATAAGTTTCTTTTCCATCGCATTTCAATCTTTTTCGCTCTCCAATTATATATCAAGGCAAGAATAATTGAAAGACCAATTAGAACTGGAATAGATATAACAAAAATCAATGAAACTCCACCACCATCTACAGGAAATAATTCCATTAGAAGTAAAGTCAAGAATCCACTTCCAAATATTATCCAAGGTTTATATTTTTCTCGATTACTTCTCATGTTTTAGCTTGTGCATAACGTTTGGGCTATGAGTAGTGCGAGCCAAAAAAGCTAAAGCCATTCAATTCAGCACCAACCCAAGCGAACAATTTTTAATTTATAAACTTCAAAACATAAATATATAAATTGTGAGCGAAAAAAAATGCCAAAACCATCGAATTTTGCCCATAATCTCGCATTACTTATAGCCTCGTGTTGGCAAACGTTATTTTTATTTCGATTTAATGTATTTTCTTATATAAAATATGCATCCAATCAATCCGACAATAACTATACCTAGATTTGATTTCCCTGTATTCCAATTGTTGTAAATATAAAAAATACCAAGGATAGTAACAATAGAATAAACACCTAATAGAATTTTTGGTTTATTGGAACTATTAAAAATAGCTTCCTGATCTTTTATAGGTTTTTTAATATTTACTTTTCGATTTGATTTTTCATTTCTTTTAATTCTTTTTTTATTAATGCTTTTAATTCTTTGAGTGAAAGAATTTAAAAAACTTTGATAATCATCTCTATCATTTCTCCATTCTGGAAACCTCGAAATGGATATGCTTGAAAAGTTAGAACTTATATTTAAGGTATTATAATGAAATTCTCTTTGAATATTCCAACTATCAATTTCATATAAATCGAATTTAAGATTATCTTGAGATTTTAATATCGGTTTTTTTAACCAATTAAATTCAATTTCCCTTTTAGTTAACTCAATTTCAGCAATTCCAGAAGTCAATTTTACAGAAATCCAATAAATTCCAATAATTAATAAAGTAGCTGTAATAAAAACAATAAATTCATAAGCTTTTATATCAATTCATTAGTGGGCATTTAAAACCCTTTGATTTTCAATTGTTTACTATTTGGTTCTTTGAAATTT
>RRZV01000034.1 GCA_003931895.1 Mesohalobacter salilacus
AAATTAGGTAATAAAAAAGATTTTTTTAGTAGTTTAGATTTTTATCGGACAACAATGATTTTTTTTGATGATTCATGAGCTATACTTTATAAGTACAGCCCTTAGATAATTTAATAAATAAATATTTGATATAAATTCAATCTTTGATTTATGAAATTTACATACTTTTGAAATTCAATCTAAACAATGTCTACACCTAGCCCCATTAACGTTCTTCAACTTATTGATTCACTTGATGCTGGTGGTGGTGAACGGATGTCTGTACACTTAGCCAACGCCCTTTCTAGCAAAATTAATTTTTCTTCATTGATAGCTTCAAGACAGTCTGGTGTTTTAGAAAATGACGTTTTTCCTGAAGTTGAGTTTTTCTGTCTTAACAAAACACATTCTTTAGACTTTAAAGCACTTATGAAACTTAAAGGGTTTGTAAAACAAAAAAGCATCAATATTGTTCACGCCCATAGCACTTCTTTTTTTTTAGCCACTATGTTAAAAATAATCTATCCTAGGATAAAAATTATTTGGCATGATCACTATGGAATGAGTGATAAATTAAACGAAAGACCTAAAACTGCTATAAAAATATGCTCAGTATTTTTTAGTCAAATCATAACTGTAAACGGTAAGTTAAAAATTTGGGCTGAAAAACATTTATATTGTAAAAACATAGAATACATTCAAAACTTTAGTTTAACAAGTCAGAACACAAACTCATCACAAAACGTTCAACTTAAAGGAGATCCAAAAGCTTATAAGGTTATTCATGTGGCTAATCTTAGGCCACAGAAAGACCATATAACTGCTTTAAACGCCATAAAACAGTTAGTTGAAGAAGGCGTAAATTTAAGTTATCACTTAATAGGAATGTATGACTCAAAATCGTTGTATTATAAAAGCATTAAAGGTTTTATTAAAAAAAATAATTTGTCAAAAAGCGTTTATATATACGGAAGTCAAACTGATATTTCAGGATTACTAAAACAATCTAATGTTGGATTACTAAGTTCAGTTTCTGAAGGACTACCCGTAAGTCTAATTGAGTATGCTCAAGCAAAACTCCCAATTGTAGTAACAGATGTTGGACAGTGTAAAGATGTTGTCGGAAATTTAGCTACAGTTATTGAACCGAAAAATAATAAAGCTCTAGCCCAAGCTATTAAATATAATTTAAACCATGATAATGAAGCCAATAAAAATGCACTTAAATTATATAACAAAATTACTTCTGAATTCGACCCTGAAAAAATTATACAACAAATAATAGGCATTTATACTACTGTTCGTGAGAATTGAAAATAAGTGAAAAATGTACTAAATTTAAGCTATGGTTTCCAAAAAAAATATCCGTGAAAGAATTAAAAAACCGACAGATTTACCCTATCTGAATCAGGTTATTTTTCATGCTATATTAGGGTTTGCCATATTTACTATAAGACCATTATCCATAATTTATACCTTTGGAATTTTAATATTTTTTATTTTAAAAATTATTAGAAACCCTAATAATCCCGTGATTATTTTACAAGCTGCAGCTTATGTTATGGCGGCAGAAGTGTTCTTAAGAATGACTGGTGGGTTAATTTTTTATGAAACAGGTAAATATGCCGTTATCTTATTCATGCTATTTGGCCTCTATAACCATAACTTTAAGAGGTCTGCTAATATCTATATCGTATTTTTACTTCTACTTATTCCAGGTGTTCTTGTCACTTTTTTCGACATCAACTATGAAACCAATTTTAGAAAAACAATTTTATTTAACCTTAGTGGTCCATTGTGTTTGTTTGCTTCAGCCCTATATTGTTATCAACGTGAAGTAAAATTAATTCAATACTTAAGGCTTTTAGATACTATGGTTTTACCAATTATTACCATGGCGACTTATTTGTTTTTTTACACGCCTAACTTACAAGATGTTGTTACAGGAGCAGATGCTAACTTTGCAGCTTCAGGTGGGTTTGGTCCTAATCAAGTTTCAACTGTTTTGGGCATTGGCATGTTTTGCTTGTTTGTAAGGTTGTTTTTGACCTACAAAAGCAGAATGTTAAGAATTATCATGTATGGTGTATTAGCCTTTTTCAGTTTTAGAGCACTAGCTACATTATCCAGAGGTGGCGTCTTTACAGCTGTTATTATGAGTGTGTTTTTCATGATAAGTTTTTTTAGGTATGCAACTCCTACGGCAAAAGCTAAAGGTGCAGCAAAAGTTGTTGCAATAGGCGTTGGTGCTATTGCAGTTTGGTCATTAACCTTGATAGCAACAAATAATATGTTATATAATAAGTATACTGATAGAAATGCAAGTGGTAAAAAACAAGGAGATATTACTACCGGAAGAATAGATATAGCTAAAACTGACTTTGAAGCTTTTGAACAAAATCCTGTTTTAGGGATAGGTGTTGGTATGGGTAAATTTTTTAGAGCTAAAGAAGAAGATATTAAAGCCGCTTCTCATAATGAGGTAACAAGGTTAATATCAGAACACGGATTTTTAGGTATTCTCAGCTTAATTCTTCTTATCACTATTCCAGCGGTATTATATCTAACCGATAACCGGAATATTTTTATTATACCATTTATATTGTTTTGGTTCCTAACAATTAATCACTCTGCCATGCGGATTGCAGCACCGGGTTTTATTTACGGTTTAGCTTTGTTGAAAGTCAAATTTGATAAAAGTTAATGAAAAAACAAATTCTATATCTAGGTAATAAGCTTGCTTTTAAAAACAGAAACATTACGACCATTGAGCAATTGAGTGAACACTTAAAAATGTTATCTTTTGAGGTTAAAACCTATTCTAATAAAAAAAATAAAATAAGACGATTATTATCAATGCTTTGGGCAATTGTAAAACACAAAAATTTTGATTATTTACTCATTGACACTTATAGTACTTCGGCGTTTTGGTTTGCTTGGTTGTCTGCAAAAGTTGCTCAATTTTTCAAATTGAAATATATTTTAATTTTGCATGGCGGTAATTTACCTGAAAGACTTAATAAAAACCCCAAACTATGTCAATCTTTATTTTCTAATGCTTACATCAATATTGCGCCTTCAAATTATTTATTTGAAGAATTTAATAAAGCAGGATTTAATAATTTAAAATTGATTCCTAACAGCATTGAAATTAAAAATTACAGCTTTAAAAAAAGAAGTCTTTTAAAGCCCAAACTGTTATGGGTAAGAGCATTTTCCGATATTTATAATCCATTACTAGCAATTAAAGTTTTAAAAGAACTCTTAAAAGAATACCCAGAAGCTGAATTGAGCATGGTCGGACCGTTTAAGGATGAGAGTATTCAACATTGTAAAGACTTCGCAAAAAAACATCAATTACCTGTAACCTTTACAGGCAAACTCCCAAAAGAAGACTGGTTAGCTTATGCTAAAGATTTTGATATTTTTTTAAACACGACTAATGTTGATAATACGCCGGTTAGTGTAATTGAAGCTATGGCACTTGGCATACCAGTTGTGACCACAAATGTTGGTGGTCTTCCCTACTTACTAAGCCATCAGAAAAATGCTTTTTTGGTTAATCCTGATGATGTCAATGCTATGCTTGAGGCTATTTTAAATTTACTACAAAACCAGGAGTTAGCTCAAAACCTTTCTCAAAATGGACGAGAATTGGCAGAAACTTTTGATTGGGAAGTGGTTAAGGATCAATGGCAAAATATTTTAAATTAAAAAGACTCTATCTGTGAGATAAAGTCTTTAAAATAAGTCTATTTTAAACTTTAGCTATTGGTCTATAGAGCCTAAAACCCGTTTAGAAAAAGTATTAGCAGCATCCTTTTCAGATAAACCGCTTTGTACTAATTTATCCATTTCTATCGCACCTGCAATATTAGTAATCAACTCCCCAACAACGTCCATTTCATCTTCCTTTACAGAACGATGCTCTGAAAATGATTCTAAAACATCCATGGTGTGCTGAAGTTTTTCAGCTGAATTGTTTTTCTGTAAATGTTTAATTATTGGTAACTTCATTGACTAAGTCTTTTAAAGATTCAAATTTATTGGTCTGTACTTGATTGACAAATTTACCGTGTTTAAAAGTTGCAAATGTTGGTAAATTATTGACGTTAGCTAACTTTCGTGATTCTGGAAATTTTTCTGCATCAACGATGATGAATGGTATATCTTCATTTTCTGAAGCTAATTTTTTAAACTTAGGCTTCATCAATCGGCAGTTTCCACACCAGCTTGCGGCATATTGAACCACAACAGTTTCATTGTCGTTTAATTCTTCTGCGAGATTATCTTGTTCTAATTCTTTAAACATAATTTTTGTTTTTTTTAAATACAAGTCAGAGATTTAACCCTGACTTGTATTGGATTAATTTCAATTCTTACTTGTTAGATAAGTAAGAGGCTGTGCCTTCTCTGTTAGGCTGCATGGCTTCTTTTCCTTCTTCCCAGTTAGCTGGGCAAACTTCACCGTGCTTTTGAACGTGTGCGTAAGCATCAATCATTCTTAAAAATTCTGATACGTTTCGTCCAAGTGGCATATGGTTAACACCTTCGTGAAATACAGTTCCTTCTTCGTCGATAAGGTAAGTTGCTCTGTAAGTAACATTATCGCCATCTACTGTGACATCGCCTGTTTCTTCATCATAGCGTTCGTTAGTGATATCTAAAATACCTAAACGGCTACTTAAATTTCTATTAGAATCTGCAAGAATTGGGTAAGACACACCTTCAATTCCGCCGTCATCTCTTGAAGTACTTAACCAAGCAAAGTGAACTTCAGCTGTATCACATGATGCACCAATTACAATTGTATTTCTTTTTTCAAATTCTGGTAAAGCTTCTTGAAAAGCGTGTAACTCCGTAGGACATACATAAGTAAAGTCCTTAGGGTACCAAAATAAAACTACTTTTTTGTTGTTTTTAACGGCTTCTTCTAACACGTTAATTTCAATAGTGTCGCCAAGGTCGTTCATGGCGTTAACTTTTAAATCTGGGAATTTTTTTCCAACAATTGACATAATTATATTTTTTTAAGGTTAATATTCTGATACAAAAATAAGCGATTAACTCAGCTTATATGTAAAATTCAAGTTGTCTTTTTTTATATTGATATAAACAAAAACTATAATTAAAATTTATTATAATAGATTTAAACTATTCTGCTAATACTCTGGTTAAAATCATCAATAATATCTTCTATATTTTCAATACCACAAGATAGCCTTAAAACCTGATTAGTAATACCTTGTGCTTGTCTTTCGTCTTCTGATAATAAACTATGAGAAGTTTTGGCGGGTGATAAAATTGTGGTTTCTACTCCGCCGAGACTTAATACATCTTTTACGAGTTTAAGTTCTTTTAAAAATGCTGTGGCTGAAATCTCTTTTATAAGTTTAAAAGATAACATCCCTCCAAATCCTTTCATTTGAGATTGAGCCAAATCATATTGAGGATGCGATTCTAAACCTGGATAAAACACCTGCTCTATCCAATCACGATGATATAAAAAGTTGGCTAATTCAGCTGCATTTTTGTTTTGCTGCTGAACCCTTAAGTTTAAAGTTTTCATACTGCGTTCAAGTAACCAAGTTGTTTGGTCAGAAAGGCTTCCACCAAAGTTTCTTGCTTTGTGTAAAATAGGTTCAATCAAAACTTTTGAAGTGGCTACAGCACCAGCGGTAATATCACTATGACCGCCAAGATATTTAGTCGCAGAATGCACAACGATATCAATTCCAAAATCAATAGGGGTTTGGTTAATAGGTGTAGCAAAAGTATTGTCTGCCATTGTTAGCAAATTATGTGCTTTTGCTATTTGAGCAATTTTTTTCATATCCACCAATTCCATTAATGGATTAGAAGGTGTTTCCAAATAAATTAATTTGGTGTTGGATTGAATTAAATTTTCAACAGCTTTTTCATCATTCAGATCTACAAAATCGTAATTGACCTTATAACTTTCTAATTCTTTTTTAATGAAATTCCGCGTACCGCCATAAATCTGATTTTGAACAATGACGTTATCGCCAGAATTTAAAATACTCAGCATCGCCGAGCTAATAGCAGCCATTCCGCTACCAAAAATCAAACCCGATTCTGCGTGTTCAAGTCTGGCTATTTTTTTAGCTAAATTGGCTTGATTTGGTGTATTAAAATAACGCGGATAAGCTGATTCATCCTGGCCTTGATAGGCATAAGCTGTCGCAGGATAAATCGGTGAAACCGCACCTTTATAGATTTTATCATCAACTTCGCCTTCGTGAACACAGATGGTGTTTAAGCCTTGAGGTGTTTTCATTTGAATTAATATTTGAAGTAAATTTAGTTTGTTTTTGTTTCATTTAAAAATGTCACTGGTTGAATGATTTAAGATTAACAATAATTTATATCTTTAACCTTATGAAAACACATTTTACCCATATTAAAAACTTACTTCAAATAAGACAACCCTATGATAATTTAGCTTCAGGTCAATCGATGTCACATTTACCACAACTCGACAATGCTTATCTCAGTATTGAAAATGAACATATTGTTGATTATGGAAGGATGTCCGATTTTAGTGCCAAGTCTTCTGATAAAAATATCGATGTTTCAGGGCGAATCGTTCTTCCGACTTGGATAGATTCCCACACGCATTTGGTTTATGCAGGTACAAGAGAAAGCGAATTTAAAGACCGCATTCAAGGTTTAAGTTATCAAGACATTGCTGAAAAAGGTGGTGGTATTCTCAATTCGGCTGAGAAGCTTCAACACACTTCAGAAGAAGACTTGTTTCAACAGGCTTTTGCACGTTTGCAAAACTTAATTAAGCTCGGCACAGGAGCCATTGAAATAAAAAGTGGTTATGGTTTAACACACGAGGCTGAAATTAAAATGCTGAAAGTGATTCAAAAATTAAAACGCCACTCACCTATTCCTATTAAAGTCACTTATCTTTCGGCTCACGCTTTACCTATTGAATTTAAAAACAATAAAACAGCTTATGTAGATAGTATTATTAATAAAACTCTTCCAGAAGTTGCGAAGCATAATTTAGCCGATTATGTAGATGTGTTTTGCGAAAAAGGCTATTTTGATTTAGTTGATACAGAAAGAATTCTCAAAACCGCAAAATCATACGGACTGAAAGCCAAAATTCACGTCAATCAATTTAATGCTTTTGGTGGCGTTCAAAAAGCGGTAGATTATGAAGCCTTGAGTGTTGACCATTTAGAAGAATTAACTAAAGACGATATCAAGGCTCTTCAAGCCTCTAAAACTTTGCCCGTAGCCTTGCCAGGTTGTTCCTTTTTTCTTGGAATACCTTACACGCCAGCGAGACAAATTATAGATCATAATTTACCATTGGTTTTAGCCAGCGATTTCAATCCGGGAAGCGCACCAAGTGGTAATATGAATTTTGTAGTGGCTTTAGCCTGTATCAAAATGAATATGCTGCCCGAAGAAGCTATCAATGCAGCCACATTAAACGCCGCTGCTGCGCTTGAAATGTCTTCATCTGTGGGTAGTATTACAGTAGGGAAAAAAGCTAATTTTATGATATCGAAGCCCATAAACAGTTATACTTTTATACCCTATGCATTTGGAGAAAACCACATTGAACAAGTATGGATTAACGGTAAAACAATTTGATTATGAATAGATTAGAATATTTTGATAAATCACAAATTAAAAAATATGTCAAACCTCGCCATGGCGAGACTAAATTAGGCCAAGATTTAGAACTTTTAGAAAACATAAAAGATTTAGAAAATCTGCACCAAGACTATGTTATTTTAGGTTTACCAGAAGATATTGGGGTTAGAGCTAATCACGGTAAGGCTGGCACGTCAAAAACTTGGGCTGCTTTTTTAGAATCGTTTTTAAACATTCAAAATAACCGATTTAATTCTGCTGAAAACCTTTTGATTTTGGGTCATTTAAATTTTGAAGATTTATTAAATCAGGCTGATGAATTAGACCCTAATCACAATGATTATCATGTATTTTTAAGTGATTTAGTTGAGCAAATTGACGAGCATGTCTGTGAAGTAGTAAAGCAAATTTTATCTTTTGATAAAACACCAATTGTTATTGGCGGCGGACACAATAATGCCTTCGGTATTATTAAGGCATGTTCGGAAACTGAAGGTCAGCCTATTAATGTTTTAAATATTGATGCCCATACCGATTTGAGACATTGTAAACACCGTCATTCTGGTAATGGATTTTCGTACGCTATTCAAAAAGAATTTTTAAACAAATATTACATTTTTGGTCTCCATAAAAATTATACACCTGAGTATATTTTTGAATATATTGATCAAAAAAATCAGATTGATTACTGCTGTTTTGACCAACTTTTACATCTCAATCAATTAGAAAAATTATCAAAACTCAAAGCGGGTTGCAACTTCTTGATGAATGAATTTGGACTTGAAATTGATTGCGATAGTATTCAAAATTTTAACTCCAGTGCTAAAACGCCGAGTGGTTTTAGTATTGATGAGATGAGAAATATGATAAAAATGCTGAAAAACAACCCTTTAAAATACATTCATATTTGTGAAGCCATTCCAAGTTCTACTACTGGAAAAGCCCTCAGTTACTTTGTCTCTGATTTGATAAGAGAACAGTAATATAAAAATCAATAGTCTAAATAAAAAAACGTGTTTAAATCATTAACAATAGTATTCATATTAACAATTTCGGCCTGTAAATCTGAGGTTAAAAAACCAAATTTAATTTCAAATCCGCCATCAGTTGAGATTTCAACAGTTATTGAAGACTCCATAAGTATAAGAGCGCTAGATTTTGAAAATAAGCAATATTGGTTTGCAGGTAGTAAAGCAAAGTATGGCTATATTAATAATTTGACTAATGAAGTCATAACTTTTCAGATTGATTCTATAAATGACTTAGAATTTAGATCTATAGCTGCTACACCAAATTATACTTATATTTTAACAGCAGGAAATCCAGCACTCGTATATAAAATATCTCAGGATAATAACAAAATTCAATTGGTCTATACTGAAGAAGGCGAGAGTGTTTTTTACGATTCTATGAAATTTTGGAATGACACTGAAGGCATAGCTTTAGGTGATCCACAAAACGGTTGTTTTTCCTTAATAAAAACTATCGATGGAGGTAAAAATTGGCAAAAAACAAATTGTGAAGCTATGCCAAAAGCTTTATCTGGAGAAGCCGCTTTTGCAGCAAGCAATTCTAATCTAAAAATATACAAAAATCATATCTGGTTTGTCACTGGCGGTAAACATTCTCGTGTTTTTCATTCTAAAAATAAAGGTCAAAGTTGGAAAGTCTATACTACCCCAGTAATTTCTGGTAAACAAATGACGGGAATTTATGCCATAGATTTTTATGATGAAAATTTGGGTGTAATAATTGGCGGAGACTGGAACAATAAAAACTCTAAAAACAAGAACATAGCTATTACAACAGATGGTGGAAAAACATGGCAATTATTATCGAATGAAACTGGACCTGGATATTGCAGTGATATTGTTTTTATACCAGAAACTCAAGGTCAAGAATTACTTGCTGTAGGTTCACTAGGGATTTGGTGGAGCGAAAATCAAGGAAAAAACTGGAAAAAATTATCTAACGAAGGTTTTTACACTGTAGAGATGGTTAATAAAAGTGATGGATTTCTAGCGGGACATCATAAAATTTCCCGGCTAAAACTAAAACGATAGTTAATTAATTAAAATAAAGGTGCATGTTTATTTTTGTGTAAACCCTTAAAACTAATTAATACTTGAAATTTTAGCGAGGTAATCAAAATGTTTTCCATTCATTATTTTATCACATTTCAAATCAACTTTCGTGCATTTTTTTTTTAAGTTTTCAAAATCTAAATATAGCCACTTCATAGGTTTTTCTTTTTCTCCTTTATAACTCATGTAATAGTCTAACTCACCGTAGTAGTGATTAGATGGAAAAATAAATTCATCGTCAAACATATACTTGATATCAGACGAATCAATCAAAATCTGACCATTTGGATTTAGTATTGATTTTAAATGTTTTAAATAAACTTGAACTTTATCATATTCCTGAAAAATACCTGTACCATTCATCAATAGTAAAATTGTATCAAATTTTTCTTCAACATCTAATAAATGGAGCTGTTCAACTTTAAGAACACTTCTTTTTTTTGAAACCCTTATTGCCCCATCAGAAATATCAATCCCTTTAACATCGAAACCTTTATTCTGCAAATACAGAGAGTGACTGCCAGCACCACAGCCAACATCTAAAATTTTTCCATAACATTGCTCTAAAGCAAACTTTTCAATAGCCGGCATATCATCAAATGATCTAAAAAAATAAGAAGTTGGTAAAGTGTCTATATCTGATATACTAGTCCAAGTCAAAATATCTTCTATTATTGTATTCTTGCTTTTATCATAAATATGATTATGATAGTCAATTAAAGCCTTTCCAATAATATCATTATAAATCATGGTGTTATAAAGTTAATAGGTGGCAAATTAATATTTTTTTGTTTAGCCCACTTAATATAATCGGCGCTTTTAAAGATATGCAGCGTAAGCATAGCTTTTCATAAAAAACCTCTTACGAGAAAAGGCTTTTCAGGATTTCTTTAGTGGAGAAAGAGAAGTTAATTTCAAAAAGGAAATCCAATACAAAAGTTTAAGAAAATAAGCTTCCTACATGCTAAAAAAACAAAACCCACAACTATCGTTGTGGGCATCATTGCGGAGAAAGAGGGATTCGAACCCCCGGTACCTTGCGGTACAACGGTTTTCAAGACCGCCGCATTCGACCACTCTGCCATTTCTCCATTTTTGCAAAGCGAGTGCAAAGATAATAAGCTTTCTATTTCTACAAAATAAATTTGATAGAATTATCAGAGTATTTTACAGATCAATCATTTTAGCTAAATCGTCAAAATTCATTTCGTCAGAGAGTTGCATCATTTTGTAAAAATTGGCTGGGTTTAAATCATCGCCGAGCAATCTTAAAACTATGAAACCTTTACTGCTATCGTTGGCGTAAATTACAATTTCTTTGACCTTATCATCCAAATCATCAGCATACATTTTCATTTGGCGACCCTTATCATTTACAGACATCAATTGCTGATTTTTAAATTCGTCTGATAAAATATTAGTCAACTGACTTTGTTTTTTTGTGTACAGTTCTTGGTTGGTTTTGTCTTTTTTAAAGGCTAAAAGATTAACTTTTCTAATATCTTTAAAAAGTGATTGTTGTTCTTCAGATAGCTCTTCAAAATTATCCATAAAGGTTTTGAGCGAAAAATCTAAACTCATAAAGTTTTCGTCGTCTTTATGATCAACCATATAGGATTGTAAAGAGTTGGTTTGACAAGACGATAAAACCATTAAAATAAAGCAAAATGTTATTGTAGTTTTCATAATTGAGGTTTTAGTTATTATTTAAAGAGTCAGCGCCAGGCATGTTAAAATCTTTAGCTAATTTTGAGATTTGACGTAAGTCTATTAATCCATTGATCATAATCACAACTGTTTCATCACCATTTTTAATACCATTGACATGCATAAAAAGTTGCTGAATTTCATCATCGGTTTTACCGGGTTTAAAGTGAAATGAAACCTGTTTACCGTCATCATTAGCACGCATTAATTGCTCAAGATTATTATTTTTTATATACATCTTTGCGTCATCATTGAGTTGTTTACTCATTTTAGCATCGTTTGTTTTTAAAACTTTCATGTTTTCAAGATTATTGATGAGTTTGACATACTCTTTAATCTCTTTATCTTGGCTATCTAAATCAAATCTACTCATCAATTTAAACATGTTCTTATTGATAATCACAGAGCTTACACTGGGGTTGTTTTCGTATTTATCAAAGTCTTGTGCTTGGACAAAAGTTGTGATTAATATTGCTGATAGGGTTATTAATATAGTTTTCATAGTTTTTGTTTTTCTAAATTAAGGTTTAAGATTATCGATGTATTTTGTTTTGGTTTCTTCTAAAGTTGAAAGTTTTTGAATTTCACTGGTATTAGAGTTGATGTGACTGCCAATGAGTTCAAACACTTTTTTAGTTTCTTGTAAAGCCAACTCTGGGTCGTCGTAAGTTCCGAGATCTTTGGTGTTATATTGAAAGTTATAAAACCAAGCTCCAGCTATGCAGACGATTAAGATAGCAGCATATTTATAAAACGACTTCAAAGCCACTTTCGCTTTAGGTTTGAAGTCTTGCTGCGGTTCTTCATTTTTACTAGTTTCAAAATAACTGAACATCTCTTTGTAGACTTGCCATTCTGTTTTGGCGTCGTTGTTTTTAAAATATTCAGATAGTATTTGTTCCTCTTTAAGCTGAGTTTTTCCTTCTAAATATTTTTCTAAAAGCTTTTCAATTTTGTCTTCTCTTTTCATAATCGTTTTGTTTTGATAATTGTTCTACTAAACTTTTCCTAGCTCTAGACAATGTTACTCTCACAGCTGTGGGTTTCATATCCATAATTTCGCAAATTTTATCATAATCGTATCCTTCAATTTGACGTAAGTGCAAGACCATTCGTTGAGTTTCAGGTAAAGTTTTCATCATAGCTTCTACTCTACTCCAATCTTGTTTAGCTTCTAATTGTTCTTGTGGATTAGGTGCGGTATTTTCATAATTGGTATGCACCAATCTTAAGTTATTATTGGCTTTTAGTTTTAACTGGTCTAAACAATGGTTTTTTGTAATGGTCATTGCAAAGGCTTCAACATTATTTATTTTTTTGAGTCCGTTTTTTTGGTTCCACAACTTAATCATCACTTCTTGAGTAGCATCTTCAGCTGCATCGGAAGAGGTTAATAAGCGCTTAGACAACCTGAATATTTTTTGTTGAATAGGCAGTACTAAATGATTAAACTCTGAAACTTTCATAAGATTGACTTCATTATCTCGACGAGTTAACTTTCGTTTTGTTACAATGTAATTATAAAAATAGTATAAAATGTAGCCCGAATTTTGTTTATCACTAATTTATAAACTGAGTTCGATTTCTATCAAACTTTATATCAGCATACATCAGCTAATTCACCAAAACTTTCTCTTGAGAACAACCCTATAATCTCCTCTTATGTTTGTGCATGCCTAATTTAATAAAAATTCACTTATTAGATTTGCAATAAACAAT
>RRZV01000041.1 GCA_003931895.1 Mesohalobacter salilacus
GATCGTTTTGATATTAGATTTGATACCACAACACTTTCTAATGATGATTTTGAATTGTCAGGGATTTCAATTTATCCTAATCCTGCAAATGATGTTCTTAATATTAATTTAGGTCAAAATTCTAGTCAAATAGAGAATTTCACCTTATTTGATTTAAATGGAAGACAGATCTATCAAAAACAGTTTGAAGATAACCAAACTCAAGAAAACCAAATTGATGTAAGTCAATTGAGCAGTGGGGTGTATCTATTAACTGTTAAAACACAAAATACACAATATAACCAAAAGGTAATTATTGAATAACTGCAATATAATATCAATGAATGTGCTATCTAGCCCTCAGACATCTGAGGGCTTTTTTTATGTTATAAAATTTTAGACATTACTAACTTGAGTTCGATTATCTGTTGTACAGTTAAATAATATATATTACTGGTTTAATAACGTTTATTCGTAATTAATAATAAGATAAAACAAAGTTTATTTTGAAGTATTGAAGAGCTCTAGGATAACAATTTTATGATAAATAATCAAAATGTGAAATTGAACTCTGGTTACTAATTTTATCTACAAAAAATAAATACCATTTGAAGCAAAGCCGTTATACCTGGAATTGTGTTTGGTTGCTCAATTCAATTTTTTGATAAAGACTATTAGAGTAAAATCTAATTTGATAATATTACGTTACCTCCATATAAATAACTCAAATAGATGTAAAATTAGGTGTATTTTTCTTAGTAATCAAAAACTCTTGTAGGTTGGTGAGACAACTTAGGCTTTAGCTTAAAAATTAACAAATAATTTAAGTTTTATGGTATTTAATATAGCGACATTCTGACTGAGATGAATTCTATTACTGGTTTAGTTATGTTCATTTGTAAGCCAAATTTTAAAACCTAAAGACCTAAAACAAGGTTTAATATTCAACTTAAAATAAGCTCTAATTAATAATAGTTGGGTTTTATTTAGCTAGTCTTTAAAAATTACTATCCCCTGGAAAAGTATCATCTAAATAATCAGGAATACCATTACCATTAGAATCAGGGAATTCTATAGTACCGTCTTCGTTAATAATGATTTCATCTCTAGTTAGAACGGAGTCGCCATCATCGTTACGGTCTATAAAATTTGGTAAGCCATCACCATCTGTATCATCACCAATGTCGTCGCCTTCAGGAATATCATCTACACGACCATTATCGTTGACATCTTCCATAAAAGAAGGAATACCATCCTGATCATGGTCAGCTTCCTTAGATTTGTAGAGTTGAACGGCAAAAATAATAGGTTGATAACGCTTGATCGGTGAACCAATAGGCGGTGAGGCAAAAAAACCGAGACCCGAGGGTACAAATACAACACCAATACCAAAATCATCATTAAAGGTTAAAGTACCGTCGCCATTTTCAACAAACCCAGAAGATCCTCTTAATTCTGGTAATAGCTCATAAAATCCCCTAACCGTTTGCGGTAAGTCAAACCAAACGGGATTAGGGTTGGTGTCAAAAGTTTCATTATCTATAGTTATACCTTGAAATGTTACCAAAGTAGAATCGGCAAAGGTGGGTTTTCGCTCTTGAAGATTACCTTCTCGTTGAATAAGATAGTAAAGCGTGTATTCTACACCTCGCTGAATCACTTGCTTACTACCTAAAAGATCAGATTCTATAATAGGTGTTTTGTCACTATTTTCTCCAGCTATGGTGTCAAATGTGAATTTTTGAAAATTGGGGTTTTGAGGATTATCGACAAATTCAAAAAAATGGGTTTGAAGGAAACCTTCTATTTCTGCCATGTTCTCAATTTTAACTTCTTCAGGGTCTCTTAGTTGAACATTAGTTCCTCCTGTATCATCATCACTACTGCATGATAATAGTACACCGCTTAAAACCAATACGCCTAAAATATTTTTAATAAAATTCATTAATTCACAATTTTGGGTGCAAGATACGATTTTCTCTTATTTTTGTTGTTAAAAACGATTTAAGAGAGTGATTTGTTATGCGTGTAGATAAATTTTTATGGTGTGTCCGGTATTTTAAAACTAGAAGTCAAGCGACACAAGCTTGTAAAAAAGGACATGTTAAAGTTAATAACGATAAAGTGAAAGCTTCAAGAGAAGTGTTTCCAACTGATATAATAAATGTACGTAAAAATCAAATTAATTACCATATTGAAGTTTTAGATACTCCAAAATCACGTGTTGGTGCTAAACTGACTAATATTTATAGAGTCGATAAAACGCCGCAAAGTGAATTCAAAGCTCAAGAAAAACTAAAATATTCTCAGGATTATTATCGTAAAAAGGGTACTGGGCGTCCCACCAAAAAAGACCGTAGAGATATTGATGACTATTTAGAAAAACCTAAAACTAAAGATAGTGATGAATGAGGTAAAAGGGTATTGGGAAGAACGTTATCAAAATAAAGAGACGGGTTGGGATATGCAGAAAGTCTCACCACCATTAAAAAATTATATCGATCAACTTGAAGATAAAGCTTTAAAAATCTTAATTCCCGGAGCAGGAAATGCTTACGAAGCAGAATATTTGTTTAATAAAGGTTTTTTAAATGTATATGTAGCAGATATTGCTAAGACACCAATCAAAAACCTTAAAACCAGAATACCTGAATTTCCTGACAACCAACTTTTGCAAATTGATGTTTTTAATATTGAAGGTTCGTTTGACCTCATATTAGAACAAACCTTTTTTTGTGCTTTATCACCAAAATTAAGGCCTGAATATGCTAAAAAAATGTATCAACTTTTAGAGCCACAAGGGAAGCTAGTTGGATTATTTTTTGATTTTCCTTTAACGGCTGAAGGGCCGCCTTTTGGAGGATGCAAAACAGAATATTTGACTTACTTTCAGGATTTATTTGATATCAAAACTTTAGAACCTTGTTACAACTCCTATCCTAAACGCCAAGGCAAAGAGTTGTTTTTTAATTTTACAAAAGTTTAAAATGAAGCTTAGAACAGAACTTGCATTAAGACCTTTTGATTTTTCTATGTCCCATAAAGATAAAATTTTCTTTATAGGCTCTTGTTTTGCTGAAAATATAGGCAATCGTTTTTTGTATAATAAATTTAACACAAGGATAAATCCCTTTGGTATCCTTTATCATCCTTTAGCAATAAAAAAATCCGTTGATATTGCACTAAACGAAAATTTTGACGTATCAGTTGACACTTTTCAATTTAATGAACTCTGGTCTCATTTTGATTCGCATTCTAAATTGTCAAGACCTAATAAAAATGACTTCATTGATGTTTTACAGAAAGCAAGATTAAGTACAAAACAAAATATAGAAAGTGCAAATTTCATTTTTATAACCCTCGGCACAGCTTGGGTGTATAGACATATAGAACGAGATAGAATAGTGGCTAATTGTCATAAACTTCCTCAAAAATATTTTAGTAAGGAATTATTGACTTTAGAAGTTGTCCAGGATGCACTTTCTGATCTTGTAAGTCAGATATCAAAAGTTAATCCTGAGGTGAAATTTATATTTACACTATCGCCAGTTCGCCACCTTAAAGATGGTTTTGTAAACAATCAGTTAAGCAAATCCATATTGCACCTAGCAATTCAGAGCACCGTAAATAGTTTTAAACAAGCCTTTTATTTTCCTAGTTATGAATTACTACTGGATGATTTGAGAGATTACAGATTTTACAAAAATGATTTGCTTCACCCCAACGATTTAGCATTAGATTATATTTGGTCTAAAGTCAATGAAGTTTTTTTTCGAGAAAATACCAGAAGCGTTTTAAAACAAATTGATGTCATCAGTAAAAGATTGAATCATCGATTTTTTAATCCAGAAAGTGAAGCTTCAATAAAATTTAATCAACACACAGAAAGACTTATTCAAGACTTAGAAAACAAAATTTCAATTAAATTGTTTTAATTCAACCGACTAATTTATAATTGATTCATTTTAAAATATTTTATACTTTTGTTAGAGTAATATTTTAAAAATGCCAAAAGTAACCACAGACTATCAGCATGGTGAGGCTAGGATTTTCAAAAATCCTTTTTTAGAAAGTTTGACCAAAACCAATCCGCTTTCTAATATTATTGTCTATGGTTTGAGTATTGGGGTGTTTTCATATTTTGCTATAGTCCATATTGGTTTAAATTCTTTACTATTTATTGGGCTATTTGTTTTAGGCATGGTGATTTGGACCTTTGCAGAATACATGTTACATCGGTATCTATTTCATTGGATTACCGACAACAGGTTAGTGCAACGTTTTCATTTTATAATGCATGGTTCGCATCATAAGTTTCCCAGAGATGAAGCGCGATTACTTATGCCTCCTGTGCCAGGTTTGATCATGGCAAGTGTGCTGTTTGGTCTATTTTATCTAATATTTTGGACACTTCAAATTTCAGAACTGTGCTTTGGGTTTTTTCCAGGCTTTTTTAGTGGATATTTAATGTACTCTTTTGTACATCGTGCTATACATGTTAAAAAGCCGCCAAAACGGTTTAAGCACATCTGGCTACATCATAATATTCATCACTTTAAATATCCTGATAAAGCTTTTGGGGTGTCTAACACCTTTTGGGATAAAGTTTTTGGTACTATGCCACCCAAAAAATAAGTTTTTGGGTTTGAGTTCTGCAATGCGATTTTTGTAAACATTTCTTTGCATTATTTTTTAAAAAGAGCCCATTTACTGTCAAAAACGAAATGAAAACCCTATTTTTCTAATAATGTATTAAATTTTAGAATAATTTAATAAGAATCTTTTTTATAAAAATATTTATCATTTCATTTGTGCTTATAATTAAATAACTTCTAAATACATAAATATGGAAGTCTTAAAATTTGGGGGCACCTCTGTTGGAAATTCTTCAAATATTACGAAGGTTATTCAAATCTTAGAAGCTTATTCTCAAAAAAGTAAAGTGATTTGTATTGTTTCTGCTATTGGTGGTATAACAAACAAGCTTCAACGTGCAGGTGAGCTTGCTCAACAAAAGGATGAAGCTTATATTTCGGAGTTTGAAACTATAAAAGCCGTACATTTTAAAATTGTCTCAGATTTAATACATCAACCCGACAAAGTCAATGCTTATCTTGAAGAGGAATTTAACTATCTCAGAAACTTGTTAGATGGTATTTACCTCATTAATGAGTTAACACCTAAGACTTCAGATAAACTGTTAAGCATAGGCGAGTTGTTATCTTCTTTCGTCATTACTGAAATAATAAAAGAAAAAAATGTCGATGTAGTTAGAAAAAACAGTCAAGAACTTATCGTTACCAATTCTAATTTCACTCGAGCTCAAATTAACGTGTTGGCAAGCCAAAAAAATATTAGAGAATATTTTAAAAATTCTCATAAGTTAACTATCCTGCCAGGTTTTGTGGCAAAATCTCATTTAGGTGAAATTACAACATTAGGTCGAGGTGGTTCAGACTTTACGGCTTCTATTGTTGCAGCAGCTTTGAAAGTTAAACGTTTAGAAATTTGGACAGACGTGAGTGGCATGTTTACTGCCAATCCAAAACTTGTAAAACAGGCTGTTCCCATTGAAGTATTGTCTTATCAAGAGGCTATGGAATTATCACATTTTGGAGCCAAAGTTTTGTTTCCACCAACTGTTCAACCCGCTTTAGATGCTGAAATACCTATTCTTATCAAGAATACTTTAAAACCAGAAGATAAAGGAACTCTTATTAAAAATCATTCTAACACTTCAAAAAATAGTGTAAGTGGAATTACCAGTATAAATCATATCGCGCTGCTGACTTTACAAGGCAATGGAATGGTAGGTATTCCTGGGTTTTCAAAGCGTTTATTTGAAGTACTTGCTTTAGAAAAAATAAATGTGATTTTCATTACACAAGCTTCATCTGAACATTCTATTTGTATTGGAATTTCTGAATCTGATGCACAAAAAGCAGAAGCTGCTATTAATGAAAATTTTGAATACGAAATTACATCTCGAAAAATCAAACCAATTATTGTTGAAAAAAACCTCTCAATAGTAGCACTAGTGGGTGATAATATGAAGAACCATCAAGGTATAAGCGGTAAAATGTTCAGTGCACTAGGTCAAAATAACATTAACGTTAGAGCTATTGCACAAGGCGCCTCAGAAAAAAATATCTCAGCTGTAATAAATCATAACGATGTAAAAAAAGCTTTGAACTCACTACATGAAAAATTCTTTGAAGATCACACCAAACAACTCAATGTTTTTATTACAGGCGTAGGAAATGTTGGTCAACGCCTACTTTCTCAAATTGATCAACAAAGAAAATATCTTAAAAGTGAATTGCGGATTAACTTAAGAGTTATAGGTATTTCCAATTCTAAATTGATGTATTTTGATGACGAGGGTATAGATTTAAAACATTGGAAAAAAGATCTTGAAGAAGGTCAAAAAGCCTCTCTTCATGGTTTTCTTGAAGAAGTTAATCTGCTCAATAAAAGGAATAGTATTTTTATAGACATAACCGCGAGTCAAGAAGTCTCTGAAATGTACGCTGAATACCTTAAACGGAGTATTTCTGTGATTGCCTGTAATAAAATTGCCTGTGCAAGTGATTTTGAAAATTATAAAAAACTTAAAGATTTATCTAAACAATACAACGCTTCATTTCTTTTTGAAACCAATGTAGGAGCAGGTTTGCCAATTATTGACACGCTCAATAATTTAGTGGCCTCTGGTGATAAAGTCACCTCAATACAAGCAGTGCTCTCAGGAAGTTTAAATTTTGTTTTCAATAACTTTAACGATTCAACAAAGTTTTACGATGTGGTAAAGCAAGCTCAACAAGAAGGCTTTACAGAACCTGACCCGAGAATTGATCTAAGTGGCGTAGATGTCGCTAGAAAAATACTTATTCTTGCCCGTGAAAGTGGTTACAAAATGAATCTTGAAGATATCGAAAATGATTCGTTTTTAACCCAATCCAATTTAGAAAGTGATACCGTCGACGATTTTTTCAACACTTTAATACAGGACGAAACACATTTTCAAAACCTTTATAGCTCAGCACAAACAAATAATGCTCAATTAAAATACGTTGCAGAATTTAACAACGGAAAAGCTAAAGTGGGTCTTAAAGAAATTCCACAAGGCCATCCTTTTTATAACTTGGAAGGTAAAGATAATATTGTGATGTTTTACTCTAAGCGTTACCCCGAACAACCTATTATTGTTAAAGGAGCTGGCGCTGGGGCAGATGTCACTGCCTCTGGCTTATTTGCTGATATCATTAGAGTAAGTAATAAATAGAGATAAATTTGAAAAAAGAAATACACATCTTATCACCAGCAACGGTGTCTAATGTATCCTGTGGCTTTGATATACTAGGTTTTTGTCTTGATACAATTGCTGATGAAATAATAGTTAAAAAATCACCTCAAAAAGGGATAAGAATAACACAAATTGAAGGCTATGATTTGCCAAAAGAAGCCAAAAAAAATATAGCAGGAGTTTCAGCAATTTCACTCCTTGAAGACTTAAAACCAGATTGCGGTTTCGATATTAAAATCATTAAACGCATCAAACCTGGAAGTGGTATAGGAAGTAGTGCAGCAAGTGCCGTAGGAAGCGTTTATGCTATTAATGAGCTTATGGGTAAGCCATATACCACTAATCAATTGACTCGTTTTGCTTTAAAAGGCGAATCTATGAATAGCAAATGGCAACATGCCGACAATATTGCTCCTGCTATTAACGGTGGATTTACCTTAGTCAAAAGCCTTCAACCTTTAGAAATTTTAAATATTCCTGTGCCAGACCAACTTTATGCTTTGGTAATTCATCCCCAAATTGAAATTAAAACCTCAGAGTCGCGTGCATCTTTACCTGAAAATGTAAACATGAATGATAGTATTTTGCAATGCGCTAACATCGGGAGCTTAATCCATGCTATGCATACTGAAGATTACGAACTTATCAAACGTTCATTAAAAGATGCTATTGTTGAACCTCACCGCAAGAAACAGATTCCTTTTTTTGATGATATTAAACAAGCAGCAATGTCAACTCAAGCTATTGGAATGGGTATTTCTGGGTCAGGACCTTCTATGTTTGTCTTAGTTCAAGGGCAAGATAAAGCCATAGAGGTTAAAAAAGCCATGCAGGAAGTTTATGAAGCAACCCCTATTAACTTTGAAATCTATAGTTCTAAAGTTAATACAGAAGGTGTTAAAATTAAATCTTTTACTTAAATATTTTTCTTTTATGCAGTTTTATTCACTCAATGGTAAGGCTCCTAGTGCCTCTTTTAAAGATGCTGTGGCTAAGGGGCTTGCGCCTGATCGAGGCTTGTATTTTCCAGTTAAAATTCAAAAATTACCAGATTCTTTTTTTAAATCAATTTCTGATTTATCACAAGAAGAAATTGCTTTTCAAGCGATACACCAATTTGTAAATCCTGAAATTCCAGATGAAATTTTAAAACATATTGTTAAAGAAACCTTATGTTTTGATTTTCCAGTAGTAAATATAAACAAGCACCTATCCTCATTAGAATTATTTCATGGTCCAACTATGGCATTTAAAGATGTTGGGGCTAGGTTTATGTCAAGGTGTTTAGGTTATTTCAATCAAAATCAATCAAAAGATACTACGGTTTTAGTCGCTACTTCTGGTGATACTGGCGGAGCAGTAGCTCATGGATTTTTAGGTGTGAAAGGTATAAAGGTTGTGATTTTGTATCCTAAAGGAAAAGTAAGTGAAGTTCAAGAGCAACAACTTACTACACTTGGACAAAACATCACTGCTTTGGAAGTCGACGGGGTTTTTGACGATTGTCAAGATATGGTCAAACAAGCCTTTTTAGACCAAACAATTACTGATCATATCCAAATCACATCTGCTAATTCTATTAACGTGGCAAGATGGTTGCCTCAAATGTTTTATTTCTTTTTTGCCTATCAACAACTTTATAAAAAACACAATAATATTGCATTTTCTGTTCCAAGCGGTAATTTTGGAAATATTTGTGCAGGCTTTATGGCACAACAACTCGGTTTGCCAATCCATCACTTAATAGCGGCCAATAACAGAAACAAAGTGGTTACCGATTATTTAAAAACCCAACGCTATGAACCACAACAAACTATACCAACTTATAGTAATGCAATGGATGTAGGAAATCCAAGTAATTTTATCAGAATTCAAGAAATATTCAAAAATCAATTTCATGAACTTAAAACCCAACTCTCATCTTATAGCTTTTCTGATAAAGATACCCTAAAAGCTATAGATGAACTTTATCATAACTATCATTATACTGTAGATCCACACGGTGCAATAGGTTATTTGGCTGCAAAAACTTATCAAAAAAATAATCCTAGTACACACACTGTGTTTTTAGAAACGGCTCATCCTACTAAATTCCTTGATGTCGTAAAAAAGGTTATTAAAGATAAAATTGAATTGCCTGAACAAATAAAAGAAGTTATGAATAAAGATAAAAAAATGACCTCAATTTCTAGCTACAAGCAACTAAAAACTATCTTATTAAGTTGACAACTTAGTGCTATAAAATTTTATTTAACCCAAGTTATTCTATTACTTTATCAAAAGCTCACACTCCTCTAAAGTTAAGACTTCACCTTTTGTAAAGTGTAATTGAAGCACATTAGACTAAAATACCTCGATTTGTTTAGACCATTATCAGTTGTTTCTTAGTTGATTTTTTAGGCT
>RRZV01000007.1 GCA_003931895.1 Mesohalobacter salilacus
GCTTTAATTTGATAAACTTAATAAAATTTTATGAAAAAATATTTGGAGGTTGAGATTTTAACAGTTTTTACTAGCTTACCTCTTATTATTTATGCAATTAAAAATCGAACTTGAAATTTGAGCCTGTCATGGCTAAAAATAAAAACTTAAAACCTTTTCAAAATAAAATAAATTCATATATTTGCAATTCAAAAATTTAAAGTAAAATATGTTAATAATAAAAGTAAAAGACGGCGAAAAAATTGACAGAGCTTTAAAACGTTTAAAGCGCAAGTTTAGAGATACTCAAGTGCTTCAAAACTTGAGAGACAAAAAAGAATTTACTAAGCCTTCTGTTGAGCGCAGACAACAAATTAAGAAAGCGCAATACGTTCAGTCTTTAAAAGAGAAAGAGGACTTTTAAATAAATCTTTTAATTCTTCATTATAAAATATTAGCCAATTTTTCAATTGGCTTTTTGTTTTTATGATATATTAAAGTCCACAACAAAACCACTGTGACTTCTCACATTAAATACAGTTTGATCTTCAAACAAAAGATATTGTCCTTTGATACCTATCAATTTGCCTTTATAATCTTTAATCTTGGATAAATTGAGACTTTTTACCTTTTGAGGATATTGTTTAACAGGAAACTCAATATTATATTCTTCTTCATCAGTTTTAAAAAATTCTTGGGTTTCCTCTGGTAAATATTGCTTTAAATCGTTTTTAATTTCTTTTAAATCTAAATCTTCTATCTCATTTTTAAGCATACTTCGCCATTTGGTTTTATCAGAAATATGTTCTTTTAAAGCCACTTCAGCAATGCCTGCTAAGTAACGGTTTGGGGTTTCTAAAACCACAATAGCTTCGTGAGCGCCTTGGTCTATCCAGCGGTAGGGGACTTGTGTTTTTCTGGTGACGCCAACTTTTACGCTACCTGTATTGGATAAATAGACGATATGGGGTTGGAGCTGAACGCGTTTTTCAAATGCTAAATCACGATCTTCTTCGTCGAGATGAGCTTTACTCAATTCAGGTTTCATCACCCAATCTCCAACTTCTGGCGCTTTATAAAAACAATCGTAGCAATAACCCTGTCTAAATATCTTTTTGTCTTTATGGCAATTTAAACATTCAAAAGTTTTAAATGTTATACTTATGTTTTTGTCAATCAGCTGGTTTAAAATCACAAAGCTGTCTTTGAAGTTCAAGTAATATTGAACGGGTTTGTGGTTTTCGCTTTTCATTTTTTGTAAAACACCTGTATATTGCATATTTTTAATATTTTTACTGTTTAATATTTGAGTTAATGCCCATCCAAATCATTCACAATGTCGCTTCTTGGTTTTTAAAAAAACGCATCCATCAAATGGAATTGTTTTTAAAGTATCCGCATGAAGTGCAAAACGAACTTTTATTTCAGCTTTTAGATATAGCCAAAGATACAGAATACGGCAAAACCCACGATTTTAAATCCATTAAAACTTATAAAGATTTTAATGAGAGATTGCCAATTGTGACGTACGAAGATATCTATGACAAGATTGAACAAAGTCGTCAGGGCGTTTCTAATATTTTTTGGCCAACGCCCATTAAAATGTTTGCCAAATCCAGCGGTACAACCAATGCTAAAAGTAAATTTATTCCCTTAAGTCAAGAAGCTCTTGAAGACAATCACTACGCTGCGAGCAAAGATTTGTTGTGTATGTATTTAAATAACAACAAAGACTCCAAATTGTTTGTAGGAAAAGGTTTACGGCTTGGTGGAAGCAAAGAAATTTATCACAACAACGGCACCTCTTTTGGCGATTTGTCGGCTTTACTTATAGATAATATGCCACTTTGGGCCAGTTTTTCAAGCACACCGAGTAATTCCGTTTCATTGATGGGCGATTGGGAACAAAAAATGCCTGCCATTATTAACGAAACAGTTGAACAAAACGTCACAAGTTTAGCGGGTGTGCCATCTTGGATGTTGGTTTTACTCAATGAAATTTTAGAAAAAACTGGTGCCAAACACATCAAAGAGATTTGGCCAGATTTAGAAGTGTATTTTCACGGTGGTGTGAGTTTTGATCCTTACCTCAACCAATATCAAAATATTATTCTTGACGATAAATTTAAGTATTACGAAATCTATAACGCCTCTGAAGGTTTTTTTGCGGTACAAGATCAAAACGACAGTAAAGATTTGTTATTAATGCTGAATTATGGCATTTTTTATGAGTTCATTCCAATGGATGTTTACGGTCGTGAAACAGAGAAAGCAATCGGTTTAGAAGCTGTAGAAATTGGTAAAAATTACGCCATGATCATTACAACCAATTCGGGCTTATGGCGATATAAAATTGGTGATACTATAAGATTTACCTCAACAAACCCTTACCGTATAAGAGTTACTGGGCGTACAAAACATCACATTAATGTTTTTGGAGAAGAACTCATTATTGAAAATGCAGAAGATGCGCTTAAAAAAGCAGCATTAAAACACGATGTTGAAATTGTAGATTACACCGTTGGCCCTATTTTTATGGATGGGAAAGATAAAGGTGCTCACGAATGGATCATTGAATTTAAAAAAATACCAAAATCATTAGACGACTTCAGACAATCTCTTGATGACAACTTAAGAAAAGTCAATTCTGACTATGATGCCAAACGCCATCAAGATACAACACTTAAAATGCTAAAGTTGCATGTGGCTAAATCAGGTTTGTTCTACACTTGGTTAAAAAACAACGAAAAATTAGGGGGTCAACATAAAATACCAAGACTGTCTAACGAACGAAAATATGTTGAAGAACTCTTGAGTTTGCAAAATAAAATGACTTAGCATGCGGATATTAAAAATTTGTCTTTTATCAATTTTAATAACTCAACTGACATCTTGCAAAAGTGTGAGTAAAGCCATTGGTAATCCTGATGTTTATCTATACAAAGATCAAGCTCACCTGATGAACGGAACCTATTTTGTAGATCCGTACAGTACAAACGGAGAGTTTAAACTTCTAACTGAGATTTTTGATTTAAAAGAAGCTGAAAATGTAGAAAAAGTTGAATTTAACTTTCTAGATAATGAACATCTACAAATCAATTATACCGATGGATTAAGAAAATTTTCAAAAGTCATAGAAGGTAAAATGAAAAATGGGGCATTTAGGTATGATTATAAAAACCTGCCAATAGGTATTCCATTTATTCTATTTGCATATAATTTTAAGGTACACCATATCGCTTTAGGAAATGATGATAATATCATTATCACTGAATATGAATACGTTCACACCCAAAATTTCATTAATGGTTTTAATGAAAATACCGTTGAAAACCGTTATTATTTTGATCGGCAATTAAAGTGATGGCGTGATTTCATCTAATGCTTCAATTGTATAATCTAAATCTTTATAAGTTTACGTATAAGGTTGAGTGAAAAGTTAATCTTTTGAAGTAATAATGGTTGAAATGTTATTATATAATTTTAAAATATTCACAAGATTTTCATCAAGTAATTTCAAATATTTTTGTTCAAGATTCCCTAATATCCCAATTATCAAACTTTTATCAATAGTGGCTATTTTGTTTAATCTTATTAATGATGTCTTTTTTAATCCATTTGTTTTTGATGGAGGTATAACTACATCAAAATTTGATTGCCATTTTAACTGGGTTGTAATAAAGCAAATTGTAACATCGTCTTCCGAATCAATTAAGACGGTTGCTGGTCTTTTTTTACTACCTGATAAATTGGTAAAAGGAAATGGAATAAGAACTATATCTCCTTTTTTCATTAAAATTTTTCTTTTAAATCACTCTCATCATATAATTCTTCTTCTTCATTTAAAAAATTATAAGAATTTGATTTTGACGTAATGTCTTGAATATTTTCAAGAATAATTTTATCATCAATTTTACGAAGTAAAAAATCTACAAAATCATTTATTTCCTGAAGTTTCACATCAGGTAATTTATTGATTTTTTTAACTGCATCTTCTATTAATAGCTGTCTATTCATCTAAATCAATTTATTCAAAAATAATCAAATTAAATTTAATCAAAAAATTCAGAAATTTGATTTTTTATTATTCAAAATTTTGTCCAATGCTTCAATAGTATGGTCTAAATCTTCATAAGTTAACGCCTCGTTGAGGAAGTAACTTTCAAAAGCACTTGGTGGCAAATACACGCCTTGTTCTAACATTCCGTGAAAATAATCTTTAAATTTTTGGTTATTGCCTTTGGCAGCACTTTCAAAATCGCTTACGGGTTCGTTAGTAAAATGAACTGACAACATTGAACCGAAACGGTTAATTTGATGTTCAACGCCGTGTTTGTTTAAAACCTTTTCTATTCCCTTATGCAGATACTTGGTTTTCTCTTCTAAGTTTTTGTAAATTTCAGGATGGTTATTCAAATGCTTTAATGTTTCGTAACCAGCCGTCATCGCAAGTGGATTTCCACTTAAAGTCCCAGCTTGATAAACTGGGCCTTCTGGGGCGAGATGAGACATGATATGCTGTGGTCCAGCAAAAGCACCAACAGGTAAACCGCCACCGATGACTTTTCCAAAACACACTAAGTCAGCTTTTATGCCTAAAGTTTCTTGAGCGCCTCCTTTTGCTAGTCTAAATCCAGTCATCACCTCGTCAAAAATTAAAAGAATATCGTGTTCATCACAGAGTTGTCTTAAACCTTTTATGAATGAATTTTCTGGTATAATGCATCCCATATTTCCAGCAACGGGTTCAATGATAATGGCGGCAATTTCACCTTCATTAGCTTTTATAATCGACTTCACCTCATCTAAATTGTTGTAGGCTGCTAATAAAGTATCTTTTACTGTTCCTGGAGTAACGCCAGGACTATTAGGTGTTCCAAATGTTACAGCTCCACTCCCAGCTTGAATTAAAAATGCATCACTATGACCGTGATAACAGCCTGCAAATTTTATGATTTTGTGCTTTCCAGTAAAACCTCTTGCTAATCTAACTGCACTCATGCAGGCTTCAGTTCCTGAATTGACAAAACGAATTTTGTCAATATTGGGCACCATGTCAATAGCTAGTTTGGCGATTTTGGTTTCTAATTCAGTTGGTATGCCATAAGATGTTCCTTTTTTAGTCGCTTCAATCAGAGCTTCAACTACAGGTTCAAAAGCATGACCGAGAATCATTGGTCCCCAAGATGAAATATAGTCGATCAGTTTCCTGTCATCTTCATCATAAAGATATGCACCTTTGGCACGTTTAACAAAAATAGGATCGCCACCAACTGCGGTAAATGCTCTTACGGGAGAGTTAACACCACCAACAATATATTGTTTAGCCTCATTAAAAAGTGCGCTACTGCGTTTATAAATCATAAAATGAATTTTTTTGCAAATTTAGGAGATAATCAAAGAAAAGAACTTTTAAAGCTTTAATTTCTATTTTAATTTTAATTGTTGTCCAATACTGATTTCATTACTTCTAAGGTTGTTGAGTTTTTTTAAATCTTCAACACTAATACCATAACGATTTGAAATACTGTATAGCGTATCGCCTTTTTTAACGCTGTGATAATTTTCCTTTGGTAAATTTCTCTTTTTTCTTTTACGTTTCTTTTTTTCAGACTTAGCAACCTCATCATCGTATTTGTCAAGATTATAGCGTTCAATAAGACTTATCAGTTTTTTAGGATATTTTGGATCAGTGGCGTATCCCGCTTTTTTTAGGCCTCTAGCCCAAGCTTTGTAATCAGTAACATCGTAATTAAATAAAAAAGCATACCGACTCCGGTTAAACAAAAACAAAGAATGATCGCGATAAGAATATTCTGCATGCGTATATTTTCTAAAGCACTCTTGAGCTTTATCGTCGTCATGATATACCTTCGCTCCTTTCCAATCATTGCACTTGATACCAAAATGATTATTAGAGCGACGTGTGAGTTGTCCCTGTCCATTACCCGACTCTAAAATACCTTGTGCTAAAGTAATACTGGCGGGAATACCAAAAAGCTTCATTTCTTGTTTAGCAATATCGGCGTACTGATAAATATAAGATTCTGTTTGTGAAAGATTTTTAGGCGCTTTTTTGACTTGACCTACAGAATTATATACTTTAGAGCGCTCTGTGACGGCTTCATTTGTTTTTGCTTTAGTAGGTCTTGTAGTTTGAGCACTTTTTTTCTTTGATCCACATGAATGTAAAAAAAGAGCTATAAATAAAAATAAAAGGTAAAATTTTAGATGTTTCAAGGTGACATATTTTGCGTGCGTAAATATACTTAATCGAGTTTTGATAACCAATTTAAAACTCAATACAAGGTTTATTTTTTAAACTTTGCTGTTGATTAAATCCTATGATACCTTGCAAACCACCCGTGTGAATAATTAAAATTTTAGTATTGTTTTTAAAATGATTTTGTTCTATCATTTTAAAAAGCTGGTATAGCATTTTACCTGTATATATCGGGTCTAATTTGATGGATGTGCAACGATAAAAACTATTGATAAACTCTATTAATTGAGGGTTAGTTTTAGCATAACCTCCAAAATTATTGTCTTGAAAAATCGTCCAGTTGTCACGTTTTACCCATTGTTTAATTTCAGCGTGATTGTGATTTTTTAAAGCAGAAAACCCATAGACATGTTGATGCTTACAGGTGGAGTTGATAATTCCCGCAAGTGTTCCTCCAGTACCAACACAACAAGCAATTACATCATATTTTTTGTCAGAGGCTGATAAAATTTCTTCACAGCCTTTAACCGCTAGTGCATTTGTTCCACCTTCAGGTATGCGATAAAACGAGCCAAACCTTTGTTGAAGTTTTTTAATTTCATTCGTATCATCCTTTTTCTTATAATCTTTTCGGCTGATAAAATGCAGTTGCATATCTTGCTGTTGAGCATAGCTTAAAGTTGGATTGTGGTTTGGATTTTCTTCTAACTTGTGTTTAAGTTCTTCACCTCTAATAACACCAATACTTTTTAACCCGCAAATGTTAGCAGCAGTTGCTGTTGCTGCAATGTGATTTGAAAAAGCGCCACCATAAGTCAATATAGTATGATTTTTCTCTGAAAAAGCTTGTATAATATTGTACTTTAGTTTTCTAAATTTATTCCCTGAAACTAATGGGTGAATTTGATCTTCGCGTTTAATATCAACAGAAATATGGCGAGTTTTGTCACAATATACATTTTGTATTGCACTATCATATGAAGCGTCAAAAAACGACATATTAGATTTTTAAAAGTCTCACAAAATTAAGATTAATCAAATTACATAAACCTACTAAATATGTATTTTTGTAAACATGAAGAAAATAATTCCATTAGAAGAAGGCGATTATTATATCACAGATGAAGGTTACCGCTGTTTTACAGAGCAATACCATTTAAAACGAGGCTATTGCTGTAAAAGTGGATGTCGGCATTGTCCTTATGGATTTAATAAAAATATTGAATAGTTATGGTTGAAGCTCAATTAGATTTCCAAACAAGCATTAAGACAGGTATTCCTAAAGATTTACCTGAAATTAAAACTTATGATGATAGTATCAATCATGCGCCGAAACGAAAAGACATTCTGAATACAGAAGAGAAAAAACTGGCACTTCAAAATGCCTTGCGCTATTTTGAGCCAAAGCATCACGAGACTTTAGCTAGAGAATTTTTAGATGAATTGAATACTTATGGTCGAATATACATGTATCGTTTTAGACCAGAATATGAAATGTATGCCAGGCCGATAGACGAGTATCCTGGACAATCTGAGCAAGCTAAAGGCATTATGTTGATGATTCAAAATAATCTTGATCCCAAAGTGGCTCAACATCCTCACGAATTAATCACTTATGGAGGTAATGGCGCTGTTTTTCAAAATTGGGCACAGTATCTGTTAACCATGCAATATCTTTCTGAAATGACAGACGAACAAACCTTGGTAATGTACTCTGGTCATCCCATGGGGTTGTTTCCTTCTCATCCTGAAGCACCGAGAGTTGTAGTTACCAATGGCATGATGATTCCTAATTATTCTAAACCTGACGACTGGGAAAAATATAACGCACTCGGTGTAACTCAATATGGCCAAATGACGGCTGGTAGTTATATGTATATCGGTCCACAAGGCATCGTACACGGGACGACAATTACCGTTTTAAATGCATTTAGAAAAATAAATAAATCGCCTGAAGGTGGATTGTTTGTTACCGCTGGACTTGGTGGTATGAGTGGTGCTCAACCAAAAGCAGGAAACATTGCAGGTTGCGTAACTGTTTGTGCAGAAGTTAACCCAAAGGCTATAAGAGTTAGACATAAGCAAGACTGGGTTGATGAAGTTTATGAAGATTTAGATGATCTTTGCGCTCGAGTAAAAGAAGCAAAGACAAATAAAGAAGCGGTCTCTATAGCTTTCGCAGGTAACATAGTTGACGTATGGGAAACGTTTGATCAAGAACAAATCAAAATAGATATTGGGAGCGATCAAACATCTTTACATAATCCTTGGGCTGGAGGCTATTATCCTGTAGGTTATTCTTATGAAGAATCTAACAAATTAATGGCAAATGAGCCGGAAATATTCAAAAGAGCAGTACAACAGAGTTTAAAAAAACATGTTGATGTCATCAATGCTCACACAGCTAAAGGAACCTATTTTTTTGATTATGGTAATGCATTTTTATTAGAAGCTTCAAGAGCTGGGGCTAAAATTTATAAAAATGAGAAGGGAAAAATGGTTGATAAATCTGAATGCGGTAATCCTGATAAATTTGCTTATTCAAGTTATGTACAAGACATTATGGGACCCATGTGTTTCGATTATGGATTTGGACCATTTAGGTGGGTTTGTGCTAGTGGTAGAGACGAGGATTTAGACAAGACTGATGAATTAGCCTGCAAGATACTTCAGCAGCAATCTGAAAATGCCCCTGATGAAATAAAACAACAAATGCAGGATAATATCACTTGGATACAAGGTGCTAAAGCTAATAAACTCGTCGTTGGTTCTAAAGCAAGAATTTTATATGCTGATGCCGAAGGTCGAATGAAAATTGCCAAAGCATTTAATGACGCTATAAAAAATGGAGAAATAGGCTCTGTGATATTAGGAAGAGATCATCACGATGTTTCGGGCACCGATTCGCCATATCGAGAGACGTCTAATATTTATGATGGAAGTCAGTTTACAGCGGACATGGCTATTCAAAATGTGATAGGCGATAGCTTTAGAGGAGCAACCTGGGTTAGTATTCACAATGGCGGTGGCGTTGGCTGGGGCGAAGTAGTTAATGGTGGATTTGGCATGGTACTTGATGGTAGTATAAATGCGGAGCGCCGATTAAAAAATATGTTGCATTGGGATGTTAATAATGGCATTTCTCGACGAGCTTGGGCAAAAAATGATGGAGCTGTTTTTGCCATAAAGCGTGCAATGGAAGAAGAACCTTTACTCAAGGTAACACTAGCTCAACAAGTCAAAGAAGATGAAATAAATAAATTGTTATGAAAAAGATTTTAATTTTATGTTTAACAGGTTTATTGCTCAGTTCCTGCGCGACAATAGATGTGGCAACAGATTATGATAAAGAAGTCAATTTTAATCAATACCAAACTTATGCTTTTTTTAAACCTGGTATTGATAAAGCTGAAATTTCTGATTTAGACAAAAAGAGAATTCTAAGAGCTATAGATTTTGAACTGTCTCAAAAAGGGATGACCAAATCTGAAAATCCAGATGTATTGGTTAGTATTTTCACTCAAACTAAAGAGAAAGTCAATGTGTATCAAAACAACTTTGGCTATGGTTGGGGTTGGAGTCCTTATTACTGGGGTGGAGCCGGACAAGTTAGTTCCTATACAAGTATTGAAGGTACCTTATTTATAGATTTGATTGACGCTGAACGAAATGAACTTGTTTGGCAAGGACTTGGCACTGGTGTTTTATCACAAAAAATGGAACGTAAAGAAGAAAAAATTAGGGAAATCGTCAAAGAAATTTTAAATAAATATCCGCCTGAAAAAGACGATAAAAAGAAAAACTAAATTGCAATTTAGTTTTTTGTTGCAAGAAAGACCTTCAGGTGAAATTAATATCTTCTGAAGGTCTTTTAATTTAAAGCCGATTTATAAGTTTCTAAACATCGTTCTCTAGCTTCTTTATGGTTGACCATTGGTTTTGGATAATCTTCAGTATCAAATTCTGGTACCCATTTTTTAATGTAGGTTTTATCTTTATCAAATTTATCGGTTTGACTGTAGGGATTAAAAATTCTAAAATACGGTGCAGCATCAACTCCAGACCCTGCAACCCATTGCCAACCACCAACGTTTGAAGACATCTCGTAATCGAGTAATTTTTCTGCAAAATAAGCTTCGCCCCAACGCCAATCTATCAACAAATGTTTACATAAAAAACTGCCAACAATCATTCTCACTCGGTTGTGCATCCAACCGGTTTCATTGAGTTGACGCATTCCTGCATCTACTATAGGATAACCCGTTTGGCCTTTTCTCCATTTTTCAAACTCTTCTTCATCATTTCGCCATTGGATTCGATCGTATTTTTTCTTAAAAGCATGGTCAACCGATTGGGGATAATGAAATAAAATCATCATATAAAACTCACGCCATATTAGCTCGTTGAGAAAAGTTTCATTTTTGGCAGACAAAGCTTTTGACATGACTTCTCGATAACCCACTAAACCAAACCTTAAATAAGGACTTAATCTGGAAGTGCCATCTATTGAAGGTTTATCCCTGTTTTCTTCGTAATTTTCGATTAAATCTTTAGATAAATTATAATCTGGAACTTTTACAGATGAGGGTTTGAAGCCCATTTCTTCCAAAGTTAAATGTGGTAAATTTTTATCTTTTATCAAGTTATCAAGATGATTTTCTGATGGATATTTTGGCAAGTCAACATCTTTAAAAGTTTTCTTCCATTTCTTCATGTAAGGCGTAAAAACCAAATAGGGCTCACCGTCATTTTTAACCACTTCACTTTTTTCAAACACCACTAAATCCTTAAATGTATGAAATGAAATATCATTTTGGTCTAAAATGCTTTCAATCTGGCTATCACGTTTTTTTGCATAAGGCTCGTAATCACGATTAGTATAAACAGCATTGATATCGAACTCTTTAATTATTTGTTTAAAAACCTCATCTGGTTTTCCGTGATAAAAAGCTATTGAAGAATTGTGCTCTTCTTTTAAAGTCTCATTGATCTTTTGAAGTGCATTAAAAATAAAGGTCAGTCGCGCATCATCTTTTGGCAATTCGTCTATGATATCTCTATCATAAATAAAAATAGATAAAACAGGATGATCTGACTTCAAGGCTTGATAAAGTCCAACATTGTCGTGTAATCTCAAATCTCTTCTAAACCAAAAGACATTAACTTTACTCATAATTTAGCTCACATTTAAACTCGACATTCCACCATCAACACCTAAAATTTGACCTGTCATCCAAGAGCTATCATCGCTAAGCAAAAACGCAGCCATAGATGCTATATCATGACTTGTACCGACACGCTTTAGTGGGTGGCGTGCATCCATTTTTTCTTTTTTCTTGTCATTGCCAAGCAATTTTGAAGCTAATGGCGTATCCGTTAAGGATGGTGCTATAACATTGACTCTAAATTTTGGAGCATATTCTGCAGCCAACGAACGCGCAAAACCTTCAATAGCCCCTTTTGCTGCCGCCACACTTGTGTGAAATGGCATTCCCATTTGCACGGCAACAGTGCTAAAATAAACAATACTGGCTTGTTCAGACTGCTTTAGTTTATCTAATAATTTGTGTGTAATTTTGACTAAGGCCATAAAATTAAGCGAAATGTCTTTTTCAAAATCTGATGGTTTTAGCATTTTGAAAGGTTTCAAGTTGATACTTCCTGGACAAAATACTAAACCGTCTAATTGGTCTGGTAAGTCTAATTCTGAAATATCATCTTCTAAAACATCAAATGTAAAATGATTGATATCTTTTCCTTCTAAATTGTCTTTACTTCTTGAAGCGACATAAAGGTTGTGCTTGCCTTCAAGCAAATTAACAGTTTCTAAACCAATGCCTTTACTACCTCCAATAACTAAAATATTCTTTTTCATAATCTTTTTTATTTTTTTATAATTCCAAAAATTGATTCTAAGTTTTTTTCTCTGGCTTCAAATATGCTATCGAGTTTAGGTTGAATAACACTTGGACGCAAGGCTCTGCCAAGCAAACCAAACGGGACTCTATAATGAACCAAGTCTTCTACCAAAACGCCGTCATCAACTTCTGTAAAGAAATGTTTGTGATGCCACAATTTATAAGGTCCGTGAAGTTGAATGTCTACGAAATATTTTAAGCGCTCTACGTGGGTTATTTCTGTAACCCATTTGGTATTAAATCCTTTAAAAGGCGACACCATATATTCTATCAATTGTCCTGTATAAATTTCATCAGGCAGTTCTGACTTCACTTCAAATTTCATATCATCAGGCATCAATTTTTGAAGATTGTTTGGATTAGAAAAAAAAGCCCAAGCTTCTTTTAAACCTATAGGCAAAATGTTTGATTTGTTTATGGTGTATAATTTCATATTTCAAAAATATTATCTATTTTGTTTAACCTAAAATTTATATAGTTAAACAATTGTTATTGTTTAAAATAAGTAATTTAATAAATCACATTAATCTTTAGTTTTACTTAAAAATTTAGAAAGATGAAATATTTAATTGTTGTATTGCTTTCTCTAATGTCTTGTAAAAGCACTAAAACCATAGAAGCAAAACCAGAATGTCCTAAAGGTTACGAATGTGATACAGAAATTCTAAAAAATCAATCTATAAAATTAAAAGAAGATAGTATTGGCAAAACTTATATGAACACTATTCCTGATGATGATTATCACATCATAAAATATACTTATAAGTATTCTGGTCAACCTGATATCGCTGATGATACTTATGTAGAAACTTTTTATTTTCAAATATCAAAAGATACTAAAAATCTATCTTTAGGCGGTAAAGAGCTGTCAAATGCCAAAGTCTTAGCTCAAAAATCTTGTTTTTGCAGAGATGCAGGATATGAACTTATTAAACAAGGTCATCTTGACATTCAAAAACAAAAAGAAAGCTATTATCTCAAGTTCAATTACGAACCTGATAGAAATATGAAAGTTAAAACTATTGAAACTCAGGTTAAGCTTTAAAGCTTACAAAGTCTATCGAGCGTAAACTGAATTAAATTGTCAATGACTGCCTTGGGGTTTTTGCTAAATTCACCTGTACTTCTGTTAGCAACAATCGCATTCATTGATAAAGCATGATGCCCAAGCATTTTAGCTAAAGCGTAAATGGCACTGGTTTCCATTTCTAAATTAGTGACTTTAAAATCATTGTATTCAAACGATGTCAATCTATCTAAAAAGCCTTCATCTTGTAACTTTAAACGTAAAGTTCTGCCTTGCGGCCCATAAAAACCAATATTAGTTGCGGTTATTCCCGAAGTGACTTGAATTTCGTGTTCAAATAACTCTGACAATTTATCGCTACATTCTACAATATAGGGTTGAGGTTTTAAATCCGATAATTTTAAATGTTCAATCAATCGTTTTGTGGCTTTGGAGTGGGTAATTTCATTTTCATAATAATAAATTAAACCATCAAAGCCTAATCCTGCTTTTCCCATCACAAATTTATCAAGCTCCACAAAATCTTGAATCCCACCAGAAGTTCCAATTCTAATAATATCAAGCGATTTGAGTTTATCTCTGACTTGTCGGGTTTTTAAATCAATATTAACCAAAGCATCAAGTTCGTTCATGACAATATCGATATTGTCAATACCAATACCGGTTGAAATGACCGTGAGTTTTTTGCCTTTATAAAACCCGGTGTGGGTTTTAAATTCACGCTTTTGGGTTTCAAACAAAACGCTATCAAAATACTGAGAAACTTTTTCAACACGGTCTTGATCGCCTACAGTAATTATAGTATCTGCAATATCTTCAGGTTTAAGATTAAGATGGTAAACACTACCATCAGAATTCAATATGAGTTCTGATTCTTTTATTTTTTTCATAATTTAATTTTATCCACCAACACGTTTTACTTTGAAGCCTAAGTCCTTGAGCATATCCATAATTTCATCACGAAAATCGCCTTGAATTATAATGGTTTCATTTTTATGACTACCGCCTACACCGCAAGCTTTTTTGAGATGCTTTGTCAGCTTTTTAAAATCATTTTTAGCGCCGTTATAATTTTCAATAATGGTATTGGGTTTGCCTTGTCGTCTTTCATATTTACAGATTAAAGGCTCGTCTTGTATCCAAACCTCTATTTCTGGCTCAGGTCTAAATTCGTGATCTTTTTCAGGTTCGTGATCTGGAAAGAGGTTCTGTAATTGATCTTTTAAATCCATAGGTTATTTTTTGGCTAAACCAATTTCAGCTAAGCGTTGATTAAGGAATTCTCCCGCCGTTATATCGTCGTAATGTTTTGGATTATTTTTATCAATACATTGGGGTAAGCAATCAAGTTTCATATCGCTTCGAGGATGCATAAAAAATGGAATCGAATATCGTGGTTTGTCCCATTCTTCTCGCGGTGGATTAACTACACGGTGTATTGTTGAACGCAATTTATTATTGGTATGTCGTTCGAGCATATCACCTACATTGATGACTAAATCGCCCTCATCAGGTTTAGCATCAATCCATTCGCCATCTTTACGCTTAACTTGTAACCCGCCAGTAGAAGCACCCATAAGCAAAGTGATGAGATTAATATCACCGTGAGCTCCAGCTCTTACTGCGCCTTTAGGTTCTTCTGTAATTGGTGGGTAATGAATAGGTCTTAAAATAGAATTGCCATTTTTTGCCCAATAATCAAAGTAAGTTTCTTCTAAACCAATATATATGGCAAGTGCTCTTAATACGTAAATTCCAGTTTTTTCAAGTGCCCGATAAGCTTTCATTCCAGTAGGATAAAAGTTGGGTAATTCTTCAACTTTTAAATTCTCAGGGTAAGTTTCAGATAAATTTGCATCCGCTTCTGGTTCTTGACCAAAATGCCAAAATTCTTTTAAATCGCCTTTTGTTCGACCTTTGGCGTGTTCCTTTCCAAAAGATACATAGCCACGTTGACCAGCAAGTTCTTCTCGTTCGTATTTAGATTTTGTAGGTTCAGGTAAATCAAAAAACGCTTTGACTTCTCGGTATAAATCAGACATTAATTGTTCATCCAAAAAATGACTTTTTAAAGATACAAAACCGATTTCTTCATAAGCTGAGCCAATTTCATTGACAAATGCTTGTTTTTGTTGAGCGTCATCTGAAAGAAATTTCTTTAAATCGACACTTGGTATATTGGTCATTGACATATATAAATTTTAAAATGACTAATTTAATAAATTTTGAGCATAAAGCTTTAAAAGCTTAATTTTTCCTACGTTTTTAATTTTATGATTTATTTGATAATCTTCTAATAGCTATACCTATACATTTGCAAAAAAATAATTATGGATATATTAAAGGCTCTTAATTGGCGATATGCAACAAAATCTTTTGACGACAAAAAGCTTTTGCCTGAAGAGAAAATTTTAAATTTAAAAAGAGCTTTTAATCTAACACCAACTTCTTATGGGTTGCAGCCCTTGAAACTTGTTGTCCTTTCTGATAAAACTGTTCAAGAAAAACTTTATAAAGCAAGCTTTAATCAAGAGCAAGTTAAAACCGCTTCACACGTATTTGTGTTGTGTGTTGAAAAAAACATCGATCAATTGTTTATAGAGAATCACTTTGAGTTGGTTAAACAAACCCGTCGAACCCCTGATGAAGTTTTAAAGCCTTTTAGAGATTTTTTAATTGAAGATTTTTCAAAAAAAAATAGTAAACAACTTAAAGAATGGGCAACCAATCAGGCTTATTTAGCTATTGGCAATATGCTTACCGTATGCGCTTTAGAAAAAGTTGATGCCTGCCCTATGGAAGGATTTGATGCTAAAAGTTACGCTTCAATATTAGGTTTAAATACGTCTAAAATTGAACCAGTTTTAGTTATGCCTGTAGGCTATCGGGCTCAAAACGACGAATTTTCGAAGTTTAAAAAAGTACGTCGGCCTTTAGAAGATGTCATTATTGAAATTAATAATTAACGTAATCTATAATTTCTAATCCATAGCCAATCATACCGACGCGTTTGGTTTGTTTGGTGTTTGACATTAATCTGATTTTATGCACATTAATATCGTGCAAAATTTGAGCACCTATACCAAAATCTTTATTGTCCATTTTTAATTGTGGTGCTTTGACAACACCATCTTTTTGTTGCTCTTTTAAAGTTTTTAATCTCGATAAAACATTTAAACTTTGAACGTCTTGATTGATAAAAACAATAGCACCTCGACCTTCAGTATTAATCAGTTTAAACATATCGTCTAACTTTTTGTCAGCATTGTTGGTTAGTGTTCCTAGAATATCATTATTAACTAAAGTCGAGTTAACTCGCACTAAAACAGGCTCATCAGCCTTCCATTCGCCTTTGGTTAATGCCAGGTGAATATGGTTATTTGTGGTTTGTTGATAAGCTCTTAATCTAAATTGACCAAATCGCGTTTGCAAGTCAAAATCTTCTTTTTTCTCAATAAGGGAATCGTGTGACATTCTGTAAGCCACCAAGTCTTCTATGGATACAATTTTAAGATCGTGTTTTTGTGCAACCTCAACAAGTTGAGGCAATCTCGCCATACTACCATCTTCATTCATGATTTCTACGATAACCCCGGCAGGTTTAAGCCCAGCCAATCTGGCAAAATCGATAGCAGCTTCGGTGTGACCCGTTCTGCGCAAAACGCCACCTTCTTTAGCTTTTAATGGGAAAATGTGTCCTGGCCTATTCAATTGGTGAGGCTTGGTTTCGTTGTTGCACAAAGCTTTAATGGTTTTTGCTCGATCTGCGGCTGAAATACCTGTAGTTACGCCCTCGCCATTCAAGTCAACAGAAATAGTAAAAGCCGTTTCCATAGGATCGGTATTGTTACCAACCATCATATCTAGTTTGAGTCGTTCGCAGCGTTTTTCAGTTAGTGGACAACAAATTAGACCGCGACCATGCTTAGCCATAAAATTGATCATTTCAGGGGTTACATTTTCAGCTGCAGCTACAAAATCACCTTCATTTTCTCTGTTTTCGTCATCGACGACAATGATCACTTTACCAGCTCTAATATCGGCAATGGCTTCTTCTACAGTATCTAATTTTATATCTTGTTGACTAGTCGTTTTCGTCATTTGGTTTAATCAATTTTAATTTTCTAAATAATTTTTTAATCGGGTCTGTTATCACATCGGTATTGATAAAGCCTTGATCTGTGGTGGCTCTATAGGTTAAATATATGCCTAGCGGTAGCATAACTAAAGTTGCTATCCAAGCGCCTAAAAACGGGCTAAGCCCTCCAGATTCAGCACTGTTTCCTGCAAATATTCCAAAGAAATGATAGGCTAAAAACAGGAGAATAGAAACTACTAAGGGCAATCCTAAACCGCCTTTTCTGATAATTGCACCAAGCGGAGCACCAACAAAAAACAAAACAATACAACTGATACCTATGGCATATTTCCTATGAAGTTCAAGCTCAACTCGATTTAAAATTCGAGCTTTGTTAGCAAAGACTTTTTCTTTAGACTTTACTTGTTGAATAATGGTTCCAACTGAACTGGTTGGTAAACTGAATATTTGATTGTGAATATGCCTTGGTTGAACTAAAATTAAACTATCAATATGGTAATAGCCCTTGGGGTTTATGACCTTAGCTTTAATACTATCAGATACTTTTGTTGTATTAGAATTATTTTTAGGAATATTCCTTTTGGTATTGGGTACTGAATTATTTTCTTTCGAATCTTTAAATAAATTTAAATAACCGTTTCTTTGATTCATTAGACGGTTATATATTCTAATATTTTTGACATAATTTCGAGAAAATGAATCTAAATTTTCGCTTAATTCATTCGTGTTTAAAGCCTTATAAGGATGGGTTGCACTTTCATCAGTTAAATCGGTATTGTTAAGTTCAGAGATATCAATATTTAATACGTATTCATCAAAAGATGTCTTTACAAAAGGACGACTTTGTCTTTCTTCATAGTTTTTGGGTGGAATTTCGTTGTAGTAATTACCATCTTTTAGTATTAAAGAAATGAGGTTAGGATTTGCTCCAGGCACCAATTCTCCTGTTTTAGATTTAATAACAGTATGGTTTCCACTTCTTTTGTTGTTTTTTTCGTGAATGATGACATCGTTTAAAATTTCTTGGTTTTCACCTGTTTTTTTATCAACCTTAATCACATAAGAGGCGATATCGCTAAATCTATTTTCATCGATAGCCATAGCCGGTTTAACTTGCGCCAGATTTTTTCTCAAGTTAAGTGATTTGAATTCTGCCCAAGGAATTACCGTATTTGAAAATTGATAGGTTACATAACCTAAAACTACAATAAAAACAATCAAACTTCCCATAGCACGTTGCAGAGAAATACCCGCCGATTTCATAGCCGCAAACTCATAATTTTCAGAAAAATTTCCAAAAGTCATAATCGAGGTCACCAAAATAGTTAAGGGCAGGATTAGCGGCACTAAGCTCGGCAGCATATAAAAAATAAACTTGGCTATAATAACGATATCTAGTTCTTTTCCAGCCAAATCTTTAATGAAAGCCCATACTATATATAGCGTAAATATGAGAATCAAAATCATAAACACCGATACGAAAGTTCTTAGAAAAGAAAAAAGAATATATCTATCAAGAGTTTTCAAATCGCCTTAATCTAATTCATTGATATAGTAGCCAGGATATTTGCTTTTATCAAATTTAAAAATGTTTTCTGATAAAGGCTCGTTAGGCTTAAAACTTGAAATTTTGATTTCAGTTCGCGTGCCATTATTCATTGAGTAAATCAAGTTTGAAATGTTTTTGGTGTATTTATCAACACCAAGTAAAATATTTTTATACTCCGCATTAGAATCAATAGGAATAAGTTTGATATACTGAATTTCACGGCCATTTTGATTTTGCTGAATATCCCATTTGTACAAATAACCATCTTCAAAAAAGGTCAACATTTTAGAAGGTGTTATTGTCGTATCATCTTGAGAGTTTACGGAAGAAATATTAATTTCCTCATCGGCTGGGATAATAGTATATAATTTAGAACCATCAAATATTTGGGTCGTTCCCATTAAATTAAGCCGGTATTTATTGCCTTCCACATAAACTTCACCGCGCGTTTCTTCTTTGAGCTGCTCAGAAATATTTTCTAAAGTATAAGAAAAGTTAATACTGATGTTATCGTAACTTTTTACTTTATCTAAGACTTCATTAGCTAATTTCTCGGCTTTAGGGTCATTTTGAGCTTGAACAATAAAAGGGTTAAAACTCACAAATAGAATAATATAAAAAATAGTTTTCATTAAAAATTGTGTATTAAATTGTTTCAAAAGTAAGGGTATCAAATTTGATACCATTTATTTTATTCATTTTTTAATAATTCGTTCAAGGCATTCATATCAGAAACTAAAACTTGACGCGCCTTGCTGCCTTCAAAAGGTCCAACAATTCCAGCAGCTTCAAGCTGATCGATAATTCGTCCAGCACGATTATACCCTAACTTCAGTTTTCGTTGAAGCAAAGATGCAGAGCCTTGTTGTGCGGTAACGATGACTTCTGCAGCATCATTAAAGAGTTTATCACGATCTTCAATACTATCTTCAAGCGCCGATTTTGACTCTTCACCAACATATTCTGGCAATTGATAGGCTTCAGGATAAGCTTTTTGGGAGCCGATAAAGTCTGTGATTTTTTCTACTTCTGGCGTATCTACAAATGCACATTGCAAACGTATAACTTCATTGCCTTGAGTAAATAGCATATCACCACGACCGATGAGCTGGTCTGCACCACCGGCATCTAAAATGGTTCTTGAGTCAATTTTTGACGTGACTCTAAACGCAATTCGTGCAGGGAAATTGGCCTTTATCATACCTGTAATAACATTCACCGAAGGACGTTGCGTAGCTATAATGAGGTGAATTCCAATGGCTCGAGCCAATTGTGCTAATCTCGCTATAGGCGTTTCAACTTCTTTTCCAGCGGTCATTATCAAGTCTGCAAACTCATCAACAACTAAAACAATATAAGGTAAAAAGCGATGACCATTTTCTGGGTTGAGTTTTCGGGCTTTAAATTTAACGTTGTATTCCTTGATATTGCGCACCATAGCTTTTTTCAAAAGCTCGTAACGGGCATCCATTTCGATACACAATGAATTTAAAGTATTGATAACCTTTGTATTATCTGTAATAATAGCTTCTTCTGTATCAGGAAGTTTGGCTAAATAGTGGCGTTCAATCTTATTAAATAGCGTCAGTTCAACTTTTTTAGGGTCAACTAATACAAATTTGACTTCAGCAGGATGCTTTTGATAGAGTAAAGAAGTTAAAATCACATTAAGCCCAACTGATTTCCCTTGACCTGTCGCTCCTGCCATCAGTAAATGCGGCATTTTAGCCAAGTCAACGACAAAGGTTTCATTAGAAATATTTTTACCAAAAGCAATAGGAAGCGCCATTTCAGCATTTTGAAATTTGCTGGAAGCAGCCACAGATTTCATAGAAACAATAGAAGGTTTTTGGCTTGGCACTTCAATACCGATGGTCCCTTTGCCTGGAATTGGCGCAATGATCCGAATACCAAGAGCTGATAACGAAAGTGCAATATCATCTTCTAAGTTTTTAATTTTGGAAATTCGGATACCTGCTTCTGGAATAATTTCGTACAATGTTACTGTAGGCCCGACAGTTGCTTTGATTTGAGCAATACCAATTTTATAATTATTAAGGGTTTCAACAATTTTGTTTTTGTTTTGCTCGAGTTCTTTTTCATTTATAGTGATACCTGTGCCTTCACTATAATCATTCAGCAAATCAAGACTTGGAAATTTAAAGTTTTTCAATTCTAAGGTTGGATCGAATTCACCAAAATTTTCTACAATTTTTTGTGATTTTTCATCAATTTCTTCATCTTCATTTGTGGTTTCTACTTCCATTTTTACTTCATCGCTCTTGGCATCAGAAGTTTTTGTATCGGCAGACTTTTCCTTATTATCACTATTATTATTTAAAACAAAAGAATTTTCTATATCAGCATCATTATCTGATTCAGAAGAAGAATTATCTTTTTCACTAAAATTAGACTCGACTTGTAACTCTTCAATATCTTTTTCTTCTGGTTTTGATTTTAAATCATTTAAATCTTCAGCTACACTTTTTGATTTAAACAAGTTTGCAACGTGCTGTGGAGTTACTTTAAGTCTAACAACAAGATAAACAATAAACAAAAAACTTATCGTGAGGATTGTGCCTGTTTTACCTATAAAATCAGCTGCAATATCGTTGAGTTCATAACCTACCATACCACCAAGAATGGGGTGAGAATTAGCAAAAAAACCAAAACCAATACTTAAAACTAACATCAAATACAGACCCCAAAACCACCTATTGGCAAGCTGAGATTGTTTTAAATTCAAAAATAAATTTAATCCACTCATCATCACTAAAACCGAGAAATTAAGCGCTGCAATACCTATGCCTTTGTAAATAAAAAAATGACCTAAAGTTGCTCCAAATTTACTTAACAAGTTTTTTGAAGGTATGTCACGGTTAAAAAAATGCCCAATTGTACTTTGATCAGCTTGCCAGGTCCACAAAAATGAAACAAAAGAAATGAATAACGCCAATCCTACAAAAAAGAAGAAACTGCCTAAAACAATTTTTTGTCTTTGGTTTAAAGAAAGTTGGAATGATTTTGATTTAGACTTTAATTTAGTTTTGGCCATAATGTTGACAAGATAATTCGCAAAGTTACAAAACAAAGTGATTTTTTATCAAATAAATTAAAATCTCTAAAAACTCAATAGCTATATTTTTTAACAAAAAATTAAAATTTAATTTATTTTTATTAAATTTGATGAAATTAACATGTGATGAAATATCTCTACCTCGCTTTTTTAAGTATTTTATTTATTCAGTTTTCTTTTGCTCAAACGGCTACGTCAAACGATTCTCTTACTTTAAATGAAGTTTTAGAATTTATGGTTGAAGATTTGGATTGCGCAAGCATTAGCAATATTACTTCACCAAACAACGCCCAAATGCATAATCAAGGTTTTAGTTCTTATGGCTCTTTTCAGGTTCAAAATGAACCTAATTTTCCTTTTGACAGTGGTATTGTTCTCTCTACCACAAGCGTTTCTGATCTTGAAAATATAACAAATAACGGAGATTCGCAATGGCCTGGAGATAGCGATTTAGCAGCCTTAATACAAGAACCTGGAAATACACATAATGCTACGGTTATAGAGTTTGATTTTATACCTTTTAGAGAAGAATTAAAAGTTGATTATCTACTCGCCTCAGACGAATATCCAGTATTTGTCTGTGATTTTGCAGATACATTTGCCTTTATCATATCTGGACCTGGCATATCTAATGTTAATCCTTACGATCATGACGCTAATCCTAATACACCAGAAGTCAATTTAGATTTAGGTGGGTTAAATATTGCCACATTACCTGGTACGACTATTCCAGTCAACCCAACAAATATTCATGATATGACAACAGATTGCACTGGATCTATGGGAGAATTTGCTGTTCCCCAGTTTTTTGATGCACAAGCCTTTGATAACAATATTATAAGCTTTACGGGACAAACATTACCTCTAACCGCAAAGGTTGACTTAATACCTGGACAAACCTATCATATTGAATTGAAGATTGCAGACCGAGGTGATACAGTTTTAAATTCAGCTGTTTTTATAGATGCCGATAGTTTTGAAATGGGTACTATTCCGGAAGATTTACCCTACGAACCAGGTCTGCCGGTTGAATTACCTGAATGTTGGACCACATCTGACACAGCAAGTTTTGATATTTTAAACACATGTTCTGAGACCTCAGAGAATTATCTTCAATTATATGGCGGTAATTATAGCCTACAAACAGCTGCTGTAGATACTGACGGCGTGGCTGGCGTGAATATTTCTTGGGATATGCTTAACGGCTGTAATGATATTGCAGAAGCTGGTAAAAACTTGCTCGTAGAATATTTTAATGGCAACGATTGGCAACTTCTAGCTGATATTGACCCGATAAGCATTCCTGTGGCTAATAGCAATAGCAGCGACAATTGGATGACTGTCAATTATACGGTCACGAGTGGAATGAATAAAAATTTTACACTGCGATTTTCAAGACAAAGTGGCAACAATCAGCAGGATGATATTAGTATTGCCAATTTAAGTATAACAGAACAAACTTTATCTAATGAAGAGTTTAGCGTAGATACTTTTAAAATTTACCCTAATCCAGTATCAGATATTTTGACGATTGAAACTTTAAATTCTACACAAATTGATCAAATTGAAATAATTGATATTCAAGGGAAAATTTTAAAAACAACCAATCAATTAGAAATTGACGTTCAAAGTTTAAGCACTGGATTATATTTTGCTAAAATTAGCCGTCAAAACAGCTACATCATCAAAAGATTTATTAAGAAATAAAATAGGAGTTGAAAATTGTTTTTTTAACAAACTTTGAAACCCGTTTAGGCTAATTTATTATACACATCAGGACAGTTTGACTATCTTTGCAAACTGAATTATTCGACTATGTCAAAATCTGAAAATCAGCCTGTTTTTTTTAAAATTATAGAACAAATAAAGTCTGTTTTGTTTTCAACAAAGCTCATGGCGACCTTGTTTATTGTATTTGCTCTCGCCATGGCCATTGGTACATTTGTTGAAAATTCTTATACAACACTAACTGCAAGAGAATGGATTTACAATGCTTGGTGGTTTGAAGCCATTATGGTGTTTTTTGTCATCAACTTTTTAGGTAATATAGCCCGCTTTAAATTATGGCGAAGAGAAAAGTGGACGACTCTACTTTTTCACTTGTCTTTTATTTTGATTTTAGTTGGTGCTTTTGTGACGCGCTATATTGGATTTGAAGGCATAATGCCAATAAGAGAAGGTGAAGTTGAAAATACCATGCTGTCTAGAGATGTTCATTTAACCACATATATTGATGGCGAAATTAACGGTCAACCCAGAAGACGCAGCCAACAATTTCCTTTGGTATTATCTTATGGTCTAAACAATAATAAAACCATTGAAACCAACTACAATGGTATTCCCGTTACATTTGAAGTTTTAGAATTTATTCCAGACGCCAAAATGGGAATTGTAGAAAACCCCAATGGCAAAAAGCATCTCAAAATAGTTGAATCTGGTGATGGTCAACGTCACGAACATTATTTAAAAGAAGGCGAAGTCGCAAATATTCACAATACGCTATTTGCTTACAACAAACAAACTGATGGCGCCATCAATATCATTGAAGATGCGTCTGGTAACTTTAGTATAGAAAGTCCATTTGAAGGCAAAGTGATGCGAATGGCAGACCAACAACAATTTGATTTTTTAAAAGATTCTTTGCAAAACTTAAAATTCAGATCGCTTTACACCATTGGTCAAATGCAGTTTGTTATTCCTGATATGCCGATTAAAGGGGAAGAAGGCATCGTAAAATCTGACATCCAAAATAAAGACCAGCCTGATGGAATTATTTTAAAAGTTTCTACACAGAGTGAAGCCGATACGCTTAACCTCATTGGTGGTCGCGGAATGTTAGAGCCTATGACACCAACTTCAATAGGCGATTTTGATATCAGTGTGCGTTATGGTAGTAAAATTTTAGAATTGCCTTTTGCTTTAAAACTTGATGACTTTATTGCTAAAAAACACCCTGGCACAGAAGATAGACCCAATCCGAGTTATGAATCGTTCAAAAGTAAAGTGCAAGTCGTAGATGGCAGTCAATCTTACCCTTACGAAATATATATGAATCACGTTTTAGACCATAAAGGTTATCGCTTCTTTCAGTCCTCTTTTGACCCTGATGAGTTAGGAACAGTTTTATCAGTCAATCACGACTTTTGGGGCACTTGGATTACCTATGTTGGTTATTTTTTATTGTATCTCGGTATGATGCTTATTTTGATAGATAAAGGTTCTCGATTTGGAAAACTAAGGCAACAACTTGAAAAAATCAAAGCCAAAAAAGCCAAAGTTTTAGGTGTTTTGTTGTTCTTTTTTAGCCTTTCTGGTTTTGCTCAAACTACAGACAGCATTCATCAAACACCTACAGAAAACACACAAACAAATCATACAACAAGCCAATCGCCTATTGATTTAAACGCAAAGAAGTTTGATTCACTCATTTTGGCTAATGCGGTAGATGCTGAACACGCAGAAAAATTTGGAAAGTTGGTTATACAAGATATGGGTGGCAGAATGAAACCCGTAAACACTTTTTCATCTGAATTACTGAGAAAACTCAGCCAAAAAGATACCTATGAACCCTTAAATTCTGATAAGACTTTAAATTCTGATCAGGTTTTATTGTCAATGATAGAAAACCCTGTGATTTGGTACACCACGCCTTTAATTTATTTAAAATCGAGAAACGATAGTTTACACAATGTTCTCGGTATTGAAAAAGGAAAAAAATACGCCACTTTAACTGATTTTTTCAATCCTGATGGCAGCTATAAATTAAGTCCCTTTTTAGATGATGCTTATCGAGCTAAGGTCAGAAATCAATTTGAAAAAGATTATGTCAAAGCTGACCAGCGCGTGAATTTATTTTACGATGCATTACAAGGCGAGCTTTTAAAAATATTTCCAATCCCTGAACATCCCAATAACAAATGGGTTTCAAGAAATGAAGCTATCCAAGAGAACTACTTTACAGGAATGGATTCAGTATATACACTTCAAATTTTACCCATTTATGTTCAACGTTTAAGAGAAGCCAGAGAAACCGGTGACTATACAAAAGCTGAAGAAGTTTTAGTCGGTATGAAAAACTTTCAAAAACGTTTTGGGAAAGACGTAATGTTGTCTGACCGAAAAGTTGAAGTTGAAGTGCTTTACAATAAAGTCGATATTTTTAATCGCCTTTACAAATACTATTTACTGGCTGGCGTGTTGATGATTATTGTGGTTCTGTATCGTATTTTTAAACAAAACAAACTAAATCTTGGCTTACTCAATGTGTTTAAAGTCACTTTACTTTTACTTTGGATAGCTCATACACTTGGCTTGATAGCACGTTGGTATATTTCTGGGCACGCGCCTTGGAGTAATGCTTACGAAAGTATGATTTATGTGGCTTGGGCGTCTATGTTTTTTGGTTTGGCCTTTGGGAGAAAAAGCGATTTAACTATGGCATCAACCGCTTTTGTAACGTCAATTATTTTGTGGGTGGCTCATATGAATTGGGTTGATCCTTCAATTGCTAACCTTCAACCTGTTTTAGATTCGTATTGGTTAATGATTCACGTGGCGGTGATTGTTGCCAGCTACGGGCCTTTTACCTTAAGTATGATTATTGGTTTGGTAGCTTTGATTTTAATGCTTTTTACAAATAAGAAAAACAAGAAAAAATTAGATTTAAATATTAAAGAGCTCACCGTCATTAATGAAATCTCTTTAACCGTTGGCTTAGTGATGCTGACGATTGGTAATTTTCTGGGCGGTCAATGGGCAAATGAAAGTTGGGGACGCTATTGGGGTTGGGATCCTAAAGAAACTTGGGCGCTCATCAGTATTATCATTTACGCTTTTGTTATTCATATGCGATTTGTGCCAGGTTTACGAGGAAGATTTGCCTTTAACTGGGCTTCTGTTTTAGCTTTTGGTTCAATTTTAATGACCTACTTTGGCGTGAATTTTTATTTAACCGGTTTACATTCTTATGCCAGTGGCGACCAAATTATAAGTTATCAATTTATCATTATAACGCTTGTTGTTTTGTTAATTTTAGGTTACTTTGCAAGACAGCAATACATTAAACACTATAAAAAATAAATCATCATGAAATCATTCATTATCAAAAGTTTGTCCGTTTTAAGTTTAGTTTTATTTGTGTCATGTGGTCAATCAACTGATGTTGTTGAGTCTGGCACTTACACCGGAACAGTTATTGAGGTTGAAGCCGATAAATCAGAAATTTACGTCAAAACTGAAGATGGCAAAACATTAGAACTTTACTTCATTGAAGACACCAAGTTAACACAAGACGGAAAAGAAGTTCCATTTTCAACTTTAAAGACCGATCAAAGCGTTGAAGTTGAAGTTGAAAAAGTCGGCAAACGTTTAGATCCACTTAGTGTTAAGATACAATAAACTTGCAAGATTTTTTTGACATCCAAACTTGGCATCCGCTTACGGTTCATTTTCCGATTGCGTTTTTGAGCCTTTCCGGATTGTTAAGTATTTATCTCCTATTTAAATTTCAAAAAACAATAGCCCAATTCAATTTGGGCTTGTTGTTTTTGGGTGTTATTACGGCATTGATTTCGCTCTATACGGGCGATATAGAAGATGGTAAAGTCTCGAGAACACTTTGCGATCCCACGATTTTAAAAGATCATGAAAACTTTGCTTACTACAGCGTTTATGCTTTTTCAGCCTGCCTTGTCTTGTGGTCAGTTAAGCTTTTTGCATCTTATAAAAAATTTAAAACCCTTTTTATCAGTCTGATTTTCATTTTAAATCTTGCTGGATTGGCTGGTTTAGTTTACGTTGGTCATCTTGGAGCCTCATTAGTTTATGAGCAAGCTGCTGGAGTTGATGTGCCAAGTGAAGATTGTTCTGATTTTTAATCTCAATTAGCTTTTTTATTTTTCACATCATTCAGTTTTTAAGTTTATTATTTTAAAAAATTTATATTTGACTTTTAGCAAAAGATTTCAAAACTCATTTTTATAAATATTTTTTAAAGTAGATGTACACTCCAAAACCTTATAAAAATGACGAAATTCAGGATATAAAGGAATTTATACGTGATCATAGTTTTGGGATTTTACTCAATCAAACTGGAAATAAAATAGTTGGAACTCACATTCCTCTAGAAATTGACAAAGATGAATTTGGAAAAGATATTTTGTTTGGTCATATCTCAAAAGCAAATCCACAGGCTGATGCATTAAAAAACGAAAGTGAAGTTTTAGCAATATTTAATGGCCCTCATTCTTACATCTCTTCTTCTTGGTATAAAAAAGAAGACGCACCAACTTGGAATTATATCGCCGTTCACATCTATGGAAAAATACGATTAATAGATGACAAAACTTTAATGACCTGCTTAGATAAACTTGTTAATAAGTATGAAAAAAAATCTGAACATCCTGTTTCTATTAAAGGAATGTCAAAAGAAACATTAAGTCAAATGCAAGGTATTCTTGGGTTTTATATTGAAATCAATAATATCGAATCGACTTACAAATTATCACAAAATAAAAATGATAAAGATTATAAAAACATTATAGCTAATCTTCAAAAGAATAAAAATCCTAAGCCTAAAACTGTTGTTGATTATATGAAATTACTGAGGCCATAACTTAATTGTAACCTTTGATAAACTTATGGCTATAACTCGTAGTGCATTATGATAAATTATAAAACAAAATCTGTCAATTCGAGTGGTTTTTTTTTATGCGAAAGCGAAAAAAATTGTATCGAGAATAAGATTTTGGAACAAAGACCTTGTTCTCGATACAAATTTCTTGCAGAAATTCACTCGAACTGACTTGTTTTTTAGATAATGTACTACGGATGACTATAATATTTAAATACCTATTTCACTAAAACTGATTTTAATTGAGTATTATTCTTAGTTAAAGCTGGCTTTATTTATATTTGTGGTATGAATCATTTTGTAGTTTCGGCAAGAAAATATAGACCTGAAACCTTTGACGAGGTTGTTGGGCAAAAGGCAGTCACGAGTACGCTAAAGAATGCCATTGACAATAATCATTTGGCTCAAGCATTATTGTTTACTGGCCCGCGAGGCGTTGGTAAAACATCTTGCGCCCGAATTTTGGCTAAGACTATAAATCAATCTGAAGTTGAAAAAAATTCTGATTTTGCATTTAATATTTTTGAGCTTGATGCGGCATCAAACAACTCGGTAGATGATATCAGAAATTTAAACGACCAAGTGCGTATACCACCACAGGCAGGAAAGTTTAAGGTTTATATTATTGATGAAGTTCATATGTTATCACAATCGGCATTTAATGCCTTTTTGAAAACGCTTGAAGAACCACCAAAACACGCTATTTTTATTTTGGCTACAACAGAAAAACATAAAATTATTCCAACAATTTTATCACGTTGTCAAGTTTTTGATTTTAAGCGAATCACGGTTCAAGACATTAAAGAACACCTTAAAACTATAGCTACTAAAGAAGGCGTTGAGGCTGAAGATGGAGCATTACAAATCATTGCTCAAAAATCTGATGGTGCTATGCGTGATGCACTTTCTACATATGATCGTGTGGTGAGCTATTGCGGGACTCATTTAACACGACCTGCCGTTGCTGAAAACTTAAATGTCTTAGATTTTGAAACATTTTTAAAAACCACAGATTTACTTCTAGAAGCTGATATTCCTGGTGTTTTAATGTATTTTAATTCGGTGCTGTCAAAAGGATACGACGGGCAGCATTTTATTTCTGGTTTGGCTTCTCACTTTAGAGATCTTTTAATTTGTAAAAACCCTTCTACTATTGAACTGCTCGAGGTTGACGAATCTACTCAAACGGCTTACAAAAATCAAGCTAAAGCAATTAGCATGAAACAATTATTGAACTGTGTAGATTTAGCGAACAGATGTGATTTTAATTACAAATTAAGTCAAAATAAACGCCTTCACGTCGAGTTATGCTTAATGAAACTGGCCTCTATTGAAGACGCAAATCTACAAAAAAAAAAGTCTCATAGCATAAATCCCCCTCAATCTCAAGAGAATAAACAACCAGAATCAAGCATACCGAAAACAGAAACTCCAACGGCTGATCAAGAAAATAATACTAAGATTGAAGGAGTCTCTGAATATGCTGATTCTGAAAATTCTAAAGAGGCTTTAAACCCCTCTGAAAGTGATCAAGGTTTAAAACCTAAACCAACTAAAAAAAACGGACTTTCTTTAAAAGCCATTAAATACAAAAAGGAACACGAAAATAAAACAAACGCTAACGATACACCTGAAGAAGTTCTAAGTAAAGATTACACGCTTGAAGACATTAAGTCTACTTGGATAAATTTTGCTGAGATTATTGACAAAAAAGGAGAAAAACTCTTAGCCTCTACTCTACTTTCAGATATTCCCAAGTTAAACAAAAACTGTATTGAAATACAGATGCCAAACGAAACTATGAAGATAGAAATTGTACAAAACAAAGGTCGTATTCTCAAGTACATTCAAAATTCACTTCAAAACACTCAGATAGACCTTAAGGTACATGTCAATGCTGCTCAGGAAAAGAAATATGTTCATACCAAAGAAGAAAAATACTTGCGATTAAAAGAAATCAACCCCAAAATAGAATTGCTTAAACAAAAGTTAGATTTAGATTTTTAAATATGTTAGGACTAAAACTACCAACAGATCCACGATGGGCCAATATTGCTGAAAAGAATATTGAAGAAATTTTAATCGATCATGCTTATTGTGAACAAAAAGCAGCCTCTACAGCTATTTCGCTGATTGTGAGTTTTCCTGAATATCAAGAATTGGTCACTAAAATGACAGATCTAGCGCAAGAAGAAATGAGTCATTTTAAAATGGTGCATGAATTAATGCTATCACGAGGTATTAAAATGGGACGAGATCGAAAAGATTACTACGTTGTAGAATTAACATCTTTTTTTCCAAAAGGTGGAAGTCGAACACATCAACTTGTTCACCGACTTCTTTATGCAGCATTGATTGAGGCGAGAAGTTGTGAACGATTTAGGTTGCTATCAGAGGAATTGCAAGATGAAAATTTAAGGAAATTCTACAGAAAATTAATGATTTCTGAAGCCAATCATTACACCATGTTTTTAAAACTGGCTAAGCAATATGGCAATGAAGCAGAAGTTGACCAAAAATGGCAGGATTTATTGGAGTTTGAGGCTAAAATTATGAAAGGTTTAAGTCAACATGAAAGTATACATGGCTAATCTACAATGTGATAATATTTAAAAGCTTTGTAAATTAAATCGTGTTCTACCACACAATCTAGAGCAGGTTTACCGAGAGACTTGAGCAATACAAAATTAACTTGGTTACTCACGTTTTTCTTATCGTATTTCATCAACTGAATGATTTTATCAATATCTGCTCTACTGAACTTTTCAAATGGAAAGTACTTATGTACAAAAGATTTCAGTTGTTTCAAATTTTCTATAGAAAAATCATACATTTTATGAGAAATATAAGTTTCTAACACTAAGCCTATCGCTATAGCTTCACCGTGAAGTAAATGTTTAGATTGATCCTTAGACATTCTGAAAGACTCAATGGCGTGGCCAAGTGTATGACCATAATTTAAAACTTTTCTTAGGCCTTTTTCTTCAATATCACTACTTACAACATCTTGTTTAATGGTAATAGATTCATCAATAAGATGACGAATTTGAACATGCCTAAGTCGCTCAACCGCTAGGCAATCCTCAAAATATTTTTGGTTTTTAGAATTGATTAGACCGTGTTTTAGCATTTCTGCAAACCCACTAACAACTTGTTCGTAGGGCAGAGTCTTTAAAAAATCTTTTTCTATAATAACAATTTCGGGGTTGCGAATAACACCAATTTGATTTTTTAGGTTTTTGAAATCTACACCATTTTTACCGCCAATAGCAGCATCAACCATACCTAACAAAGAAGTTGGAATATGAATAAAGGAAATCCCTCTTTTAAAACAAGAGGCAGTAAATCCGCCAATATCAGTTATTACACCGCCGCCTAGATTAATCAATAAAGATTTACGGTCTGCTCCGCTATTAGATAAAGTTTCCCAAATATAAGCGCAAGTGTCTAGAGTTTTAAACTCTTCTCCAGCTTGAATGCTTATCACTTTAAAATCAAAATCAATGCGGTACTTTAAGATTTCTAAACAGTATTTTTCTGTGTTTTGATCAACTAAAACAAATAAAGAAGAAGGATTTGTTTTTTTTAAAAATTTATTTAAAACTTTAAAGGCATTTTTATCATAAAAAACTTGACCTTCTGAACTTGAAACTTTCATAAAACATTGTGTTAAGATGCAAATATTAGTGTTGTAAAATTAAGCAAATACAATAACTAATAATTATCTTTGGTAAAAGAAAACACACCTATGTTAGATACCAAAATTTTTAATAACACTAAACGCGCATTTGTTTTAAAATCTAAAAAAGATCTTAATCGATCCATTTTTATATTCCGGTTAATGAATATTCCTCTTTTAGTACCAATCAGTATTTTTTTTACAAAAATAGCCTTAAAACTTAATCTACCTATTGAATGGTTAATCAAAAAAACCATTTTTGAACAATTCTGTGGTGGTGTAACACAAAAGGATTGTTTACCGCTTATAAAATTAATGTATTCAAAGCACGTATTTAGTGTTTTGGATTATTCCGTGGAAGGCAAAAGTGATGAAGAGGAATTTGATAAGGCAACACAAACTAAAATAGATATTATAAAATTTGCAGCAGAACAAAAAGAAATTCCTTTTGCAGTAGCTAAGCCTACAGGTTTAGGACGTTTTAAAATATGGGAAAAAGTTAGTCAGAAAGAAACATTGAACGAGTCCGAACAAGGCGAATGGAAACGAATAAAAGAACGTGTAAAAAGGTTATGCCAAGCTGCAGTTGATTATGACACTAGGTTAATGTTTGATGCCGAAGAATCATGGATGCAAGACGCCGCAGACGATTTGATAGAGGAAATGATGAAAATTTACAATAAAGACAAAGTTTTAATTTTAAATACTATACAGTGTTACAGGTGGGATAGATTAAAATATGTAAAAAAACTTCACCAAAGAGCCCAAAAAGAAAACTTTATGTTAGGCTTTAAGGTTGTAAGAGGTGCTTATATGGAAAAAGAAAATGCTAGAGCCAAGCGGAAAGGCTATCCAACACCAATATGTGAAGACAAAGAAGCAACCGATGTTAACTTTAATGCAGTTATGTGCTTTTGCATTAACAACATAAATGATATATCTGTTTTTATAGGAACCCATAATGAAGTATCCAGTTATATGGCCTTGCAACTTATGGATCAAAAAGGGATAAAATTAGACGATGATCGGGTATGGTTTGGACAACTATATGGAATGAGTGATCACATTAGTTACAATCTTGGAATTGAATGTTCTAATGCCATTAAGCTTTTGCCATTTGGCCCTGTAAAAGACGTTGTACCTTATTTATTTAGAAGAGCACAAGAAAACTCTTCAGTTCAAGGACAGTCTACTCGTGAGCTTTCATTACTTAAAGAAGAGAAGCAACGCCGTGATGGTCAATACGTTAAACGCGTAGATTAATTAAACTTATAGGTATGAAATTACAAGAAAGTAGAAAAGAATATAATCCTTATTATGATTTATATTTAAAAAATCTCAGTTCAAATGACGAATGTTTTGAACGTTTGAATCTAAACCTCAAATCCGTTTTTCAATTCTTCAAAGATATAAATGAAGATAAAATGGGTTATACTTATTCAGCTGATAAGTGGAATATTGCTCAAATTTTACAACATATTATTGATACCGAACGTATTTTTTGCTACAGAGCATTAAAAATAGTTAGAGAAGTACAGCCTGAAATACAATCATACGACCACGAAGCATATGCGCAAAACGCCACATATAAATCTAAAGCTAGTCTATTAAACGACTATAAGAATAACAGGAACGCAAGTATAAGTTTATTTCAAACATTTGCTGACGAAGATCTATTAAAATCTGTTAATTTTGGAAACTATCAATTTAAAGTAGGTCTAATACCCTTTATTTTTTGTGGTCATGAATTGCACCACCTGCAAGTTATTAAAGACTTTTATTTAGAAGAAAACAATTAAGCTTCAAGATTAACCTCCCTTTTATAAATAACAAAAGCCACTTCAATTACGAAGTGGCTTTTGATTTAAAGAAGGCG
>RRZV01000082.1 GCA_003931895.1 Mesohalobacter salilacus
TCAATGTTGCTTTCGGTATTACCTGTCGGTACAACCACAGACCAATCGCCATTGGCATCTGTACTTACAGTTTGTGTGTTGTTCTGACTGTCTGTAATAACAACATCAAGGTTGGCTAAGTCGGCTTCTCCAGCATCTTGAGTAGCATTACCGTTATCATCTAAATATATATGTCCTGTTAGTGTGCCAGTTTCTGTAGGGTCTAGAACAAAGAAACCATCATTTTCACTAAAATTGCTTGCAATAGTAATTAATGTAGTTGTAGGGTTTGTACCCTCTGTTTGAATAGCTCCTGTAGGAAAATCAGGATCAAAAACATCAATTGTTGAAGTAAAGTTTCCGACAGGAACTTGAGCATTCCAGTCACCATTAGCATTAGTCACGACAATTTGTGTATTACCAAAAGCATCTTCTAACTGAACATCTACATTAGCAATACCATTTTCACCTGTATCTTGTGTTCCATTTCCATTATCATCTAAATAAAGACGTCCTGTTATATCTCCAGATTCAAAAAAACCATCAACTTCATTAAAAGTATTACCAATGGTCACTAAGGTTGTCGTTGGATTGGTGCCTTCTGTTTGAACGGCCCCAGTGGGAAAGTCAGGATCTGATTCGTCAATGGCAGAAGTAGTATTACCAATTGGAACTTGTATACTCCAATCACCATTAGCGTCAGTAATAGCAGTTTCTGTATTACCTAAAGCATTATCAATTTGAACGTCTACATCAGAAATACCATTTTCACCAGCATCTTGAATTCCGTTTCCATTGACATCAAAATATAATCTTCCAGATAATTCTCCAGATTCAAAAAAACCATCTACCTCAGAAAACGTATCGCCATTTGTAATAAAAGTTGTTGTTGGATTTGTGCCTTCAGTTTGAAGGGCTGCTGATGGAAAATCAGGGTCTGATTCATCTATCGTAGTTGTTACATTACCTACAGGAGCTTGAAAAAACCAGTCTCCGTTTACATCAGTAACGACAGTTTGTGTATTTCCTAATGCATCATCAATTTGTACATCAACGTTAGGCAAACCACTTTCACCAGTATCCTGAGTTCCATTTCCATTAACGTCATGGTATAGTCTCCCAGACAATTCTCCAGATTCAAAAAAACCATCAACTTCGTTAAAAGTGTCGCCTGCTGTCACTACAGTTGTTGTAGGGTTTGTACCTTCCGTTTGTTGAGCTCCAGTTGGAAAATCAGGATCTGATTCGTCTATTGTTGATGTTGTGTTGCCTACAGGAACATCAACAGTCCAATCGCCATTGGCATCTGTAACTATAATTTGTGAATCTCCTAGCGCATCGACAATTTGCACATCAACATTAGGTATACCATTTTCTCCTGTTTCCTGAGTTCCATTTCCATTGACATCAAAATAGACTCGACCCGTAAGTGTTCCAAATTGGAAATAACCATCGGTTTCTGAAAACACACCAGCATTTGTAATTGTAGTTGTGGTAGGGTTTGTCCCTTCAGTTTGTGAAGTTCCTTGTGGAAAATCAGGGTCAGCTTCATCTATTGTAGTTGTTACATTTCCTACAGGAGCTTGAAAAGACCAATCTCCATTGGCATCTGTTACAACAGTTTGAGTAACCCCTAATGCATCATCAATTTGTACATCAACATTGGGAATACCATTTTCTCCCGTATTTTGAACTCCGTCTCCATTGGCATCTAAATAAAGACGTCCTGACAATTCTCCAGATTCAAAAAAGCCGTCAATTTCGTTAAAGGTGTCTCCAGCAGTCACAACAGTTGTTGTTGGATTTGTACCTTCCGTTTGTTGAGCTCCAGTTGGAAAATCAGGGTCAGACTCGTCTATCGTTGATGTTGTGTCACCAACAGGAACATCAACAGACCAATCGCCATTGGCATCTGTAACTATAATTTGAGAATCTCCTAGCGCGTCGACAATTTGCACATCAACATTAGCAATACCATTTTCACCTGTATCTTGTGTTCCATTTCCGTTAACATCAAAATACAAACGACCTGTAAGTGTTCCAAATTGGAAATAACCATCGGTTTCAGAAAATACCTCATCGTTTGCAACTACTGTTGTAGTCGGATTTGTGCCTTCCGTCTGTACTGTTCCTGTTGGGAAATCGGGATCTGATTCATCTATAGTTGACGTGGTTGCTCCTGCAGGCACCTGAATAGACCAATCTCCATTGGCATCTGTAGTAATAGTTTGGGTTGCACCTAAAGCATTGTCGATTTGGATATCGACATTTGCAATTCCATTTTCTCCAGCATCTTGAGTACCGTTTCCATTGGTATCCAAATATAATCTTCCATTTAATTCGCCAGACTCAAAGAACCCGTCAGTTTCTGAAAATATTGCGCCACCCGTTATTGCTGTGGTAGTTGGATTTGTGCCTTCAGTTTGAATTGCTCCTGTCGGGAAGTCAGGATCAGATTCATCAATTGTAGAGTTTACATTACCAGCCAACACATCAGTATTCCATTCACCATTGGCATCTGTAACTACATTAAAAGAGTTACCAAAAGCATCATCGATTTGAACATCGACATTTGGGATTCCATTTTCACCAGCATCTTGTGTCCCATTCCCGTTTACATCGAAATATACGAGACCATTTAACTCACCAAATATGGCGTAACCATCAGTACCTGCGTCAACTGTTGCATTATCAACTGCCGTAACAATAGTGGGCTCGGTACCTTCTGTTTGAACACTTCCAGCAGGTAAGGTAGTTGAGTTAATTAAAATAAGTGTATTTCCAGGAATCACATCAAATGACCAATCGCCGTTAGCATCTGTAGATGTCGTAAAACCACTGGTATTATCATCAACAATAATAACTATGACGTTTTCAATTCCATTTTCCCCTGCATCTTGAATTCCGTTACCATTATCATCTTGATAAACCCTACCTTCAATAGTAGCAGTTGTATTTAGTGACTGAAAGAAATTATTGAAAGGATTTAAAGGAGATAAAACCTGACTGTATGCACCAAAAATAGGCAAACAAAACAAACTGATTAGTAAAATAAACCCCCTATTCATACGCTCCAAATATAGGTAATAGAATCATAAAAACTAAGAATCAAAACACTAAAGTTAAAAAAAAAGTTAAAATTAATATTAATATTCTACAATAATAAAAAAAGAAAATGCCTTTAAAAATTGATTCTACCTTAAATTACATTGAATAATTTAGTTTATAATTAAATTGTTAATCACTATATATGTTAAAGAAATAAAAAAACCGATATTTAAAAAAATATCGGTTAATTATAAATGATAATTGAATTTTTACTTTACCATTTCAAAACTACGCTTAATAAATTTTGTCATGGCTTCACCTTTTAATAGGTTTTGCGATAGCAACGCTAAATCAAGTGATTGATTAATTAGGCGTTGTTTTTTCTTCTTGGTTTTTGTGCTTAAAATATCTTCAATAAGTGGGTGATTGGTGTTGACAACCAAATTATACATTTCTGGCATGTTACCCATACCAAACATTCCACCACCTCCACCAGTTTGCTGCATTTCTTTCATACGGCGCATAAACTCGGGTTGCGTAATCATTAAAGGCATGGCACTAGAATCCATATCTTCAAGCTGAACAGTGTATTTTTCTTTAGATACTACTTCTTCAAACTCTGTCTTTAAAGTTTCTTTTTGCTTTTCGTCAAGCTTTGAAACTTTATCTTCATCTTTTTTGATAAGATTATCTATATGGTCACTGTCTACTCTTACAAAAGAAACTTTATTTTCTTTTTCAGTTTCTATTTTTTGAATCAAATGCGAAACAATTGGTGAGTCTAAAAGTAAAACTTCGTAACCTTTGTCTTTAGCCGATTGGATGTAAGTGTGTTGGGCTTCTTTGTCTGACGTATAAAGAATGACAAGTTTGTCATCTTTGTCAGTTTGGGTTTTTTCTATTTTTTCTTTGAGCTCGTCAAAAGTATAATAGTTGCCGTCTACAGTTGGATATAGCGCAAACTTTTGAGCTTTTTCAAAGAATTTATCTTCGGTTAACATTCCGTATTCTATCACAACTTTGATGTCGTTCCATTTTTGTTCAAAGTCTTCACGGCTATTGTTGAATAAAGATTTTAATTTATCGGCTACTTTCCTTGAAATGTAACTTGATATTTTCTTTACTGCGCCATCGGCTTGCAAATAAGAACGTGAAACATTTAAAGGAATATCAGGCGAATCAATCACACCTCTTAACATGGTAAGAAATTCAGGTACAATACCTTCTACATTGTCAGTTACGAAAACTTGATTTTGATACAGTTGAATTTTATCTTTTTGTGCCGCTAATTCCTGTGTCATTTTAGGGAAATATAAGATTCCCGTCAAATTGAATGGATAATCAACATTCAAATGAATATGAAATAACGGTTCTTCAAATTGCATTGGGTACAATTCTCTGTAGAAGTCTTTATAATCTTTGTCTTCTAAATCTGCAGGTTGCTTAGTCCAGGCTGGATCGGGGTTATTAATAATATTGTCGACGGTAACTTTTTTAGGCTCTTCGTCTTCTTTGGCATCTTCTGCTTTAGGGAGTTCCTTTTCTTTGGTTCCAAATTTAATTGGAACGGGCATAAACTTATTGTATTTATCAAGCAGTTCAGAAATTCTATTGTCTTCCAGAAACTCTTTTTCATCATCGTTAATATGTAAAATAATTTCTGTACCTCGTTCAGTTTTCTTGTCGGTTTCTTCAAGTGTAAATTCGGTTGTCCCTTCGCAAGACCAATGCACTGCAGGCGCATCTTTCCAGGATTTAGTTAGTATTTCTACCTTATGAGCTACCATAAATGAGGAGTAAAATCCAAGACCAAAATGACCAATAATACCCGCATCTTTTGAGTCTTTATCTTTATATTGTTCTAAAAATTCTTCAGCACCAGAAAAAGCCACTTCGTTGATGTATTTTTTGACTTCTTCTTCTGTCATACCGATACCTTGATCGATAATATGAAGTGTACTGTTGTCTTTGTTTATTTTAACTTCTATTTGTGGATTGCCGATATCTATTTTGGCTTCGCCAATTCGAGTTAAATGTTTGAGTTTTTGTGTTGCATCAGTTGCATTTGAGATGAGCTCTCTAAGGAAAATTTCGTGATCGCTATAAAGAAATTTTTTAATCAGTGGAAAAATATTCTCTACCGAAACATTAATATTACCATTTGCCATTTTAAATATTTTTAAATTAAATTCAATCAATAAGACCAAAACAGATACCAATTTGATATTTCTGACAAAGTGGCATTTTGATTTATATCGATTTTAAAAGTTCGCACTCGGCTTAGGGATTGAGGCTTTGTTGGAGTCCCCGCGTTGAGCGGGACGACTGCCGAAAGCCCGACACTGACGAACGCAAAGCGTTGTCAGGGTAAGCCCCAAAAAGTAAGATTTTGACATTATCTAAAAAACGCCATAAATATAAAGACCATATAGCCGATTAATAGTATAAAACCTTTAAGGCGATTAATGTAAAAACGCTGTGGAATAAGCAAAGCAAAAGGCATTAAAATAAAGGCAAAAGCCAGCATCCAGATCAAGTCTGAACTAAGCATTTCTGTAGATTCGAGTTCTAGCGGGTGAATAAGTGCAGTAATGCCTAAAACACTGCCAATATTGAAAATATTTGAACCGATAAGGTTACCGAGGGATAAGTCTTTTTCTTTTTTGATAGCGGCCATAACTGAGGCTGCCAATTCAGGAATACTCGTGCCAAGCGCCACCATAGTTAAGGATATGACTCTGTCACTGACGCCAAAATCTAATGCTATACCTGTTGCGCCACTCACGAGCCATTCAGAACCATAATACAAACCAACAATACCAAACAATAGCCAAATGATGACTTTAAAATAACTGGTTGATTTAAGGCTTTCATCTACATCTTCTATAATAATGTCTTTTTTGGTTCGCGTTCTTATAATTAAAAATAACAAATACACCACTAAACCGATAAGCAACATCAAACCTTCAAAGGCTGACAAAATTTGTTCAGTAGATAGAAAATAGTAAAGAAAAATAGAAAACAACATCATAATCGGCCAATAAAACCGATTAAAGTCTCTGTCTGTTGAGAGTTTATGGATTATTGCTGTCACGCCGAGAACTAAGCCAATATTAGCAATATTGGAACCCACAACATTACCTATGGCAAAATCGGGTTTTCCTTCTAAAGCGGCTATAACACTTACAAATAATTCTGGTACTGAGGTAGCAAATGATACCACTGTTAACCCTACAATCATTTTGGAAATGTTGAGTTTAAGAGAAATAGAAACTGAAGACCTGACGAGGAATTCGCCGCCTATAACTAATAAACTTACCCCTAAAAACAGCAGTAGATAATCCATTAACGCTTAAAATTTTTGCAAATATAAAATTAAAAGCGTCAACCTGAGTTTATGATTTGTCTTTTTGAAACTCAATATGCCATATTCCTCTGACTTGGTTAGCATCGTAATCTATTGCTTTGTCTTCTGGATATTTAAGCTTAATTGTTTTGTAGGTTTCAGTTTTTATAGTTTCGCCAACTTCTCCGTGACATTTTAGACACATACTATTGGTTACAATAGGATAATAAAAATCAAATTTACCATTGTTTTTTTCTACAATGGGTTCAGGACTTTCACTATTAGCTATCATTTCTTTAAAAGTGTTGATATGGACTTCTTCTTGTGCTGTTGCCAAATTATCAGGGTTTCTTGGCTTGTCAGACGCACGCTTGATTTTAGCATTAAATTGCTTTTCTTTTTCTGAAGTTATAGGAATGGCTTTTAGATTACAAAATTCTACAGCTTCTGCTGTACCTTTTTCTGCTATAGTATTCATAAGTTTTTTGCCCAATTCTTTTTTTGTAGCCATTGCTATATCCATACCTTTTTGTTTTGGTCCTTTTCTTTTTTGTTTTTGACGTTGATTGCCTCTCTGTTGGTATGGTTTCATTCCTTCGCCTTTGATATGTTCATCAAACCACTCGGGCTTATCAAGTTTATAGTTATACATATAGGAAGCAATAGACTTAATATTTGACTCATTAAACTTTTGATAAGGCATGACTCCAAAACGACTTACTGCTCCTTTCATTTTAGATTTTTCTTTAGTAGGTTGATTCACAAAATTTAATATTGATTGCGTAAACTCTTCTTCAGTAGGATTACCGCGCATATAATGCATTTTAACCGCTACCATAGGCGGTGCGATTCGGTTGTCGTGCTCTGTTTCAGGATTATGACAAGTATAGCACTGTGTTTTCATTATTTCATAAGACTTAGAATCTTGATTTTCAGCTATTTTACTTTCTGAATTAAGAATTTTATAATCTGGTTTTGATTGCTTGTCAGATTTGCAAGCAACACTTACCAACACTAATAAGAGAATGAGATATTTCATTGGAATTAATTTTTTATAAAAATAAAGCATCATCAAGTCATTTTATGTAACTCAAGTTACACGCTTGTATATTCTGAGTAATATTTTAGTATTTTTGTCAAAAAGTAAAATTATGAGTTTAGAAAAACAAGTGATGGATAAAATAAAGGAGGCAATGAAAGCTAAAGATACTGTAGCTTTAACTTCTTTGCGTTCTATAAAAAATGAAATTTTAAAAGCGAAAACTAGTGGTGATTTTAGTGGTGAAATGACTGAAGCTGAAGAGTTAAAACTCATCCAAAAATTAGTAAAACAACGTAAAGATTCTGCAAAACTCTATCAAGAGCAAAATCGCAAAGACTTAGCAGAAGAAGAATTAAATGAAGTTAGAATTCTCGAAGATTTTTTGCCTGAGCAAATGAGCGAAGAGGACATTACTAAAGAAGTCAAGCAAATCATAGAACAAACAGGTGCTAGCAATATGAAAGATATGGGAAAAGTTATGGGCATTGCTAGCAAACAAATGGCTGGTAAAGCAGAAGGTGCTGTGATTTCTAAAATTGTGAAGCAAGAGTTGGCTTAACGATTAAAAAATATTTGGTAGACTATTTACTTGAACTAATTTTAGGAGAATATAATATTTATACATTTTCTCATTTGGTTTATTGATATTTATAGAAATCATTAACCATAAGTTTAAAACTTATCCTAATACCGTGTTAACAATAGCCAATAAAATGAGTTTTCGTCGGTTAAGACTTCAAAACACTCAAAAAAAACTATCTTTGCAGATATTTATTTGACTATGAGTTTAGAAGAAAAATTGTCTGAAATTGAAGAATTAGGCCACAATCACATTGGCACTTCTGGAGAAACCCCTTTGCGTAAAGATGCCTTTACATTGAGTGATGAAGAAAAAATTGAACGCATTCACAACAACGTTCAAGATATCATGCACACTTTGGGTTTAGACTTAACTGATGATAGCCTAAGTGGTACACCTCAAAGGGTGGCCAAAATGTTTGTCAATGAAATATTTTCAGGTTTGGACCCTAAAAATAAACCTAAAATGTCAACCTTTGATAACAAATATCGTTATGGTGAAATGTTGGTTGAAAAAAATATAACAGTGTATTCTACCTGTGAACATCACTTGCTCCCTATTGTTGGCAAAGCTCATGTTGCCTACATCTCTTCTGGTCGTGTAATTGGTTTGTCTAAAATGAATCGCATTGTAGATTACTATGCTAAACGCCCTCAAGTGCAAGAACGCATGACTATGCAAATAGTAAAAAACTTGCAAGAGGCTCTTAACACTCAAGATGTAGCTTGTGTAGTTGATGCCAAGCATCTTTGCGTTAACTCACGTGGCATTAGAGATATCGAAAGTAGCACGGTGACCAGTGAATTTGGCGGTCAATTTAAAAATCAAGATATCAAAAAAGAATTTCTAGATTACATTAAATTAGATACAAGCTTTTAAATTTATGGCTTTATACAAACAACAAAAGCTCAAGATATACAACTCCCTGTCTGGCAAAAAAGAAGAATTTGAACCTCTAACTGAAGGTCATATTGGCATGTATGTTTGTGGGCCAACAGTCTATAACAAAGTGCATCTCGGAAATTGCCGTACGTTTATTTCATTTGACCTTATTTTTAGATACCTGAAGCATTTAGGTTATAAAGTTCGCTATGTACGCAATATTACTGACGCTGGTCATTTAGAAAACGATGCTGAAGAAGGTGAAGACCGCATTGCTAAAAAAGCCAGACTAGAAGAAATTGAACCTATGGAAGTGGTTCAAAAATACACGGTTGACTTTCATAATACACTTCAAAAATTTAACAATTTTCCACCAAGCATTGAACCTACTGCAACTGGTCATATTGTTGAACAAATTGAAAGTATCAAAACCATTATCGATAAAGGTTTAGCTTACGAAGTCAATGGCAATGTCTATTTTGACGTTTTAAAATATCACGAAAATGAACATTATGGGATTTTGAGCAAGCGAAAATTGGAAGATTTGATTGCCAATACCAGAGAACTCGCTGGTCAATCTGACAAAAAAAATCCGCAAGACTTTGCTTTATGGAAAAAAGCAGAACCACAACACATTATGCGATGGCCGTCGCCTTGGGGCGTTGGTTTCCCTGGATGGCATCTAGAATGTACGGTGATGAGCTCAAAATATCTCGGCGAAGAATTTGATATTCACGGCGGTGGCATGGATTTAAAATTTCCTCACCACGAATGTGAAATTGCTCAAGGCACTGCTGCTAATGGCAAATCGCCAGTAAGATATTGGATGCACGCCAACATGCTTACCTTAAACGGTAAAAAAATGGCCAAAAGTACAGGAAACAATATTTTACCCGAAGAATTGTTTAGTGGTAATAATAAAAATTTATCTAAAGGCTACCATCCTTCGGTTGTTCGCTTTTTTATGTTACAAGCCAACTACAGAAGTGTTTTGGATTTTTCAGATGAAGCTTTAAGCTCTGCAGAAAAAGGGTTTGAAAGATTAATGAAAGCTATACAAAGTTTAGACGCTTTGAAAGCCTCAAAAACATCAGACATAGATGTTAAGTCTTGGAAACAATCTTGTTATGATGCTATGAACGACGACTTTAATTCGCCCGTATTAATAGCACAACTATTTGAAGGCGTAAAATACATCAATGCGTCTGAACATGGTAAATTAGCTTTGAATGAAAATGATATTAACACTTTATCTGAAACTTTAAATGCCTTTTGTTTTGAAGTTTTAGGTTTAGAAAAAAATTCTCAAAACTCAAAACAGAACCATCAAGAAGACGAATTGATAGCACTTTTAATTGATTTGCGTAACGAAGCTCGTGCTAATAGAGATTTTGAACAAAGCGACAAAATTAGAGACCGTTTAATTGATATGGGGATTCAACTCAAAGACACTGCCGAAGGGACAACCTATGAAATCACTTCCTAATTTATAAGGTTTGAATACTCTAAAACGCATTTTGATTTTTCCTTTTTTGGTTTTGATAAAAATTTACCAGTTGATAATCTCACCTTTAATGCCATCAAGTTGTCGTTTTCAGCCCACTTGTTCTCACTATTCTTATGAAGCATTTAAAAAACACGGTGTTTTTAAAGGCCTAAAGTTGACAGTCTTGAGAATATCTAAATGTCATCCTTGGGGAAAATCAGGTTACGACCCCGTTCCAGAAGACAGCTAACTTACTGAGTTTTATTTTTAGCTTCTTCTTTTAAATCCTCAGAAGCGTAAAAACCAAACTCCACTCGTCTATTGAGTTGACGGTTTTCAGCTGTATCGTTATCAACTTTTGGCTGATTTTCACCAAAAGCTTTAGTATTAATACGACTAGTATCTATTCCTTTTTCTACTAAATAAGTTTTAATAGACTCGACTCTATCTTGTGATAGCTTCATATTAATATCTTCGTCTCCAGAAGCATCGGTATGGGTTTCAATGATCAGATTTATTTTTGGGTATTGCTTCAGAACTGAGATAATAATATCTAAACTTTGTTTTGAATTGGAATTCAAGTTTGTTTTCCCCGTATTAAAATAAAAATCGGTTTTAGAATTAAATTCAAGAATAAGGCCTTCGCCAGCTCGAAGTAACTCAGAATAATTTAAGTTATCTTGAAGCTGTTTAGCTAATTTATCCATTTCATTGCCAATATAGGCACCAGGTTTTTCACCAATAACATTCTTAATGATAGCAGAATAAATGGTCAGACTTTCTTCATTTTCAAAATTTACCGAACCTGCAATTGCAATATCGCTTTTAGGGTTGATGTAATCTGTTGTTTTTGTTGGTTTTGTCTCAACCGCCTTCTTAGAATTTCCGCATGAAAACAGGAAAAAACTAAAGCTTATACAGATTAAAAGATATTTTGACATGAGATTAAATTTCATTCAAAAATACAAAATTTTAAGCTTCGGGGTGATTTTAAATTAAAATTTGAGCAATTCATCAATTGTTGTTTTTAACCTTGAATTAGCTAAATAGTTTTTCTCTAAATTTTCAGCAAACGGAATAGGCGTATCCAGGCTACAAACTCTTTTAATTGGCGCGTCTAAAAACTGAAAGCAGTGTTCACTTAACCACGCAGCAATTTCGGCTGCGATACCACCAAATGCAGAGTCTTCTTGTAACACCACTACTCTGCTGGTTTTTTTAACACTTGATAAAATAGTTGCAGTATCTAGAGGTTTTAATGTTTTTAAATCTACGATATCAATAGTATTTTCAGGATAGTCCTCTAATAAAGCTAAAGCCCAGTGCACACCCATTCCGTATGTGATAACGCTTATTTTATCACCAAAATTTACAGTTTGAGCTTTACCTATTTCATGAGTGAAATAACCCTCTGGAGTCTGCGCCCTTAAACTTCGGTATAAAGCTTTATGTTCAAAAAATAAAACAGGATTAGGGTCTTCTATTGCTGCACATAAAAGACCTTTGGCATCTTCTGGAAATGCTGGGTAAACTACTTTTAAGCCAGGCGTTTTAGTAAACCAAGCCTCATTGGTTTGGCTGTGAAATGGGCCAGCACCAACACCTGCACCACAAGGCATTCTTATCACTACATCAGCGTTTTGCTGCCAACGGTAGTAAACTTTAGCTAAGTAATTAACAATAGGATTAAATCCAGAGGAGACAAAATCACCAAATTGCATTTCTACCACAGATTTGATTCCACAAATACTTAAACCCATTGCGGCTTCAATCACGCCAGATTCACAAATTGGCGTATTGCGTACGCGATGTTTTCCAAATTCTTCTACAAAGCCTTCGGTGATTTTAAAAACACCTCCATATTCAGCAATGTCTTGCCCCATTATTACTAAATCATTATGCTGGCGCATAGATTCTCTCAATCCGTCAGAAATGGCATCGATGAAGCGCTTTTCAGATGTTTTATTATTGTCTGGTTTTACCATTATAGAATCGTATGGAGCAAAAGTTTCTTTTAATTCATCGTCGACTGATGATTCAACTTGTGGTTCATTAAAAGCAATTTGTAGGTGTTTATCTATTTCAGATTTAATGTCAGTTTTGATGTGTTCAATTTCTGAGTTATTTAAAATGTTCTTGTCTAAAATATAGGTCTCAAAATTATCTATTGGGTCTTTGGAACTCCAGTGATTCATTAGCTCATTGGGAACATATTTTGTACCACTAGCTTCTTCATGACCTCGACGTCTAAAGGTTTTAAATTCTACTAATACTGGCTTAGGTTTTTTGCGAACCTCCTCAAAAATATAAGTCATTTTTTCATAAACTTCTGCAATATTATTACCATCAATGATATGTGATTCGATTCCATACGCTGCACCTCTTTCAGCTAAATCTTCAATAAAAAATTGCTCTGAAGATGGTGTAGATAATCCATAGCCGTTATTTTCTACACAAAACACCACAGGCAGTTGCCACACAGAAGCAATATTTAAAGCTTCGTGAAAATCGCCTTCACTTGTACCGCCTTCACCTGTAAAAACACAAGTGGCTTTGTTCGTTTTTTTTAATTTCTGTGCTAAAGCTATACCATCGGCCACGCCAAGTTGTGGGCCAAGATGAGAAATCATTCCTACAATATTATAATCTTGAGTACCGAAGTGAAAGCTTCTATCACGACCTTTTGTAAAACCATTGGCTTTACCTTGCCATTGTGAAAAAAGTCTATGTAAAGGAATATTACGAGTTGTAAAAACGCCTAAATTTCTATGCATTGGAAGAATATACTCATCGCTATGCATCGCTAGCGTTACCCCAACAGCTATAGCTTCTTGCCCAATACCACTAAACCATTTTGAAATTTTACCCTGCCTTAAAAGGATTAACATTTTTTCCTCGATTAGTCGAGGTTTTAAAATGCTTTTATAAAGATTGATATAATCTTCTTGTTGTATTTGGTTTGAATCAAAATTCATCATTTCTAAATAAGTGATACAAATTAAACGAAATTTAGAATGTTAATTCAACAGGAACACCAATAATTTATAAAGTCGCCATATTATTTTAAAAAAATTCAGAAATAAAAAATGTATATTTGACTAAAACTTTTTAAAATTTCAATTATGCCTAAAGCGCTTAAAATCACATTCTTTATTGCTGCAGGACTTGTTATTATTGCAATTGCAGGTTTCTATATTATGAAAGCTAACACTAAAAAACACAGCCCTGAAGATTCAGTTGTTTTCAAACAAGATAGTCTAAATATTGAGGTGTTTTATAACAGACCTTATAAAAAAGGAAGAGAAATTTTTGGTGAATTGGTACCCTACAATGAAGTCTGGCGAACGGGTGCTAATGAAGCTACAACCTTTAAAACTAATCAAGATATAATGGTTGAAGGCTCCATACTTAAAGCAGGTAAATATACTTTATGGACGATTCCTAATGAGACGTCTTGGGTGGTCATTTTTAATGATAAAATGTACAATTGGGGTGTTAATTTTTCTGATGGTAAAGCATCGAGAATAAAAGAGTTTGATGCTTTAAAGGTAGAAGTTCCTGTTTCAAAAAATCTTAAAACCATAGATCAGTTTAGCATTTATTTTGATGAACAATTTGGCGATATCAATATGTTTTTAGCTTGGGATGACATAGTTGTACCTATATCTATAAAACCTACTAAGACTTAAAACTTTAGAGCTTTTGAATAATCACATTAACCCTAAATACAAAGCCAGGTTTAAAAAAAGGAAAAGTTTATCTGCAAAAAATTTACTTGAACAACTCATCAAGGGTAATAAAGTAGCCTTGAGTCAAGCCATAACCCTGATTGAAAGCAACCAAGAAAAGCATCAACAAATTGTAGATAAACTCATTACCTCTTGTTTACAACATTCTGGTCAATCTATTAGAATTGGTATTACTGGTGTTCCAGGTGTTGGCAAAAGCACATTTATAGAAGTATTTGGTAAACATCTTATTCGAAACAAAAAAAAAGTTGCCGTCTTAGCGGTTGATCCAACCAGTTCTATTTCAAGAGGAAGTATTCTGGGAGATAAAACCCGAATGCCAGACTTAGTAAAAGAAAAAAATGCCTATATCAGGCCTACAGCCTCAGGCAGTTCTCTTGGAGGTGTGGCACGCAAAACCCGTGAAAGCATTATCCTTTGTGAAGCCGCTGGATACGATGTTATTCTTGTTGAAACTGTTGGTGTAGGCCAAAGTGAAACTGCCGTGCACAGTATAACTGACTTTTTTTTGCTACTAAAACTAGCTGGGGCAGGCGACGAATTACAGGGCATAAAACGCGGTATAATAGAAATGGCAGATGCAATTTTGATTAATAAATCTGATGGAGAAAATCAAAAAGCGGCTAAAAAAGCACAAATGGAATTTAAAAGAGCGCTTCATCTATACCCAGAAAAAAAGAGTCAATGGACACCTAAAGTTAAATGCATATCTGCACTTAAAAATAAAGGGATTCCCAAAGTGTGGGATATGATAGAATCTTATAAAAAAACTACAGTCCAAAATAAATTCTTTGATCAAAACCGGTTTAAGCAACAGAAGTTTTGGTTATATGATAGCCTAAATCAAAAGTTAAAACAAAGTTTTTATGAGAATCCAAAATTAAAATCAAAACTCAAAGATTATCTAACACAAATTGAAAAACAAGAAATATCATCGTTTAAAGCTGCCGATCAACTATACCAATACTATATTGACTCCATTAAAGAAAAATAATATTGATATCAATATTTTTTGAATCAAAAAAAATCATTACATTTGCAGTCCAAAAAATTGAATACCTATGAGAAAAGGCATACATCCAGAAAATTATAGATTAGTTGCTTTTAAAGACATGTCTAATAATGATGTGTTTATCACTAAATCAACTGCGGAAGCTAAAGAAACTACTGAAATCGATGGAGTTGAATATCCTTTAGTTAAGTTAGAAATCTCTAGAACATCACATCCATTTTATACTGGTAAAACCAAGCTGGTTGATACTGCCGGACGAATTGATAAGTTCAAAAATAAGTACAAAAAATTCAGTAAAAAAGAAGAAGCTAAAGAAGAAAAGTAGTTTTCTTTTAAATATAAAATTAAACCCCAATTTTTAATTGGGGTTTTTTGTTTTAATACTTTTTAGTTTAAATTGATATTTATTTTACGAATAAAAGTTATTAAACCAGTAATGAGAATTTATGTCACACTGAGCGCAGACGAAGTGAAAAGCGACTATTCGACTGCGCTCATGGAGACATTTTAGCTTGTGATTTAGAGTAATCATTATTACTGGTTTAATAGCGTAGAACCCATTTATTTTTTTCCTGAAAGATTTAAAAACAAATTTATCATAGATAAATTGAATCCGAATTATTCAATAGCAAATTATGCACTAATGCATAATCTGGGTTGATTTACATCTTTTTAATCTTTATGTTTCTAAACCAAACATCATCGCCGTGATCTTGTAAACCAATATAGCCTTCTTTTGCCACATCAGCCCAATTCTCGTTTAACTCAGGGAATTTACTATTAGCCACATCTTCTTCCCATTTTGGTGTCCACAAATGGTATTCTACAACAGTTTTGCCGTTTTGTTTGTGAACTACCGTGCCTTTGTAAACAATAATTTCAACTTGATTCCATTCACCAACAGGTTTAGCATTTTGAGGATCTGCAGGATAAATATCATAAAGCGAGCCTGCTTGTCTATTTCCGTCAGTACCTAACATCGCATCAGGGTGCTTTTCATTATCAAGCACTTGCATTTCGGGGGCTGTTTCCCATATATAGTCAAATTTATCTGACTCTTGCCCGAGATAAAATATTCCTGAATTACCGCCTTCTGAAATTTTCCATTCTAATTTTAGATGAAAATTATCAAACTTTTCATCATAAAGAATATCTCCTCCATTTTCTGAACCTGCTTCGCCTCTACCAGATCCTGCCATAAAAAGAGACCCATCTTGAACCTTCCAATCGCTAGGAAAAGTATCTGTATTATAACCTCTCCAGCCTTCACTATTTTCTCCATTAAATAGTAATTTCCAACCATCTTTTTTTTCTTTTTCAGACAACGTGTTAGGCGCGACGGTTTCTGCTACTTTTTCTTTCTCTGTATTTTCAACAACTTCCTTTTCTTCATTGTTTTGTTCTTTTTTAGTTTTGTTACAGGCAAAAATTAAGGATAATGTAAATAGTAATAAAATTGATTTTCTCATTGTCTTCGTATTTTGATTTTAAATTAGTTTTGATTGATAAAAATGTAATCTTGAAATTAGCGATATACTTGATTTAGTATGACCAGCCTTTTCGATAAGTATGTTTTACATATTCTTCTGCTGCTTTTTTGGCATTGATAGTTTCATACTGTGTATCAAACTTAGGGTCTCCATCTATAACTTTAAAGCTGTCGGTGCTGACAACTCTTATTTCTTCTTCATCACCAATATTTGTGATTTTCATATTTTCAGCATCCCATTCTAATTTTCTTCTTAAATCTTGCAATCTCACAGCAAGATTACCCGCAACAACAACTTCGTTTAATGGGCCAGCATAAGAAAAGTTAGAGCTAGCTTCTACTCTGTTTCTCTTTTTTTCTTTAGCAGCACGTACCCAATCCATTTCGTGACCACCTTCCATAGCGTTTGGAATTCTGCGTAGCTCTCCTGTAGTAGGAGGCGGATTATCTTCACGGCCAATTATAAATGGATTCATTGCGTAAGTTCCACAAATTAAAGTTCCTTTAGTACCATAAAAAATAGCACCGCCCCAACCTTGTTGGTCTCCTGGATACATACCAGGTTTTAAGCCTTCTGGTCTATCTGGTTTTAAACCACCATCATACCAAGTAAATTCAACAGCAGGCATATCTATTTTACCCTTTTTTGGTCTTTTTCCAAAATAGTAAGTCACTTTTTCGGCTACTGGAGCACTTTCAGTGTTGACTTGTGAAGAACTAGCTTCAAATGCATAAGGGAAGCCTAGTTCTAAAGCTTTATAAACAGGATCCATAATATGGCATGCCATATCGCCTAAAGCACCAGTACCAAAGTCCCACCAAGCTCTCCAATTCCAGGGAGTGTATGCTGGATGATATGGTCTTTCAGCTGCAGGCCCTAAAAACAAGTCCCAATCTAATGTATCAGGAACTGCATGTTTTTCAGTAGGTCGTTCTAAACCTTGTGGCCAAATTGGCCTATCTGTCCAGGCATCAACTTTAGTTACCTCTCCAATTTCACCGTTCCAAATCCACTCACAGACTTTCCGCATATCATCGGAAGAATTGCCCTGATTCCCCATTTGTGTGGCAACACCAGTAGATTTAGCCAATTCAGCTAACTTTCTTGACTCATAAACAGAATGTGTAAGAGGCTTTTGTAAATAGATATGTTTTCCAGCAGACATAGCATCTTTTGCGCTAACATAATGGGTATGATCTGGAGTACTAATCATTACAGCATCAATGTCCTTATCCATTTCATCAAGCATTATTCTATAATCCTTGTATTTTTTAGCATTTGGATAATCATCAAAACACTTTTTAGCATAAGACCAATCTACATCGGCTAAAGCAACAATATTTTGCGTACTCATATTTCTTAAGTTGCCGCGACCCATTCCGCCGACACCAATTCCAGCAATGTTCAGTTTGTCACTGGGAGCCGTATAACCAAGTCCCGAAATGACGTGGCTTGGCACTATTGAGACACCTGCTGTAGCAATGCCTACATTTTTTAAAAATTTACGTCTTGATACATCGCTTTTTTTAATCTTATCCATATGAGTAGTTTTAAATTAAAATTATTCTATAAAAATAGAAAAAAAAATTACAATACGGCATTTACGTTTATTTCGATTTATTTTATGTAGTTAATAAATTATTTATAAATTTAGGTTCTAATTTAAGAATATGAAAAAAATTGCAGTTGTCGGTCCTATTCCAAGAGACACTATAAAGACACATCAAAATGAAATTATTAAAAAATACGGCTGCATTACTCATCCAAGTATTGCACTTGCAAAACTTATGGAAGATGACGGTGAAGTTTATCCAATATCTCATATTCACAAAGCAGATAGTGAAGGCATAAGTTCACTATTTGCAAATTATTCTGCCATTAAAACTCAAGGAATTTCATCAGCAAACGATTCTGGAACAGTCATTTTTTTAGATTTTGTTGATCAAAATAATCGACACGAAAAACAAACCGCATTTATGTCGCCTATTTTACCAGAAGATGTTAAAGCTTTTCTCGATGTCGATGCTTTTGTATTTGTTCCAATAAGCGATTTTGAAGTTCCACTCGAGACTTTAAAATTTATCAAAGCAAATTCAAAAGCTAAAATTATATTTGATGCTCACGGCCCAACAACTTGTGTCACCAATGAAGGTGACCGACTACGGCGCTTTTGGATAGAAATTAAACAATGGTTACCTTACATTGATATTCTTAAAATGAATTTAGAAGAATCGCAATGTTGTTGGTTCAAGTCTGAATATGGTATAAATGAAATGGAGGCTTACGACGATAATCGCAGAGAACACTTAGATGATTTTGCTGAGTTTGTCTTAAACCATAAGACTAAACATTTATACATTACTTTAGATGCTGATGGTTGTGTTCACTATTCACTTTCAAAGGACAAATCTATTCAAAAGACTTTTATCAAATCAATGAAAATGAACGATGTTATAGACACCACAGGTTGTGGCGATAGCTTTGCAGGCGGTTTAGCCTACGGGTTTGCCTACTACAATGATTTTAAAGTAGCAGGACAGTACGCCAACATTCTTGGCGCATTTCGAACTCAAGGCAAAACTTTTGAGGTGTTCAAAGATAAAAATGAAACTGATAAAGTTTTAAACGCGTATTACAACAACCCATAAAAGCTGTTAAGCATCTATAATATGATTTAATGTTTTACTGATGCGCATTTGCTCTGCAACTAATTTTTCATCTGGCTTATAATAGCCTTTAACATCCACAGGTTGACCTTGAGCATTGATAAATTCTTGTAAAATTTCAGCTTCAGATTCGTTTAGTCGCCTATAAACGGTTTCAAATTTCAACTTCAAGTCTTCATCTTTATTTTGTTTAGCCAGTGCTTCAGCCCAGAATTTAGCAATGTGAAAATGAGAAGAACGGTTATCTGGCTCGTTCACTTTTCTCGAAGGTGATTTATCTTGCTTTAAATATTGAGAGTTGGCGTAATTTAGAGCTTCAGCAATAATTCGTGCTTTTTCATTATCAGTTTTTTCAGCTATATCTTCTAAAGAAACAGCTAATGCTAAAAACTCTCCTAGGGAATCCCAACGTAAGTGACCTTCTTTTAAAAATTGTTGAACGTGTTTTGGTGCAGAGCCTCCAGCTCCAGTTTCATATAAACCTCCGCCCGCCAGTAAAGGAACAATAGAAAGCATTTTTGCACTTGTATTGAGTTCAAGAATTGGAAATAAATCCGTAAGATAATCTCTCAATACATTTCCAGTAACTGATACAGTATCTTTACCTGCTTTGACTCTTTCTAGAGTGTACTGCATTGCTTCATTAGGGTTCATCACCTTTATCTCTAGACCTGTGGTGTCGTGATGCTTTAAGTAAGTGTTGACTTTTTCTCTCAATTTTGAATCATGAGCCCTATTTTCATCCAGCCAAAATATCGCAGGCGATCCTGTTTGTTTAGCTCGTGTAACAGCGAGCTTTACCCAATCCTGGACTGGCAAATCTTTGGTTTGGCACATACGCCAAATATCGCCTTCTTCAACATCATGCGACATTAAGACATCTCCTGTTTGATTGACAACTTCTACTTGTCCAGCTTCAGGAATTTCAAATGTTTTATCGTGAGAGCCGTATTCTTCAGCTTTTTGCGCCATAAGACCCACGTTAGATACATTACCCATTGTTGACGGGTCAAATGCACCGTTAGCCTTACAGTAATCAATTACAGTTTGATAAATACCTGCGTAACTTCTATCAGGTATTATAGCTTTCATGTCTTGAAGTTCGTCATTCTTATTCCACATTTTACCTGATGATTTAAAAGCTGCTGGCATTGAGGCATCAATAATCACATTACTAGGTACGTGAAGATTGGTGATACCTTTATGAGAATCAACCATAGCGAGGTCTGGCTTTTCATTATAAAGCTCTTCTATTTTTGATTTAACTTCTTTAGCTTTATCTGAATTAAGCTTATCTATTTTATTGTAGAAATCTCCAATACCATTATTAGCATTAAAACCTACTTCTTTAAGTTCTTCGGAATATTGATTTAAAATTTCTTTATAAAAGACTTTTACCACATGACCAAAAATGATAGGGTCCGACACTTTCATCATGGTCGCTTTAAGATGGACTGAAAATAACACGTCTCTCTCTTTAGCGTCTTTAACCTGTTCTTCTAAAAATGTAATTAAATGTTTTTTGCTTAGTAACGAAGCGTCAATAATTTCACCTTTTTTTAAGACCGTGCTTTCTTTTAATACTTGTGTCGAACCATCTTTAGTCTTTAATTGAATTTTGACATCATCAGCTTCATTTAAAACAACAGACTTTTCAGAACCATAAAAATCTCCTTCGGACATATGAGCCACATGAGATTTTGAATTGCTGTCCCATTCACCAAGTTGGTGTGGATGTTCTTGGGCAAATTCTTTTACAGGTTTAGCCACACGTCGATCTGAATTCCCTTCTCTTAAAACAGGATTTACGGCACTTCCTAGAACTTTTTCATACCTGGATTGAATATCTTTTTCTTCTTCTGTACTTACTTGACGTGGATAGTCAGGTATATTATAACCTTTGTCTTGCAGTTCTTTTATAGCCGCAGTAAGTTGTGGTACTGAGGCGGAGATATTAGGCAATTTTATAATGTTAGCTTCAGGCTGTTTAACTAAATCTCCCAAAAATGATAGTGCATCTTCTTCCTTTTGATCATCGTCTAAACGGTCATTGAATAGTGAGAGTATTCTAGAGGCTAGAGAGATATCTTTTGATTCGACTTCAATACCAGCTGAATTAGTAAATTTTCTAACAATTGGCAGAAAACTGTAGGTTGCTAGAGCTGGGGCTTCATCGGTTTTGGTGTAATGTATTTTAGCTGATTGCTTTGTCATAATCTATTATTTTTTTGGACTGGCTAAAGTAATAAAAATTTAAATATTGTTGAAGGTTTTATGGTAAGCATAACAAAAAAAGCCTCCATAAAATGAAGGCTTGATATATTGAGAAATAAAATTATTTATTTTTTAACTTTATCTTTAATTCTAGCTTTTTTACCAGTTAAGTTTCTAAAGTAATAAATACGAGAACGTCTAACACTACCACGCTTATTGACTTCTATCTTTTGAATTGATGGCATGTTAATCGGAAAAATTCTTTCAACACCAACAGTGCCACTCATTTTACGAATCGTAAAGGTTTTGGACATTCCAGTTCCTTTAATTTGCAAAACAGTTCCTCTAAAAAACTGAACACGAGTTTTTTGTCCTTCTTTAATTTCGTAGTAAACTGTTATAGTGTCTCCACTTGCGAATTCAGGAAAATCTTTTTTTTCGACAAATTCGTCTTGAACGTATTTTAATAAATCCATGATAAAATGTATTATTGTAAAAGCTTTAGAACATTCACGATTATCGCCAGTGGTTATAAAGCGGGTGCAAATATATTCTAATTATTTTTTATAGCAAACCAATTTTTATTCTAAATGAAAAATTTATGTTGAATTTTAAAGATTACATCAGAGAAATTGCTGATTTCCCAAAACCAGGAATTAGCTACAAAGACATTACGCCCCTTTTGCTAGAACCAAAAATTGTTAGTCTCTGCGTAGAAGCCATTTGTGATAATTTACCTCATCAAAAACAAATCCATAAAGTCGTTGGGATTGAATCACGTGGGTTTTTACTATCAACTCTTATTGCACAAAAGTTAAATGCCGGTGTAGTTTTGGTTCGTAAACCTGGAAAACTGCCTTACAAAACTCATAAAAAATCTTATAGCTTAGAATACGGAGAAGATTCCATCGAAATGCATGTGGATGCTATTAGAAAAGGTGAAAATGTATTGATACATGACGATGTTTTAGCTACAGGTGGAACAGCTAAAGCAACAAACGATTTGGTTGAAATGAGTGGTGGGATTGTTATTCAAAATAATTTTTTAATCGAACTCGAGGCACTTAAAGGACGACATCAATTATTAAATCAAGATATTTTTAGTTTGATTACATATTAATAGAGTTGGTAGTTTTTTTGATTTAGGAATTAAGGCTATAAGCTACATCAACAAGCCTATTTATTAAATACTAGCTTTTCAACCTGACTCCTTCTCCTTTTAAAATTTCTATTTGTTTGTCCTTATACAAACTTCCAATAGCTTTTTTAAAAGCTTTTTTACTCATCTTAAAAGTGTTATAAATTGCTTTAGGATCAGATTTGTCGTGATATGGCAGAAATCCATTATTATCTTTCAAAATATCATATACTTTTTGAGCATTAGGCTCTATACTTTTATACCCGAATTTTGAAAGAGTCAAGTCAATTTTATGGTCAGCTCTTATTTTTTTGATGTAGCCTTTAAGTTGATCGCCAGTTTTATAGTCTTCAAAAACCTCATCGAAATACAACAAACCAAGGTGAATGTCATTGATAATCATATTATAACCCAAATCTGTTTTATTAGTAACAATAAGATTAACTTCATCAAACTCTTTAACGGTAAGTATAGTATTATCTACAAAATGGTTGACCTTGCTCGAAGCAACCAATCGCTGACTTTCTTCATCTAGAAAACAAAAAATGAGGTACTTGCCTCCTACTTCCATCTTGTAAGCTTGTTCTGCAAAAGGAACAAACAAATGTTTTTCTAATCCCCAATCTAAAAAAGCCCCATAATCACTTACTGCTGCACATTCAAGTATGGCAAATTCATCAAGTTTTACTTTGGGCGTAAGTGTTGTAGCTACTGGACGCTCATCATGATCTAAATAAACAAAAACTTCAATCTCTTCTCCAATTTCAAAAGATTTGGGTTTGTATTTATTGGGTAACAATACCTCATCACCTGCTTCATTATTGAGAAACAATCCAGGGTCGGTATCTCGATCAATTTTTAAAGTGTGATATTCGCCTAAAGTTAGCATGGATTAAATTTTAAAAAGTTAAACTTACGAATGATGATCTACAAAATCTTGTAAATACGAAAACTTTTTAGTGAGTTTGCCATTATGTGTCATCAATGAGCGTTTAAGAATACCATCTTTATCATTATTAAAAAAGGCAGGTATAACGTGGTTAGCAAACATTTCACCAAATCCCTCACTAGCATCTTTTGGTAATTCGCAAGGCAAGTTATCAACAGCCATAACGCCTATTGCCTTTTTATTCATAAAGTCCATTTCCTTCTCATTTACAGGATCATAGCCATAAAACGGATTGTCTATTGTTGACGGTCTTATTGTTGATGCTACAGGACCGTCAATATCACAACTGATATCAGCTATAATTTTTATATTAAAATCAGGATCCTTAGCATCTTCTCGCGTAAATAAGTACGGTGCATTGTCACCATAGAAATGACCTGCTATAAAAAAATCTGAAACTTTAGCAAATCTCATAAAATCAGATTCATAAGGTGTTGGGTTTTTAAAAAACTCTAACATATCGTTCGCCTTACCATCTTTTCTTTTATTGTAGTCCGTCACTCTAGCATTAGTAAATACAGGTTCCTGGTAAGTTTTGCTCAAATAGTCTTCAACACTTACCTCTTTAATCTTTAGGTGTTCTAGTATTTCTCTAGCCCCTCGTGCCACTTTACCAAATCCAGTCAATACAATTTTAATATTTGGAATTGTAATGGCATCAAGTTCATTTAACGCAGCTTTTAAGTCAGGTAAATTTTCAACTTTAGGAAGCTCAAAACTTTGGTGTCTTTTACCTAGTAATCTAAAGCCGTTGTAGGCTCCAACTAGACCCGCATATCGTCCAAAACCAATTAAGCGATAGCCTTTAGCATCTGTTATAACTTCGTGATCGTGTAAATTGATATTTTTTTGAAGAATGGCTCTCAGCAATTCCCTGTTATACTCTTGTTTTTTTATGGTATGAGAAAAGAAAAAGTATGATTTATTTGGAATTAATGCCTCTATAGGAACTTCTTTTACACCAAGTAAAACTTCGCAATCCGATAAATCTTCACTTAAGGAAATGCCTTGATTTCTATAAGATTCATCTGAAAATATACGAATATCTGAAGGTTCCACAACGAATTTTAAATCCTTGTAGGTGTTTTCAAGGTCTTTTAATTGATGTGGCGAAAATACAACTCGTCGGTCTGGCGGAGATTTTCGCTCTTTGATAATTCCAATTTTCATTTAAAATATATTATGCATTTAATAATTCAGCGAAAATAATATATATTTTTCAAGTGCCTTGATCTTTATGATAATATAAAAAAAACGCACCCAGTAAAGATACCGAAGTGCGTTTTCAACCAACCAAACCAATCTTTATGCGATGTATTTTTTGTAGTCGTTAACTTTGATATGCGCTTTCAAATCGTGCAGTAAATTGTAAAGCCCAAAAAAGGTTCTGTTAATGTAGAGAAAATGTTTACTACCACGGTTTCCATTCATTTTTCTCAAGGTTTGATCTTGGCTATATTTTTCGCTAAGCGATGAAACTTTTTGCCAAAATTCTTCGTCACCAAAGTCAAAATTATCTTTATGAAATGGACTTGTAAATAAGCTTAACATTTCGTGAAATAATGCTGAAAAATATTTGATTTCTTCTTCTGAATCGTCTTCTCTTAAAATTTCTAATTCATACAACTTTTGAAGAAAGAAATCTTTATCATTGATATTTTCTGGAACGGCCAGTTCAAAATATGGTGTATAAAATTGATTTGGAATTTTTTTAATACAACCAAAATCAATGGCAATCAATTCTTTTTTATCATTAATTAAAAAATTACCAGGATGTGGATCGGCGTGAACTTCTTTTAAATGATGAATTTGATACATATAAAAATCCCATAAAGTTTGACCAATCTTTTGTCCATCTTCGGGACTAAAATCCGTTTTAGTAAACTCACTTAAATGTAACCCATTCATCCAATCCATTGTTATAATACGCTGACTGGATAATTCTGGGTAGTATTTTGGAAATATAAGATTAGGGATATGAGAACAAGCTTCTGAAATGGATTTGCTTTGCTCAACTTCTAAAATGTAATCAGTTTCTTCGAGGAGTTTGCTTTCCACCTCCTTAAAATACTTTTCGGAATCTTTACCTTTTAAGTTAAACATTCTAACCGCAACAGGTTTAACCATGGCCAAATCTGAACTAATGCTGTCAGCTACACCGGGATATTGAATTTTCACAGCAAGTTTTTTCCCATCCTTTTCGGCTTTGTGCACTTGACCAATACTGGCTGCATTAACCGATTCAGCGGTGAAACTATCAAACAACTGTTCAGGATATTCGCCATGGTATTTTTTAAACGTTTTTCTTACTAAGGGTGCAGATAATGGAGGTACGCTAAATTGTGATAAACTAAATTTTTCAACGTAAGCATTGGGTAACAAGCTTTTTTCCATTGAAAGCATTTGCGCTACTTTCAATGCACTTCCTTTCAAACTTTTGAGTCCGTCATAAATATCAGAGGCATTGCTTTCGTCAAGTTCATCACGACTATAATCTTTATCAAATGCTTTCTTAGAGTAATATTTTAGGTAATTACCGCCAATTTTAGCACCCGTTTTAACCATACGAGATGTACGATTAAATTTTCCAGTTGGTATTTTATCTATAGTATTCATTTATTGCATACGTTCTTTATACAAGAATTTGCCAAAATCAATGACTTGTTCGAGTGGTGTGTTATCAAATACATCAAAAATGGTATTAACTGATTTTTCAATGGCGATATCTGTTTTTTCAAATTCTGCTGAATTATCATCTATCCAAAATTTCAATAAAAACATGAATTGAATCCAAGCGCCTTCAGAAAATACACTTTCATTACGTTTGAGTAAACTAATTTGCTTATCGTCATTGTCTATTTCAATTAACTCTTTAGCAAAATTTTTGATATGTTTTCTCAAGCTTTTAAGTTGAGTCATGTTTTTAGTCATGTCATTATTTTCATCAAGTGTAAATAAAACATAACTTCTATTGGCTGTAAGGACTTCAAAAAAAGTATAAAAGAAAATCAACATTTTTTCTCTACTGCTGTATTCATCGTAGCCATCTGCTTTTGAAATAACATCAAGAGTGTTTTCATAAAAACTGTCCCAAATGTGTTGTTTTAAACCTTTAAAACTACCGAAGTGATTGTAAAAATCAGCCTCTTTAATTTTAAGGTCTTTTGCAAATTTGTAAACCGATTTGGGCTCGTGTTCATGTTCTAAGACATAATCCATATAAGCCTCAACAATATTAGGCTTAGATGATTTTTTGTTGGATTTGGATTGTGCTGACATAATGTAATAGTTTGATACAAAAATAACATATTGTTTAATTATTTATTTAAAATATTAAACAAAGTTTTGTTAAATATTAATTTTTAAAGCTTGCTACTGAATCAAAAACTGGTGTTGTAATTATTATTTTTCTTTTGATATTTTTTGAGCTTATCTTGAAGTTCTGTAATGGTTTCATTCTTCTCTTTTACAGTTTGTTTGTAGTGCTCAAGACTTGAAATCAAATAAATAAAAACCGTTAAAGATCTGATTTCAGCAAAATCATACTCAAAAACTTTAATCACATCCAAGACAAAAGCGATGAGAAATATTACGATAGAAGTTATGGCAACTTTTTTATAAATAAGTTTCATTTTGTAAATTTATGGGTTATTAAAATTACTTTTTATTTCTAATTTATTTATAATTTTAAATTACTCTAAGGACTTACTTGCAGCTGCTTCTCCAAAACCCTTAACTGATCACGATATTTTGCTGCTTGCATAAAGTCTAACTCTTTGGCGGCGTGTTCCATATTTTTTCGGGTTTTGGTCATGAGTTTTTTCAGGTCTTTTTTGCTCATGTATTGTATTTCTTCTTCTGCAGCTTTAAGACTTTCTTCAGTTTTTATAGGGTCTTGCTGCAAGACTTTTTCTTTATACAAGACAGACTTTAGCGACTTCTTTAAAGCCTGAGGTGTGATATTGTGTTTAGCATTGTATTTCATTTGTTTCTCGCGACGGTATTCAGTTTCATCAATGGTTTTCTGCATACTATCAGTGATTTTATCAGCATATAAAATGGCCTTGCCTTCAAGGTGTCGCGCTGCGCGACCAATGGTTTGTGTAAGGGTACGGTTACTTCTCAAGAACCCTTCTTTATCGGCATCAAGAATAGCCACAAGAGAAACTTCGGGCAAATCTAAACCTTCACGCAACAGATTCACACCAACCAAAACATCAAAAATACCTCTACGCAAGTCTGTCATGATTTCTACGCGTTCTAAAGTATCAATATCCGAATGAATGTAACGGGTTTTGATATCGACACGACTTAAATACTTGGTCAATTCTTCAGCCATTCGTTTGGTTAAAGTGGTAACTAAAACCCTTTGGTCTTTTTCTACCCGTTGGTGAATTTCTTCAATCAAATCATCTATTTGATTTTCGCTTGGTCGCACATCAATAGTTGGGTCTAACAACCCTGTAGGACGAATAACCTGCTCGACATAAACGCCTTCTGATTTTTGTAGTTCGTAGTCGGCTGGCGTGGCGCTCACATAAACCACTTGATTTTGCAGAGCTTCAAACTCATCTATTTTTAAAGGTCGGTTGTCCATTGCAGCAGGCAATCTAAATCCGTATTCCACTAAATTTTCTTTACGTGAGCGATCACCGCCATACATGGCTCCGACTTGCGGAATGGTCACGTGACTCTCGTCTACAATCATCAAATAATCATCAGGAAAGTAATCGAGTAAACAGAAAGGTCGAGAACCAGGACTTCGCCCGTCGAGATACCGGGAATAGTTTTCAATGCCTGAACAATAACCGAGCTCTTTGATCATTTCCAAATCAAAATTGGTGCGTTCCTCTATGCGTTTTGCTTCAAGCGGTTTACCTTGATGTTTAAAGAATTCGATTTGTTTACCCAGGTCTAAAGTAATTTGGTCGATTGCAGAGTTCAGTCGTTCTGGTGAAGTCACAAATATGTTAGCTGGATAGATATTTAATCGCTCATAGCGTTCTAAAATCTCGTGCGACTGCACATCAAAGGCTTCAATTTCTTCTATTTCATCTCCAAAAAAATGAATGCGATAAGCAATATCAGCATAGCCTGGAAAGACATCTACGGTATCGCCTTTAATTCTAAAATTTCCACGGGTAAACTCTGCTGTTGTTCGTGAATACAAACTTTGCACCAAGCGTTTTAGCAACTCAGTTCTTGAAATTTCTTGATCAACCTGTATAGTTATCACATTCTTCTGAAATTCTAATGGATTCCCAATACCGTATAAACAACTTACTGAAGCGACCACCAAAACGTCACGACGTCCAGACAACAATGATGAAGTCGTGCTTAATCGCAATTTTTCAATTTCTTCATTGATAGATAAGTCTTTTTCAATATAAGTATTGGATGACGGAATAAAAGCTTCAGGTTGGTAATAGTCGTAATAAGATACAAAATATTCAATGGCATTTTCAGGAAAAAATTCTTTGAACTCATTGTAGAGTTGTGCTGCTAATGTTTTATTATGCGCTAAGACTAAAGTTGGTTTTTCTACCTTTTCAACCACATTGGCCATGGTAAACGTCTTTCCCGAGCCTGTAACACCAAGCAAAGTTTGATAGCGTTCATCTGTCTCTATGCCTGATGTGATTTTCTTAATCGCCTGCGGCTGATCGCCTGTGGGTTTATAATCTGATTTTAAGTTGAATTTCATAACTACAAAATAAGTAAATATTTGGGTAGGATGATATATTGTGTATTTAATTTCACATTTTGTTAGATGGTATTTATACTATGGTTTCTATTGTTGCTATTGATACTATGGTTCATACTGTCATTCTGAAAAATGCGAGGCAAGGAGCATTTGTTCAGAATCTTGATTTTTGCAGTTACCATTGGATACTACGGATGCTGAGCGTAGCCGAAGCATGGTTGCAGTTGATTATTTTAACCTCAACGCCTCATATCGCAGATCCCGAGAGGAACGATTCGGGAACCACCCATCCACTCTACATAAAGATTTCTTTAGCACTTAATACCGAATGTTATTTTAATGTCGCCCGTACATACGGGCTCCTTAAAATACCAGCCTGCTGCTGGCAGGTACGTCGGTATTATAACTAACGCATTCGAATTTGTAAAATCCCAATATGAAATAATATAACAATACGTTAAAAAGTATTTTCTTGTTTAATAATTAAATACTTTTGTTGAACAAAAATTAAAATATATGACTGAGGCTATATTTGCCAATGGCTGTTTTTGGTGCACCGAAGCCGTGTTTCAACGATTAAAAGGTGTTTTAAAAGTAAGTTCAGGATTTACCGGTGGCACCATAAAAAATCCAGCCTATCGCGAAGTTGTCATAGGCAATACCGGTCATGCTGAAGCCATACACATTGAATATGATGAATCTGTAATAGACTATGAAATTTTACTTTACGTCTTTTTTTCAACGCACGACCCAACCACACTTAATCGTCAAGGCTACGATGTTGGCACACAGTATCGCAGTGCCATTTTTTACACCAATGAATACCAAAAACAAGTTGCGGAAAAGCTTATTCAAAAACTGAATCTTGACACTTTTGACAATAAAATTGTTACAGAGTTAAAGCCAGCTTCAGACTTTTATGAAGCTACACAAGAACACCAAGATTTTTACAATCAAAATACTGAATATCGCTATTGTCAATTAGTCATAGAACCCAAGTTACAAGTGTTAAGAGATAAATTTTCACCTTACTTAAAATCCTAATCATGTCTTATCAATCCTTCGAAGAATATCAAGTAGAAACAACCTCAGAACTTAAAGAAAACTTTTATAAAATTTTAGAGCAAGTTGGAGAAGACCCATTGCGAAATGGTATTGTTAAAACCCCTGAACGCGCATCAAAAGCTATGCAATTTTTAACTCAGGGCTATAACATAGACCCGCAAGAAATATTAACCTCAGCTATGTTCGACGAAGATTATAACGATATGGTTATCGTTAAAGATATAGAGTTGTATTCTTTATGTGAGCACCACATGTTACCGTTTTTTGGCAAAGCCCATATCGCCTACATTCCCAACGGAAAAATTGTTGGTTTGAGCAAACTACCTCGCGTGGTCGATGTATTTGCAAGAAGATTGCAAGTTCAAGAACGCTTAACCCACGACATTTTAGAATGTATCAACACTACACTCAACCCCAAAGGCGTTGCCATAGTAATTGAAGCCCAACACATGTGTATGATGATGCGTGGTGTACAAAAACAAAATTCAGCAACAACAACTTCAGGTTTTAGAGGACAGTTTGAAGAAATGCAAACCCGAAACGAATTTTTAAAATTGATAGGGCATTAAAATAAAGTTGCTATGAAAAGAGAAAGCGGATTAGAGTTTAAAACTTTAGTCTGTTTTTCTGTTTTAAACCTTTTTGAACATTTATTGTCAAATAATTGAAACTATAGAAGTAATAAACAAGTCTAAAATAGTCGTTAGAGGGTAGTCGGTAGACGGTAGTGTAGTAAGTAGTAAAAAAAGTTATTTATCTCATTAAGCCCAAATAATAAACCCGAAACCCGAAAAACTTGGAACTTGAAACCCGAAACTCGAAACTCGAAATAATATGAAAAATATATTTATTCTCACTTTAAGCTTTTTAATATCACTAAATCTCACTGCACAGGAGAATTATGTCAAAGAGAACTACAATAAAGAGGAAATCAACATACCAATGCGTGACGGCATAAATTTGCACACCACCATTTACTCCCCAAAAGATACTTCTCAAGACTATCCTATTTTGATGCAACGCACACCTTACAGTTCAAGACCTTATGGAGAAGGTGAATTCAAAAAACGCATCGGCCCCAATGAACACTTAATGAAAGAAGGCTATATCGTGGTATATCAAGATGTGCGTGGCCGATGGATGAGTGAAGGTGTTTATGACAATATGCGGGCGTATATTCCCAACAAAAAAGGCAAACAAGTCGATGAAGCTTCTGATACTTATGACAGCATAGAATGGCTCGTTAATAATGTAAAAAACAACAATGGTAAAGTTGGTGTTTGGGGAACTTCGTATCCTGGGTTTTATTCTACTTATAGTTTGTTATCTAACCATCCAGCTTTATCAGCAGTTTCACCTCAAGCCCCAATTGGCGATTTTTATTTTGACGATTTTCATCACAATGGCGCTTATTTATTAAGCTATTGGTTAGCAACTACTGTATTTGGTTATGAAAAAACAGAACCAACAGATAAAGCTTGGTATGCCGATAAATTTCCAAATTTTGGTACTCAAGACCAATATCAATTTTTCTTAGAAAACATGCCATTGAGTAAACTCGATAAATTTTATGGCGAAGACAATGTCTTTTGGCAACAACTCAAAGACCATCCTAACTATGATGAATTTTGGCAATCGCGTGGTATCATTCAACATCTCGATGAAATTGACATCAAACCTGCTGTAATGACCGTCGGCGGATTATTTGACGCTGAAGATTTATATGGGCCATTACACACCTATTCTGAAATTGAAAAACACAACGATTTTTATAACATTTTTGTGTTTGGTCCTTGGAGTCATGGGCAATGGGCAAGCACAAGAACAAGACAAGCTGTTGGCAATGTCTATTTTGGCGATGATATTTCCAACAATTACCAAAAAGATATTGAAACCCCGTTTTTCAATTATTTCCTCAAAGGCAAAGGTGATGTCAATGAATTATCAGAAGCCCAAATATTTGACACGGGCAAAAAAGAATGGAATTCTTACGAGGTCTGGCCACCACAAAACACAACTGAAACGACATTTTATCTCGGCGAAAATCAAAGTTTGACTTCTACACCAAACCCTGATTTTGAAAACACTTTCGTCAGTGATCCTAAAAAACCCGTGCCCTATTCAGAAGATATTAAAGTGGTGTTTACGCCAAGAAAATATATGACCGATGACCAACGTTTTGCTGCTCGACGAACAGATGTTTTGGTTTATGAAACTGAAGTTTTAGAAGAAGACCTAAAGTTTGTCGGAGACATTATTGCCAACCTCAATGTATCCACAACCGGAACAGCGGCCGATTGGATCGTCAAAGTCATCGATGTCTTTCCCGGCGATACTGAAGACCCGGAAGAAATGCAAGACCATTTAAAAATGAGCAATTACCACATGATGGTCAGAAGTGAAGTGATGCGTGGTCGCTTTAGAAACAGTTTTGAAAATCCAGAGCCATTCACCCCAAATGAAAAAACCCAAGTCAACATAGAATTACAAGACATCAACCATACCTTTAAAAAAGGTCACAAACTGCAAATCCAAATCCAAAGCTCCTGGTTTCCTTTAATCGACATGAACCCGCAAACCTATGTGGATAATATTTTTAAAGCCAAAGCAGCCGATTTTAAAAAGCAAACCCATACGGTTTATGGGGATTCTAAGCTTGTTTTTTATAAGTTGAAATAGTGATAAGTCTTTTTTAAGCCAATTGATGTTAGGTAAACACTGTAAGGAAAATTATTTCAAAATAACAAAGTCCCTAAAATTATCTTGGTTAATTATTTTAGTTTCCGCATCGTAAGCTTTTAAAAAAGTTTTAGAAAATTTTGATTTTGCACGAGGATTCCATTTAAATTCGTAGGCGGACATTTTGAGCCCTTGTTGTTCAACATAATCAATTTCTTGTTGTTGTCTTGTTCGCCAAAAATACGGTTTTGCAAATGTCATTTTATAGCTGTTTTGTTTTACTCTTTCAGAGATTAAAAAGTTTTCCCAAAGCATGCCTACATCGCTTCTTAGTTTTGGACTACTAAATTCCCCTATTATGGCATTTCGTATCCCATTATCGTAAAAGTAAATTTTTCGTCCTCGTTTAATTTCGTTTCTTACGTTTTTATTAAAAGACCTTACTCTAAATAAAATGTAGCCTTTCTCCAAAATCTCGATATACCTTTGAATGGTATCTTTAGAAATAGATACTAATTGGCTCAGTTCGTTATAGTTTACTTCACTTCCAATTTGAAGTGCTAATCCTTGCACAAGCTTTTCCAGAATCTCAGGTTTTCTAATATCTCCATGAGACAGGATATCTTTGTATAAATAACTGTTTACTAAATTCCTTAAGACCTCTCGTTCTGCACCTGCTTTAGCGTTAATGACCTCAGGGTACATGCCATAAACAAGCCTATTATTTAAGCTTTGCTTTGCCTGAAGGTAACCCATATGATTTTCGTATTCCTCCCAACTTACAGGGAATAATTCATATTCCCATTTTCTACCGGTAAGTGGTTCGTTGAGTTCATTAAATAAATCAAATGACGAAGAACCACTTATCCATAATTGCACATCTTTAAATTGATCTGTTATAATTTTCAGGGTTAAGCCGATGTTTTTTATACGCTGGGCTTCATCGATAAATACAATTTTTTTTCCAGCGATGAGTTGCTCAATTTCCTTTGTATTAGGTGTATCTAAACTTGTTCTTACAGATGGATCGTCTCCATTAAAAAAAGTATAATTCTTGCCTTTAAGCTGGCTTAAGATTAGCGTTGTTTTTCCAACTTGTCGTGGACCAATAATCATGATGGCTTTTCCAGTTCCTATTTTGCTTTCTATGAGAGATGTAATTGTTCTTGAAATCATATTTCAAATATAACATAAAACTTTTATATTATCTAAAAAATATAATATATAGATAACATAATAGCTAAATGCTATACTATTTTGCTCAAGAATCCCTGTAAATCTCGAATAGCCTGGAACGTCCAAAATCTTTTTCACCGAACGCAAAAATAGAAGTGAATATCGAATTACAGAACATTAACCATACTTTTAAAAAAGGACATAAATTTCAGATTCAAATTCAACCCTCTTGGTTTCCTTTAATCGATATGAATCCTCAGACCTATGTGGATAATATTTTAAAGGCCATAGCAGCCGATTTTCAAAAGCAGACGCATACCGTGTTTAGGGATTCTAAGCTTGTGTTTTATGGTTTAGATGACTAATATCAAGATGTATTTGTTATCAAAAATAGTACTTCATTAGAATATCCTCAATCTATTTCAATCTCTCTTTTAGTCTCTGCATTAAATCCATACGTTCGTGAAATATGGCAATAATTAGAACCGGTAAATCAGGACGAATTAAAGCAAATATATAGTGCTTTTTGCAGTGCAGCATTTCAATTTTATGGGTTTTAATTTTGAATTCTTTTGATAAACTTTTTTGCTCTGCCAGCTTATCCAAACATAAATTTACTTCGTATGAGTATTTTAGAGCTTGTTTTCTTCCAAAATTTTCTAAGGTATAGGATATAATTTCTCTCAAATCATTTTCAGCATCGACAGATAATTGATATTTTATTTTCACTTTTAGATATTTTAGGATTTTAAAACATCATCTGTAATTTCTTTTAAGGATTTTGGTGATACTTGTGCGTTTTCAATGCGGAAAAGTAAAAGTTCTTCAAGTTTATTCCAATCCCTCTGTTCATCTACAGCATTGGGATTTATGAGTTTATCAAGAATAAGGTCTTTGATAGACTTTCCTTGTAAGGCTGCCAAGGCTTTAATTTTTTGGTGTTGTTCGGAGGATATTTCAATGCTTAATCTGCTCATATGACAAATTTACACAAATTGTACATTTGTGCAAAATTTTAAATTTTGAAAATATCAAATTTAAACTAAAGAATAAATACAAGGCTAAATTCATATTAATACCCGAAATTAAGAATCATGATAAATTCATTTAGGAGATATTATATGCGTCCATCATAATTTCAATTCAAAACCTGATTGAATTCCTTACCTTTGTATTTTACAATTATCAATGGCATCCCAACCGCATTTTATAGATATCAGAGTCAGTCCCGAGGTGGCTCACGATATGGTAGAACTCAAAAAAGTACTCGCTAAAAAAATCGAAGTGTCTGAAAAAAATATCTCAGACTTTAAAATTATAAAACGCTCCATAGACGCCAGGTCCAGACAAATCAAATATCAAATCAGATTGGCTTATGCTTTAAATAATGAACCTGTCATTTGGGAAGACAATCAAGTTAAAAATTACAAACAAGTTACGGAGAAGTCTAAACCAGTTTTAGTCATAGGTAGTGGTCCTGCTGGACTATTTGCCGCACTAAAGCTTTTAGAACACGGTCTCAAGCCAATTATAATAGAACGCGGTAAAGACGTCAGATCCAGAAGACGAGATTTAGCTAAAATCAATAAAGAGCATATTGTCAACCCAGAATCTAATTATTGTTTTGGGGAAGGTGGAGCTGGAACCTATTCAGATGGTAAATTATACACACGATCTGGTCATAAAAAATCTATAAACGCTGTGTTACAAACTTTTGTGCAGCACGGCGCCAGTCAGGATATACTTATTGATGCTCATCCGCATATTGGCACTAATAAATTACCAAATATTATAACTGCGATAAGGGAAACCATTCTCAATCATGGTGGTGAAATTCATTTCAATACCAAACTGACTGATTTTATCATTAAGGATAAAAACATCCTTGGTATTGAGGTCAATCATAAAACCCCTCTGTATGCCGATGCTTGTATTTTAGCCACAGGCCATTCAGCAAGAGATATTTTTTATCTTTTGCACGACAGAAAGATAAAAATAGAATTTAAGCCTTATGCGATGGGTGTGCGGGTAGAGCATCCGCAATCTTTAATAGATCAAATCCAATACAAAACCCCAAATCGGGGTGAATGCTTACCGCCGTCAGCTTATAGTTTGGTAGAGCAGGTGGATGATAAAGGCGTGTATTCATTTTGTATGTGTCCGGGCGGTATTGTGGCACCATGCGCAACAGCAGAAGGCGAAGTGGTGACTAATGGTTGGTCGCCTTCTAAGAGAAATAATCCTTATGCCAATTCTGGAATAGTTGTTACAGTCGATGATGAAGTACTCACAGATTTTGAGGAATTTGGCGCTTTAAAAGGTCTAAAATTTCAAGAACACATCGAGCAAAAATGTTGGCAGCTTGCTGGAAAAACTCAACGTGTCCCTGCACAACGGCTTCAGGATTTTTTAAAGAAACGAAAGTCATTACACATCCCCAAAAACTCTTATTTCCCAGGAACGACTTCGGTAGAGATGGATGAGATATTTCCTAAGGCAATTGTCAAAAGACTCCGAGAAGGTTTTAAAAAGTTTAGCCAAAAAATGAAAGGTTTTGATCATAAAGATGCGGTTATTTTAGCCCCGGAATCCCGAACTTCTTCTCCTGTGAGGATACCAAGAGATAAGGAATCTTTACAGCATGTAGAATTCAAAAGTCTGTTTCCCTGTGGAGAAGGCGCAGGTTATGCCGGTGGAATTGTATCTGCAGCTATCGATGGTGAACGCTGTGCGGATGCTGTTTTTGAATACATTAAATCTTAAAAAATATTCTTTAAATAGAATTGTTATATTTACCTATCTTAAAAATAAAATTATGAGATTTAAATGGGTTGCCTTGTTTTTCGTGCTAATTATATCATCCAGTTTTGTTTCAGATAAACCAGCTTATCAATTATTTGATGAAGAAGGAAACAAAACCAACTACAAAACATTACTTCAAGAGGTTAAAAAGGCCGATATTATTTTATTTGGCGAATTACATAACAACCCTATAAACCATTGGTTACAATACGAATTAACCAAAGATATTCATAAGGAAGTAAATGATCAATTGGTGCTTGGTGCAGAAATGTTTGAAGCGGACAATCAGTATGCTTTAAATGAATACCTGTCAGGGAATTTTGATTATAAAACGCTTAAAAACGAAATTAAACTTTGGCCCAATAATAAAACCGATTATCAACCTCTTGTTGATTTTGCACTAAAACACCAACTCAAATTTATTGCTACCAATATACCGAGAAGATATGCCAATATGGTTTATAAAAATGGTTTTGAAGCCTTAGATAGTATTAGCGTAGAAGGTAAAAAATCTTTTGCGCCATTACCTATAAGTTATGATGCTGAATTGCCTGGTTATAAAAAAATGCTTGAAATGGCTCACGGCCACGGCGGTGAAAATTTACCAAAAGCACAAGCGATCAAAGATGCAACTATGGCTCACTTTATACTTAAAAATTGGCAGAAAGGACAAACTTTTATTCACTTCAACGGCACCTATCACTCTAACAACTTTGAAGGTATAGCATGGTATCTTAAAAACAAAAAAGCAAACCTCAAAATTATTACTATTGGATCAGTTGAACAAGATAGTATTAACACCTTAACAGAAGAAAATAAAGGCATTGCCAATTTTATCATTTGCACGCCTGAAAGTATGACAAAAACGCATTAGGTTTAAAATAAAAAGGCCGTTATTATAAACGCTTTTGCTAAAAGCTGTAATCTACCACCAAACCACAAAATCTTCAAAAAACTCTCCCGTTTTAGTTTTTCGCCAAATCATTTGAGCGCGTTTGTCTTGAAGTTTTAGTTTTAATAGGCGTTGGGCTTTGTCAAAATCATACCACTGAGAGTTCGTTTTAGGCTCACATATCCACTCGTGTTTTTGGGGCACGTAATATAGTTGGTCTGAGAATTTAAAGTTTTTAAAATCTTCAAAATTGTAATATCTCCCTTTCAAGCAATTTGAATTGAGTTGGTTGAATTGAAAAGTTTCAATATCTGGAGGGAGAAATAATTTTGCTTTATAACAAATTTGCGTTTCTACTCTAGTCCAATCGATGTTTAATTTGTTGAGAAGTTTTTGAGCTTCTGGTCTTTGACAAATTTGTAATTGATGTGTTTTAAGTTTTTCAACTTTATAATCTAAGCGGTCTTTTAAATTAGGCCCTATCCAAGCCTCTAAATCAGTTTTCTTTTCATCTCCAATAAAGACATAAAATTTACAAATCAACTCTAAGTGAATCCATTTGTTTTTTTGGTGGTCAAAAAATAAAAAATCTAACTCCCCTAAAGTGGTTTTGTTATCTTGAATTTGCAAGCTATGATAAATTGGACTGTAATTTTTATTTTGATCTAAATAAGTTTTTATAAAATACTCCGCACGTTTGCCGAGATACTTATGTTTTTTTAGTTGTTCAAAATCAATAGAATTAAAATCAATATCGAGTATATCTTGAGTTTCAAATGATGAAGTTGAAAAGACCTTTGAATTCAAAAACAAATTAGGCATATTTATAAAACCCTTGAATTGGTCGTTAAACGATTTCTTGTCAGAAATTGTCATTTCTTTTTCTGTTTTTTGTTCGATACAAGACTGTGAGCATTTACTTTATGTTCCAATATATTACTAAAATATGAGATAGAAAAAAACCTACCATAAGGCAGGTTTAAATTATTTAAAGTTAAGTTAGTAGATAAAATTAATTATCTTTTTGGGCTTCTTTTTCCTCTTTCTCCTTCTTTAATGCTAGATATTCTTGATACTTTTCAGAACTAATAAGAGATTTTATTTTAAGACTATGCGATCTCTTTAAGGCTTCAATTTCATTCTTGTTATTTTGATTTGGTGCCTGTTTTTGAAGAATTCTCAATTGCCTGGTATACATAAGGTTGATTTTCCCTAAACTTTTAACTTCCTTAGCGTCTAGTTCAAGTTGTTCTGCTTCAAATCTTGTTTGCTGCTCTGCTATGGCTTTTGCTGAACGGGTTTTGGCATATCGCTCTTGTGCCACCGCAGAAGTAAATACAAAAAGAAAAAATAAAACTAATCCGAAAGTTGTGTTCTTAAATGATTTCATAACTAAAATTTTTCTTTAAAAATAAATTTAATTATTTAATCTCTTATTAATTTAAAGTTAAAACTAACTGTAAATCAAAAACGTATCCTGAATAAAATGAAACCAAATTAAAAGCTAACAATTGTTTTTAAAGCAATTTCGACCATATCACCGAAACTCTGTTCGCGTTGTTGTGCTGAAGTATGTGATCCATCAATTAAAGAATCTGAAATAGTCAAAATCCCTAAAGCTTTTAGTCCATATTTTGCAGCTATCGTGTAAAGTGCAGCGACTTCCATTTCTACACATAACACATTATGCTGCGCCCAAATATCGTAATAGTCTTTATTATCTGCATAAAAAATATCAGAAGAAAAAACATTGCCCGCGTGAAATTTAATTTGCTCTGATTTAGCAATTTCAACCGCTTTTTGAAAAAGCTCAAAATTTGCAGTTGGCGCATAATCTTCAGCATTAAATTTAAGTCGGTTAAACGATGAATTGGTAGAAGCTGACATGGCCAAAACCACGTCTCTCAATTTGACATTGCTTTGAAGCGAGCCAGCACTGCCAACTCTGATGAGAGATTTAACACCGTAATCATTTATTAATTCTTCAATATAAATACTAGCGGATGGTATGCCCATGCCTGTTCCTTGTACAGAAACACGTTGGCCTTGGTAATATCCTGTAAAGCCATACATATTTCTAACAGTATTGTAGCAAACTGGATTTTCTAAAAACGTTTCGGCTATCCATTTGGCTCTTAAAGGATCGCCTGGTAATAAAACTTTAACCGAAATATCACCTTTTTTGGCGTTGAGGTGTACACTCATAATCAATAAGATTTGGTTGAACTTTGGCCTGATACAATTTCAACTCCAGAAGATGTACCGAGTCGAGTAACGCCAAGATCAATATATTGTTTAGCAGTTTTAAAATCTCTTATACCACCTGAAGCTTTGATTTGAACCTGGTTTGAAATATTGGCTTTCATGATTTTGACAGCTTCTAAAGTTGCCCCGTGCGCCCCAAAGCCTGTTGATGTTTTAATAAAATCTGCGCCCGCTTCAGAAACAATTTGACTAATTTTGGCAATTTCATCAGCAGTTAATAAACTGATTTCTACAATAACCTTTAAAATATGATTGCCAATTGCTTTTTTGATAATTGAAATTTCATGCTCAAGTTTGTCGTAATTTTTATCTTTAAGCCAACTGACGTTAATAACCATATCGATTTCGTCAGCACCATTTTCAATGGCATTTTTAGATTCAAAAATCTTGGTAGCTGTAGTGTTTGCTCCTAAAGGAAAACCTATCACAGTGCAGACTTTTACAGCTGAACCTATTAAGCATTGTTTAGCCAACTCAACATAATGTGGATGAACACAAACCGAAGCAAAATTGTATATTTTGGCTTCTTTACACAAAACTTTAATTTGGCTTTTGCAGGCTCCAGGTTTGAGCAAAGTATGGTCAATGTAAACATTCATCTTTAAAATATAATTTTGGATAAAGATATAGTTTTTAATAAAATTCAGATTTGAAATTTAAGCTAAATGAAGGTGAAATTGATTTACCTCATAAATATTCAAAAAAAATCAGTTTAAAATCTATTGAAAATGAAGCATTTCGAAACCAGCAGATTAAATTTTAAGAATATTTTGATTTAGTTAGAAGTTTGGTTTGTTTAGTAAAAATATATTTCTACATTTGCAAACCCGAAAAAACAGGGTAATTTTTATTTAATATTATGCCAACAATTTCACAATTAGTAAGAAAAGGAAGAAAGACCACTACTAAGAAGAGTAAATCGGCTGCTTTGGACTCATGTCCTCAACGTCGTGGCGTATGTACGCGTGTTTACACAACTACACCAAAAAAACCTAACTCAGCAATGCGTAAAGTTGCTCGTGTAAGGTTAACTAACGGTAAGGAAGTGAATGCCTACATTCCCGGCGAAGGACACAATCTCCAAGAACACTCGATAGTATTAGTAAGAGGTGGAAGAGTAAAAGATTTACCTGGTGTTAGGTATCACATCGTAAGAGGTGCGCTTGATACAGCAGGTGTAGAAGGAAGACTGCAGCGCCGTTCTAAGTATGGTGCAAAACGTCCAAAAAAATAATTAAATCTTAAGAAGACATGAGAAAAAGATTAGCAAAAAAACGTTCCATTATACCCGATCCAAAATTTCACGACCCTTTGGTCACACGTTTTGTAAACATGTTAATGTGGGATGGCAAAAAATCTGTAGCTTTTGATATTTTTTATCAAGCAATAGATGTTGTTGAAGAGAAAAAACAAGACGAAGAGAAGACTGCTTTAGAGCTTTGGAAAGATGCATTATCTAACATAATGCCTCACGTAGAAGTTAGAAGCCGTCGCGTTGGTGGTGCAACATTTCAAATTCCAACACCAATAAGACCCGACCGTAAAGTGTCAACAGCCATGAAATGGTTGATACTTTTCGCTAGAAAACGTAATGAAAAGTCTATGCCGGCCAAATTGGCTTCGGAAATTCTTGCTGCTGCTAAAGAAGAAGGTGCAGCAGTTAAAAAGCGTGTAGATACTCATAAAATGGCAGAAGCTAATAAAGCATTTTCACACTTTAGATTCTAAATTAAAATGGCACAAAGAGATTTAAAATTTACAAGAAATATAGGTATTGCAGCTCACATTGATGCTGGTAAAACAACAACTACCGAAAGAATATTATACTACACAGGAATTTCTCACAAAATAGGTGAAGTTCACGATGGCGCAGCAACCATGGACTGGATGGAGCAAGAGCAAGAACGTGGTATTACTATTACGTCTGCAGCTACACATTGTACTTGGCCTTATAGAGATCATGAATACATAGTAAACATTATTGACACACCTGGTCACGTTGACTTTACTGTAGAGGTAGAGCGCTCTTTACGTGTTTTAGATGGTGTTGTTGCATTATTTAGTGCTGTTGATGGCGTTGAGCCTCAATCAGAAACCGTTTGGAGACAAGCTGATAAATATAAAGTACCTCGTCTTGGTTTTGTTAACAAAATGGATAGACAAGGATCTGACTTTTTTATGGTTTGTAAGCAAGTTAAAGAAATGCTTGGCGGGAATCCCGTTCCACTTCAAGTTCCTATTGGCGATGAAATCGATTTTAAAGGTGTAGTTGATTTAATTTCAAAAAAAGCTGTCATCTGGAATGACGAAGATATGGGAATGACTTATGATGAAGTTGAAATCCCAGCTGAACTCCAGGAAAGTGTTGACAAATACAGAGCAGAATTGGTTGAAGCTGTCGCGGAATATGATGAGGAATTGATGGAGAAATTCTTTGAAGATGAAAACTCTATCACAGAAGATGAAATTATAGCGGCTTTACGTGCTGCAACAATTGATATGTCTATCATACCAATGATGTGTGGTTCAGCCTTTAAAAATAAAGGTGTGCAAGCTATGCTTGATGCAGTAATGCGGTACTTACCATCTCCTGTAGATGTTGAGGCTATTGAAGGCACAAATCCTGAAACTAATGAAGTTGAAAGCAGAAAACCAAATGTAGAATCTCCATTTGCAGCTTTAGCATTTAAAATTGCTACTGACCCATTTGTTGGTCGTTTAGCATTTTTTAGAACCTATTCAGGAACACTTGAAGCTGGTTCTTATGTTTTAAATACACGTTCAGGCAAAAAAGAACGTATTTCTAGAATGTATCAAATGCACTCTAACAAGCAAGAACCTATCGACAAAATTGAAGCCGGAGATATTGGTGCTGCCGTAGGTTTTAAAGATATTAAAACTGGAGATACGCTTACAGATCTTAAACACCCTATCGTTTTAGAATCTATGACTTTCCCAAAACCAGTTATTGGTATTGCGGTTGAGCCAAAAACTAAAGCCGATGTTGAAAAAATGGGTATAGCTTTACAAAAACTTGCTGAAGAAGATCCAACATTTGTCGTTAAGACAGATGAGGCTTCAGGACAAACTATTATTTCTGGTATGGGTGAACTTCACCTCGATATCTTGATTGATAGAATGAAGCGAGAGTTTAAAGTTGAAGTCAATGTTGGTGAGCCACAAGTTGAATACAAAGAAGCTGTTAAGAAAACTACAAACCACAGAGAAGTTTACAAAAAACAATCTGGTGGACGTGGTAAATTCGCAGACATTGTTTTTGAAATGGGTCCTGTTGACGAAGATTTTGAAGAAGAAACTGGACTTCAGTTTGTAGACGAAATTAAAGGTGGACGTATTCCTAAAGAGTTTATACCTTCTGTTCAGAAAGGATTTGAAGAAGCTATGAAAAACGGTCCTTTAGCAGGCTTCCAAATGGATAGCTTAAAAGTAACTTTAAAAGACGGATCGTTCCACCCAGTGGATTCTGATCAATTGTCTTTTGAGCTTGCAGCTAAAATAGGTTATAAATCTGCTGCAAAATCTGCAGGCGCTGTAATCCTTGAACCAATGATGAAAGTTGAGGTAGTTACACCTGAAGAAAATATGGGTGACATTGTTGGTGACCTTAACAAACGCCGCGGACAAGTCAACGATATGTTTGACCGTTCAGGTGCTAAAATTATAAAAGCCCTTGTACCGCTTTCTGAAATGTTTGGATACGTAACAACCTTAAGAACACTTTCTTCTGGTAGAGCAACTTCAACAATGGAATTTTCTCACTATGACGAAACACCATCTAATGTATCTGAAGAAGTAATAGCAGCAGCTAAAGGAACCACAACTAACGAATAATTCTTGAACAATGAGTCAAAAAATTAGAATAAAGTTAAAATCATACGATCACAATTTAGTTGATAAGTCAGCTGATAAGATTGTTAAAACGGTTAAAACCACTGGTGCTGTAGTTACAGGTCCAATACCACTTCCTACAAAGAAGAAGATATTTACTGTATTACGTTCACCTCACGTCAATAAAAAGGCAAGAGAACAATTTCAATTAGATTCTTACAAGCGTTTGTTAGACATCTATAGTTCATCATCAAAAACAATAGATGCTTTGATGAAATTAGAACTGCCAAGTGGTGTTGAAGTAGAAATAAAAGTATAATTAACTATAAATTAAATCAATAAACAAATGTCTGGGTTATTAGGAAAAAAAATAGGTATGACCAGCTTATACGACGATAACGGAAAAAACATTCCGTGTACTGTCATTCAAGCAGGACCATGCACAGTTACCCAAGTCAGAACCAGTGAGGTTGACGGGTATGAAGCTCTTCAACTTGGTTTCGATGACAAGACAGAAAAAAGCTCAACAATGGCCGAAAAGGGCCATTTTAAAAAAGCGGGCTCATCTGTAAAACGTAAAGTTGTCGAATTCCAAGATTATGAAGGCGAATTTAAATTAGGAGATCAGGTCACAGTAGACATCTTTAGAGAAGGTGAATTCGTAGATGTATCTGGTATATCTAAAGGAAAAGGATTTCAAGGTGTTGTAAAACGACATGGCTTTAGTGGTTCTGAACGAACTCACGGCCAACAAAGTATGTTGAGAGCTCCTGGATCTGTTGGTGCAGCATCTTATCCTGCTCGTATTTTTAAAGGTATGAAAATGGGCGGACAGATGGGCAATAAAAAAGTAAAAGTCACTAACCTTAAAGTGTTGAAAGTAGTAGAAGACAAAAATCTACTTATTGTCAAAGGTTGCGTACCTGGACATAAAAACGCTTACGTAACAATCAGAAAATAATGAAAGTAGAGGTTTTAGATATAAAAGGAAAAGATACTGGCAGAACAGTAGGTTTATCTGATGAGGTTTTTGGAATTGAACCCAATGAACACGCGATATATCTCGATGTTAAACAACATCTTGCTAGTAAAAGACAGGGTACCCACAAAGCTAAAGAAAGAGCTGAAATAAAAGGAAGTACTCGTAAAATTAAAAAACAGAAAGGAACTGGAACTGCAAGAGCAGGTAGCATTAAGTCACCTATTTTTAAAGGTGGTGGACGTGTATTTGGTCCACGCCCTAGAAACTATCGTTTTAAATTGAATAAAAAATTAAAACGATTAGCTAGAGCTTCTGCCTTATCTAAGAAAACTAATGACAAAGAATTATTAGTTGTTGAAAACTTCAGTTTCGATAGCCCAAAAACAAAAGAATTTTTAAAAGTTTTAGAAAATTTAAAACTGGAGAATAAAAAATCTGTTTTTGTGTTTGCAGATGCAAATAATAATGTATATTTGTCGTCCCGTAATTTGAAGAGACATAGAGTCTTAACAGCCTCAGAATTAAATACTTACAGAATTTTAGATAATGATGTTTTAGTATTGTCTGAGTCGGTAATAGAATATTTAGAACAAAACTTGAGTCAATAGCTATGAGTATTTTAATAAAACCTATTATAACAGAAAAAGCTACAGAAGATAGCGAATTAAACAATCGCTTTTCTTTTTTTGTGAATAATAAAGCCAACAAGGTTCAAATCAAAGAGGCTGTAGAAAGTACTTATGGTGTTAGCGTTGACAAAGTAAGAACAATGAACATTAAACCAACAGTAAAAACAAAGTACACTAAAACAGGAATGGTAACTGGTAAAACAGACGCTTTAAAGAAAGCTATCGTTCAAGTTGCAGATGGTGATACTATTGATTTATACAGTAATCTTTAATATTAAGACATGCCTGTAAAAAAATTAAAACCAATAACGCCAGGTCAGCGATTTAAAGTTGTAAGTGGGTTCGACGCCATAACAACTGATAAGCCGGAAAAGTCTTTACTTGCTCCGATAAAAAAATCTGGTGGTCGAAACAATCAAGGTAAAATGACCATGCGCTACCGCGGTGGTGGTCATAAAAGACGTTACAGAATTATCGATTTCAAAAGAAACAAAACCGATATGTCTGCAACAGTAAAGTCTATTGAATATGATCCAAATCGTACGGCTTTTATTGCGTTGATTCAATATAAAGACGGAGAAAAAAGCTACATCGTAGCTCCTAGTGGCTTGAAGGTGGGACAAACCGTACAATCTGGTGAAAATGCTTCTGCTGATATTGGAAACGCTTTACCTTTATCAAAAATTCCATTTGGTTCAATCATTTCTTGTATTGAATTAGTACCTGGTAACGGTGCTGTGATGGTAAGAAGCGCAGGTACATTTGCTCAATTAACAGCTAAAGAAGGTAAATATGTCACTATCAAGTTACCATCAGGTGAAACCAGATTGGTATTATCTGATTGCAAAGCTATGATAGGCGCTGTTTCAAACAGCGATCACCAATTATTAGTAGCAGGTAAAGCTGGTAGAAGTCGCTGGTTAGGTAGAAGACCAAGAACCAGACCTGTTGTTATGAACCCAGTTGATCACCCAATGGGTGGTGGTGAAGGAAGAGCTTCTGGTGGTCATCCAAGATCACGTAAAGGTATTCCTGCTAAAGGCTTTAAAACAAGATCTTTAACTAAATCAAGTAACAAACATATTTTAGAACGTAAAAAGAAATAAAACATGGCTAGATCACTAAAAAAAGGACCTTACGTTCACTATAAATTAGAGAGAAAAGTGGCTCAAAATGTTGAGTCTGGCAAAAAATCAGTTATTAAAACTTGGTCACGTGCATCAATGATAACACCAGATTTTGTCGGTCAAACCATTGGCGTTCATAACGGTAAACAATTTGTGCCAGTGTTTATAACAGAAAATATGGTAGGCCATAAATTAGGTGAGTTTTCACCAACTCGAACATTTAGAGGACATACCTCAGCAAGAAACAAAAAGTAATAATAGACTATCATGGGAGTTAGAAAAAAACAACGTGCTGAAGCTATAAAAGAGAGCAAATCTAATTTGGCGTTTGCTAAATTAAACAACTGCCCTACTTCACCGAGAAAAATGAGGTTAGTAACTGATTTGGTAAGAGGTATGGAAGTTGAAAAAGCCTTACAAGTTTTAAAGTTCAGTAAAAAAGAAGCTGCACAACGTGTAGAAAAACTTTTACTTTCAGCAATAGCCAATTGGCAGCAAAAAAATGAAGATGCAGACCTCGAACAAGCGGGTTTGTATATTAAAGAAATTAAAGTTGATAGTGCTAGAATGCTTAAAAGATTAAGACCTGCTCCTCAAGGAAGAGCACATAGAATTAGAAAACGTTCTAACCACGTTACATTAGTTTTGGGCGAAAACAATAACTTAGATAGCTAGAATATTATGGGACAAAAAACAAACCCGGTAGGAAATAGATTAGGAATTATAAAAGGTTGGGAATCCAACTGGTATGGTGGTAATGATTACGGCGATAATATAGCCGAAGATGATAAAATCAGAAAATACATCCATGCTAGACTATCAAAAGCAAGTGTATCTAGAGTTATTATTGAACGCACACTTAAAATAGTAACGGTTACAATTACAACAGCTAGACCTGGTATTATAATCGGAAAAGGCGGCCAAGAGGTTGACAAGTTAAAAGAAGAATTAAAACAATTAACTAGCAAAGAGGTTCAAGTTAATATTTTTGAAATTAAAAGACCTGAATTAGATGCCTTTTTAGTGGCATCAAGTGTAGCTAGACAAGTTGAAAATAGAATATCATACCGAAGAGCTATTAAAATGGCAATTGCAGCAACTATGAGAATGAATGCTGAAGGTATTAAAATTCAAATTGCTGGTAGATTAAACGGTGCTGAAATGGCAAGAGTTGAGTCATATAAAGAAGGCAGAATTCCTTTATCAACATTTAGAGCAGATATTGATTATGCTTTAGTTGAAGCCCATACAACTTATGGACGACTAGGAATTAAAGTTTGGATTATGAAGGGTGAAGTTTATGGTAAAAGAGAACTTTCACCACTTGTAGGATTACAAAAAAAAGGAGGAAAAAACACTAAGTCTAATCGGTCAAGAGCTAGACGTAGAAAATAAAATATTGTAAGCATGTTACAACCAAAGAAAACCAAATTTCGAAAGCAGCAAAAAGGCCGAATGAAGGGTAACTCTACTAGAGGACACCGACTTTCAAATGGCACTTTTGGATTGAAGTCTTTAGACTCATCATTTATTACTGCAAGACAAATTGAAGCAGCTCGTATCGCTGCAACACGATTTATGAAAAGAGAAGGTTCTTTGTGGATAAAAATATTTCCAGACAAACCTATCACTAAAAAACCTCTTGAGGTTAGAATGGGGAAAGGAAAAGGTGCAGTAGAATACTATGCAGCTGTTGTTAAGCCAGGTAGAATTATGTTTGAAATAGGTGGAGTTACTCAAGATGTAGCAAAAGAAGCTTTAAGACTTGCAGCACAGAAATTACCAGTAAAAACAAAATTTGTTGTTGCTAGAGATTATCAAGAATAAAAAACGATTATGAAACAATCTGAAATTATAAAATTATCTGACGCTGATTTGGTTGAAGCTATGGAGACAACCAAACAAAAAATATCTGAGCTAAAGATGGCTCATACTTTGACACCTTTGGAAAACCCAATGCAAATCAGAACTTTGAGAAGATCTGTTGCGAGAATGAATTCAGAAATCAGCAAAAGAAATTTAGTTTAATTCCTCAACATAATGGAAAAAAGAAATCTAAGAAAAGAGCGTATAGGTGTTGTAACAAGCAATAAAATGCTGAAGTCAATAGTCGTGTCTGAAGTTAAAAAAATTAAACACCCTATTTACGGAAAATTCGTTCTTAAAACAAAAAAGTACGTTGCTCACGATGAAAAAGAATCGTGTAATGAAGGTGACACTGTAAAAATAATGGAGACAAGACCTCTTAGCAAAACTAAACGTTGGAGGCTAGTTGATATAATTGAAAGAGCTAAATAATTATGGTACAACAAGAATCAAGATTAAGAGTAGCCGATAATACTGGAGCCAAGCAAGTTTTGGTGATAAGAGTATTAGGTGGTACCAAGAAAAGATACGCTAGTGTAGGCGACAAAGTCGTAGTTAGTGTTAAAGAAGCTACACCAAACGGTAGTATTAAGAAAGGTGCAGTTTCAACAGCTGTTGTTGTTAGAACCAACAAAGAGGTTAGACGACCAGATGGATCTTACATTAGATTTGATGACAATGCTTGTGTATTGCTTAACCCTACCGGAGAAATGAGAGGAACACGTGTATTTGGTCCTGTAGCTAAAGAGTTACGAGAAAATAAATTCATGAAAATTGTTTCATTGGCACCTGAAGTGCTTTAAAACTAAAATGATGAAAAAGTTTAAAATCAAAACAGGTGATACAGTTCAAGTTATAACTGGAGAGCATAAAGGTCAAGAAGGTAAAGTGATGAAGGTTTTATACGATGCTGACAAGGTTATTGTTGAATCTGTAAACATGATTAAGAAGCACCTTAAACCAAGCGCTCAAAATCCTCAAGGTGGTATTCAAGAAATTGAAGCTCCTATACATATTTCAAATGTGGCACTAACTGATAAAAAAGGAAACCCAACTCGTGTTCGCTTTGAAATTCAAGACGGCAAAAAAGTAAGGGTTTCTACTAAAACTAACGATGTAATTAGCTAGATATGGAATATATACCTAGATTAAAAGAAGAATATCAAACAAGAGTCAAAAAAAATCTTGTTAAAGAATTCAGCTATTCAAACACCATGGAAACACCAAGACTCCAAAAAATAGTTTTGAGTAGAGGTGTTGGAGAAGCTATTGCAGATAAAAAACTTATTGATTATGCCGTGGATGAATTATCCAGAATAGCTGGTCAAAAAGCGGTAGCAACTCTATCCAAAAAAGATGTTGCATCCTTTAAATTAAGAAAAGGAATGCCAATTGGCGCCAAAGTAACCTTAAGAGGTCATAGAATGTATGAATTTTTAGACCGTTTAGTTACATCTGCACTACCTCGAGTTAGAGATTTTAGCGGAATAAAACCTGATGGTTTTGACGGCAGAGGAAATTATAATTTAGGAATTACAGAACAAATCATTTTTCCTGAAATTAATATAGACAAAGTAAACCGTATATCTGGTATGGATATCACATTTGTGACTTCAGCCGATACGGATAAAGAAGCAAAAGCATTATTAACAGAATTGGGTTTGCCTTTTAAAAAGAATTAATATGGCTAAAGAATCAATGAAAGCTCGCGAAGTAAAACGCGAAAAACTAGTAGAAAAATATGCTGAAAAGCGTAAAAGACTTAAAGAAGAAGGTGACTATGAAGCTTTACAAAAGCTCCCTAAAAACTCTTCTCCGGTAAGACTACACAATCGTTGTAAACTTACAGGAAGACCAAAAGGATATATGAGAACATTTGGTCTATCTAGAGTCATGTTTAGAGAAATGGCAAATAAAGGTTTAATTCCAGGGGTTAAAAAAGCCAGTTGGTAATATTAAATAATTAAAAAATGAATTTAGATCCTGTATCAGATTACTTAACTAGAATTAGAAATGCGGTTGCAGCCGGTCATAGAACCGTTGAAATACCAGCTTCTAATCTTAAAAAAGAATTGACAAAAATTCTTTTTGACCAAGGTTTTATCCTAAGTTATAAATTTTTAGATGACGACAAACAAGGTGTTATTAAAATAGCGCTTAAATATGATAAGCTTAACCAAGAACCCGTTATCAAGAAAATTCAACGAATCAGTAAACCTGGATTGAGAAAATATTCTGGTCATGATGAAATTCCTCGTATACTTAACGGACTTGGAATATCGATTGTATCAACCTCAAAAGGTTTAATGACCGGTAAACAAGCGCAAAGAAATAATGTTGGTGGCGAATTACTTTGTTACGTATATTAATATAGTTTAAAAGATTAGTTATGTCTAGAATAGGAAACAGTCCAGTAAAAATACCCGAAGGCGTAGAGGTAAAACTTGAGGACAACTCTATATCAATCAAAGGTAAACTTGGTGAGCTTTCTCAAAAATTTGAGGATGTTAAAATCAAGCAAGAAGATGGTGAAATTATCGTAGAACGCCCTAACGATAATAAAAATATTAAATCTAAGCACGGTCTTTACAGATCTCTTATCAACAATATGATTACTGGAGTAACAGAAGGATATACTAAAGAATTAGAACTTGTTGGTGTAGGTTACAGAGCAACCAATCAAGGTCAAAAATTAGATATTGCTATAGGATTTTCCCATAACATTGTTCTTCAATTAGCACCTGAGGTGAAAGTTGAAACTGTTAGTGAAAAAGGTAAAAACCCAGTCATAAAATTAACCTCACACGATAAACAACTTGTTAGTCAAGTCGCTGCTAAAATCAGATCATACAGAAAACCAGAACCCTATAAAGGTAAAGGTATCAAGTATGTTGGTGAATACATAAGAAGAAAAGCAGGTAAATCAGCATAATTATGAGATTTTCTAAACAAAAAAGAAGAAAAAAGATTCATCAAAGAATCAGGAGAAGTATAAAAGGAACAGCAACTAAACCAAGATTATCTGTTTACAGAAGTAATTTTGAGATTTATGCTCAACTTATTGACGATGTCAATGGCAAAACACTTGCTTCAGCATCGTCAAGAACTGATGCTTCACAAGATAAACCAAAAGTAGAACGCTCTAAAGCTGTTGGCAAAGCTATAGCTGAAAAGGCTAATAAAATCGGCATCGAAGAAGTCGCGTTTGACAGAAGCGGATACCTGTATCACGGTAGAGTAAAATCATTGGCTGAAGGAGCCAGAGAAGGTGGATTAAAATTTTAAGATATGTATCAGAATTATAAAAATGTAGAATTTGTAAAGCCGGGAGGTTTAGATTTAAAAGATAGACTCGTAGGCGTACAACGTGTTACTAAAGTAACTAAAGGTGGTAGAGCTTTTGGATTTTCGGCTATAGTTGTTGTTGGAGATGAAAATGGTGTTGTTGGTCAAGGTCTAGGTAAATCTAAAGAAGTTGCTGATGCTATCGCAAAAGCAGTTGAAGATGCTAAGAAAAACTTGATAAGAATTCCTTTAAATAAAGGTACATTGCCTCACGAGCAAAAGGGAAAATATGCGGGCGCTAAAGTGTCTTTGTTTCCAGCCTCTGAAGGTACTGGTGTAATTGCTGGTGGACCTGCTAGAATTGTATTAGAAACTGTTGGTGTTCACGATGTACTGTCAAAAAACCAAGGTTCAAACAACCCTCATAATGTGGTAAAAGCTACATTCGATGCGCTTTTACAATTAAGAAATGTAGATAGAGTTGCAAAACAAAGAGGAATATCAATAGATAAAGTATTTAACGGATAATAATAGCTTTTGAAAATGTCAAAAATATTAGTTACTAAAACAAAAAGTGCCATTAAGAGAACAAAACAACAAAAGTTGACTCTTGAAGCCTTAGGTTTAAAAAAAATAGGCCAAAGTGTAGAACATCAAGATACACCAAATATTTTGGGTATGATTGGTAAAGTCAGTCACTTGGTAAGTGTAGAAAAGATCAAATAAGACTATTAATTATGAAATTACATCAATTAAAACCAGCAAAAGGTTCTGTAAAAGGAAAAACGAAACGTCTCGGACGTGGAGAAGGTTCTGGAACTGGTGATACAGCAGGAAGAGGTCACAAAGGTGCCAAATCAAGATCTGGATATTCTAGAAAAATCGGATTTGAAGGTGGTCAAATGCCTTTACAAAGACGAATTCCTAAGTTTGGATTTAACAACATCAATAGGATTGATTACAAACCTATTAATCTTTCAGATCTTCAAGCTTTAGTTGATGATGAAAAAATAAAAGATACTGTCGACCTAGAGACTCTGATAAAACTTGGTCTTATTAAAAAGAAAGATTTAGTTAAGGTATTAGGTAATGGAGAATTAAAATCTAAATTGAAAGTTGAAGCACATAAATTTTCGAAAACTGCGAAAGAAGCTATTGAAAAAGCTGGTGGTGAAGCTATAACATTATAATATTTAGTCAATGCAATTTATTGAAACGATAAAAAATATTTGGAAAATAGACGAGCTCAAAAACAGAATTCTTCTGACTTTGGGCTTATTAATCGTTTACAGATTTGGAGCACAAGTTGTTCTACCAGGTATTGATGCCTCTCAATTGGCTAGTTTAGGTAGCCAAACTGAAGATGGTATCCTAGGCTTATTAAATGCTTTTACAGGTGGTGCGTTTTCAAACGCCTCTGTATTTGCATTAGGTATAATGCCTTACATCTCTGCTTCTATTGTCGTTCAATTAATGACTATTGCTATCCCCTACTTACAAAAACTTCAAAAAGAAGGCGAAAGCGGAACCAAAAAAATTACTCAAATCACACGTTGGTTAACTATTGGTATTACCTTAGTCCAAGGTCCTGGATATATATATAATTTATACAATATTTTACCTGATGATGCATTTATGGTGCAAAGTAACACGATGTTTATCACCTCTGCTGTAATAATCCTAACAGCAGGTTGTATTTTCGCAATGTGGCTCGGTGAAAAAATTACAGATAAAGGCGTTGGTAATGGTATTTCTTTACTTATTATGGTAGGTATTATTGCAAGATTACCTCAATCATTTGCTCAAGAATTATCTTCAAGAGTTGGTGATGATGGTACTGGCGGCTTAATTCTTATATTAATTGAACTGGTTATTTGGTTTGTTATTATTTTAGCTTCTGTTTATTTAGTGAAAGCTGTAAGACAAATACCTGTTCAATATGCTAGAAAAAATGCCTCAGGAAAATATGAAAAAAATATTTTTGGTGGCGCAAGGCAGTTCATACCACTAAAGCTTAATGCTTCTGGTGTTATGCCTATAATTTTCGCTCAAGCTATTATGTTTGTGCCAGCAGCATTAGCAGGATTATCAGACACGGCAACTGCCCAAGGAATTGCAGCTGAATTTAATGATATGTTTGGTTTGTGGTATAATATTGTTTTTGGTTTACTCATTATAATCTTTACGTATTTTTACACCGCTATAACAGTACCAACAAATAAAATGGCTGATGATCTCAAAAGAAGTGGTGGTTTTATACCTGGTATAAGACCAGGAACTGAAACTGCAGAATACCTTGACAGGATTATGTCGCAAATAACTCTACCAGGTTCTGTATTTTTAGCAATCATTGCTATTTTCCCAGCAATTATTGTTTCATTACTAAACGTACAGTCAGGTTGGGCCTTATTCTTTGGCGGAACTTCGTTATTAATTATGGTTGGAGTTGCGATAGACACAATAGATCAAGTCAATGTTTATTTATTGAATAAGCATTACGACGGATTAATGAAATCAGGTAAAAACAGAAAAGCAGTAGCATAATTATGGCTAAACAACCTTCAATAGAACAAGATGGAACTATTATAGAAGCATTGTCAAACGCAATGTTTAGAGTAGAACTTGAAAATGAGCATGTCGTAACTGCTCATATATCTGGTAAAATGAGAATGCATTACATTAAATTGTTACCAGGCGATAAAGTGAAATTAGAAATGAGTCCTTATGATTTAACTAAAGGACGTATAACATATAGATATTAATAAACAATGTTTATAAGTAAAAGTTTGGAAATTGAACCTTTTCAATTATTAAACTTTAAACTTTAAACTTTTAAACTACAAAAAATGAAAGTAAGAGCATCAATCAAAAAGAGAAGTGCAGATTGCAAAATCGTAAGACGTAAAGGGAGACTTTATGTTATTAATAAAAAGAATCCAAAGTTTAAACAAAGACAAGGTTAATTATGGCAAGAATAGCAGGTGTTGATATCCCTAAACAAAAAAGAGGCGTAATCGCTTTAACCTATATTTTTGGTATAGGTAAGTCAAGAGCACAAAGAATTCTTGAAGAAGCTAAAGTTGATCCAAACAAAAAAGTTTCTGACTGGGATGATAGTGATGTTTCTGGCGTTCGTAATGCTGTCTCACAATTTACCATAGAAGGCGAATTAAGATCGCAAACTCAAATGAACATCAAACGTCTTATGGATATTGGTTGTTACAGAGGAGTTAGACACAGATCAGGTTTACCTCTAAGAGGTCAAAGAACTAAAAATAATTCACGTACCCGAAAAGGTCGAAGAAAAACAGTAGCTAATAAGAAAAAAGTAACTAAATAATCATGGCTAAATCAACAACAAAAAAGCGTAAAGTCACAACAGACGCCTTTGGTGAAGCCCATATATTTGCTTCATTTAATAATATTATTGTGTCTTTAACCAATAATAACGGTGAAGTCATATCTTGGTCTTCGGCTGGTAAAATGGGTTTTAGAGGGAGTAAAAAAAATACCCCTTATGCTGCTCAACTCGCTGCAGAGGATGCAAGTAAAGTTGCTCACGAAGCCGGTCTTAGAAAAGTAAAAGTTTACGTCAAAGGACCTGGTAATGGAAGAGAATCTGCAATTAGAGCATTACACAATTCAGGCGTTGAAGTTACTGAAATCATTGATGTAACTCCAATTCCACATAATGGGTGTCGTCCGCCTAAAAGAAGACGCGTTTAATTTTTAATTTAACTCAGGTTATCGAAGGAAAGACCTTAATTCATAACCTATAATCTAAATACATTCAAATGGCAAGATATACTGGTCCTAAAACTAAAATTGCTCGTAAATTTGGCGAGCCTATTTTCGGCGATGATAAATCGTTTGAAAAGAAAAAATACCCTCCTGGCCAACACGGCAACAACAGAAGACGTGGTAAAAAATCTGAATATGCTATCCAATTAATGGAAAAGCAAAAAGCTAAATATACTTATGGTATATTAGAGCGACAATTTAGAAACATGTTTGAAAAAGCCAATAGCGCAAAGGGCATTACTGGTGAAGTTTTACTTCAAATGTGCGAAAAGCGTCTCGACAATGTTGTTTACAGATTTGGCTTATCACCTTCAAGAAGCGGTGCTAGACAGTTGGTTTCACACAAACACATTACAGTAAACGGTGAGATAGTCAATATCCCATCTTTTCAAGTAAAGGTTAATGACATTATAGGTGTTAGAGAAAAATCTAAATCTTTAAGCGTCATTGATGAATCATTATCAAACTCTTCTGCAGTTTATGAATGGTTAAGCTGGAATTCAGAAAAGAAAGAAGGTACTTTTGTTAACGTTCCTGAGAGAACTCAAATTCCAGAAAACATTAACGAACAGTTTATCGTCGAATTATACTCTAAATAATAATTAGATACTACAACACTATGGCATTATTCAATTTTCAAAAGCCCGATAAAGTAATTATGATAGACTCTTCTGAGTTTGAAGGTATATTTGAGTTTAGACCTTTAGAACCAGGATATGGTCTTACCGTAGGTAATGCTTTACGTCGCGTTTTACTATCTTCTTTAGAAGGTTTTGCAATTACTTCGGTTAAAATAGAAGGCGTAGATCACGAGTTTTCTACAATTTCAGGCGTAGTAGAAGATGTAACTGAAATCATCCTTAATCTTAAACAAGTTAGATTCAAACAACAAATAGAAGATAACGATACTGAATCTGCAGTAATTAGCGTTTCTAATCAAAAGCAATTAACCGCTGGTGATTTTCAAAAACATCTTTCTGGATTTCAAGTATTAAATCCGGAACATGTTATTTGTAATATGGATAAAAAAGTTTCCATAAACATGCAAATTACTATTGAGAAAGGTAGAGGTTATGTTTCAGCTGAAGAAAACAAAAAAGACGAAGTAGCATTAGGAACCATTTTTACAGATTCTATCTACACTCCAATCAAAAATGTTAAGTACAGCATTGAAAACTTTAGAGTAGAACAAAAAACAGATTATGAAAAATTAGTCTTCGAAATTGTTACTGATGGTTCAATTCATCCTAAAGATGCTTTAACAGAAGCTGCAAAAACTTTAATCCATCATTTCATGTTATTTTCTGATGAAAGAATAACACTAGAGACTGAAGAATTAGCTCAAACAGAAACTTACGATGAAGAAGCACTCCACATGAGACAGCTTCTTAAGTCTAAACTTTCTGATCTTGATTTATCTGTAAGAGCACTAAACTGCCTTAAAGCCGCTGAAGTTGAAACTTTAGGCGACTTGGTTTCTTACAACAAGAATGATTTGATGAAATTTAGAAATTTTGGTAAAAAATCCCTGAGCGAGCTTGAAGAATTAGTCAGCAATAAAGGCCTTGATTTTGGCATGGACTTATCTCGTTATAACCTTGATAAAGACTAATTTAAAGCCTCAAAAAAATTATTTAAAATGAGACACGGAAAGAAATTTAACCACTTGAGTCGCAAGACTGCCCATAGAAAATCTATGTTGGCTAATATGGCTTGCTCTCTTATAGAACATAAAAGAATAAATACTACACTTGCAAAAGCAAAGGCTCTAAGAACTTTTGTTGAGCCTCTTGTTACTAAGTCAAAAACAGACACGACTCATAATAGACGTATCGTGTTTTCAAAACTTAGAGACAAGTACGCCGTTGCTGAATTATTTAGAGAAGTAGCGCCAAAAGTGGCCTCAAGACCTGGTGGATACACAAGAATTATTAAGCTTGGCCATCGACTTGGTGATGCCGCTGAAATGGCAATGATAGAGCTTGTAGATTTTAATGATATTTACAGCCCGAAAGGCAAAAAGAAAAAGAAATCTACGCGTAGAGCTGGTAAAAAAGTAACTTCAGATCAACCTGAAACTTCTGAAACTAATGTTGAATCATCTCCAAAAGAAGATTCAAAAACTAAAGAAGACAACAATAAAGTTGAAAATAAAACTGAAGCTAAGCCAGAAACAAGCGAAGCTAAAGCTGATTCTAATAAAACTGAAGCTAAAGACAAATCATCTGAAGAAAACAAACAATCTAAAGATGACGAGAAAAAATAATTATAATATCAGTTATATTTACTAATTTTAAGGGATAAATTAAATATTTATCCCTTTTTTTATATCAATACATTATGAGATACCACAAAAAGAAAGACGCCATTCTCATCCTAGAAGATGGAACTCAATTTAATGGAAAAGCCGTTTCAAACAACCAAGACACTGCATTTGGGGAAATTTGTTTTAACACTGGCATGACAGGTTATCAAGAAATTTTTACTGATCCTTCTTATCACGGACAACTCATGGTTACAACCAATGCACATATTGGAAATTATGGTACACACAACGAAGAAAACCAATCTGATTCTCCGAAAATAGCAGGGCTTATCTGTAAAAATTTTAGCTACAGCCCTTCTCGAGCCTCTTCAGACCAATCGCTTGAAGATTTTTTAAATCAAGCTAACCTATTTGCTATTTCTGATTTAGACACACGAGCTTTAGTTCGTCATATCAGACAACACGGCGCAATGAATGCTGTTATTTCTACACAAATAGACAATATCGAATCATTGAAAGATGAATTAAACACTTATCCTAAAATGGATGGGCTTGAACTGGCTTCAAAAGTTTCTACTGAAAACGCTTATTTTTTTGGAGATGAAAATTCAAAGTATAAAATTGCAGTCTTAGATTTAGGAGTGAAAACTAATATTCTAAAATATTTAGCCGAAAGAAAGGCTTACCTAAAGGTGTTTCCTTACAATAGCAGTCTAGAAGATTTGATGTCGTTTAAACCTGATGCTATCTTTCTATCAAATGGACCAGGTGACCCCCAACCTTTAAAATCTGCTGTCGAGTTGGCGAAAAAAGCTATAGAACAAAACATCCCTACATTCGGAATCTGTCTCGGTCACCAAGTCATTGCTTTATCACAAGGTATTTCAACTTTCAAAATGCACCATGGACATCGTGGTATTAACCATCCTGTAATGAATTTAGTGACAGGTAAGTCAGAAATCACATCTCAAAATCACGGTTTTGCCGTAAATAAAGATGAAGCAGAAAATCATTCAGGTGTAGAAATTACCCACTTGCATCTCAACGACCAAACCTTAGCAGGCTTTAAACTTAAGGATAAAAAATGTTTTTCAGTACAATATCATCCTGAAGCTGGCCCAGGACCAAATGATGCTAACTATTTATTCGACGATTTCTATAATATGTATGCTTCTTAAATAAGTATGTGTCTTAAACAAAGAAGGCGGCTGATTAGCCGCCTTTCTCTATTTTCAAATAATTTAACTAAGGTAAAATCACAGTATCTAATACGTGAATTACACCATTAGAAGATTTTACATCAGTTTTTACAATCGTAGAGGTATTACCTTTGGCGTCTATGATAATAACATTGCCGTCTTTTGTAGTTACAGTAAAACTATCACCGCTAAGTGTTTTTACGCTTAATTTACCCTTATTATCTTTTACAGCTTTCAAAACATCAGCAGCCATCAAGTTACCTTTAACAACATGGTAAGTTAATACTTTCTGCAAAGTACCTTTGTTCTCAGGTTTTAATAAACTACTCAATGTTTCCTTAGGTAATTTAGCAAAGGCATCATTGGTTGGCGCAAAAACTGTAAAAGGTCCTTCAGTTTGTAATACTTCAACTAAGTCCGCAGCTTTTACCGCTGTTACAAGTGTTGAAAAATCATCAATACTTGCAGCATTTTCAACAATATTATTTTTCGTGCTTTGGGCATTGACCGTTGTCGCAAAAATAAACATTGCAATTAAACTAAAATTTGTAATCATCTTTTTCATAGCTAATTGTTTTTTAAATTAGACTACATAGATAAGAATAAGACATAATTTTTATTAAAAACCCTAATTAATTTAACTTCAATACACAAAACGTTTAAGGCTATTTCACTTTATCTCAATCGTTTTAGTTAATAATGAAAAAAAATATTGATTTTAATTTATTATTTAATCTGATTGAATTTCGTAAATTGCAGACACACAAAACAAAACAAAAATGAGTACAATTTTAGACATTCACGCAAGACAAATTTTTGATTCAAGAGGTAATCCTGCTTTAGAAGTAGATGTTACTACAGAAACAGGCGTTCTCGGTAGATTTGCTGTACCATCTGGTGCATCAACTGGAGAACATGAAGCTGTGGAACTTAGAGACGGTGATGACTCTTATATGGGCAAAGGCGTTTCAAAGGCCGTTGACAATGTTAACAACTTAATTGCTGATAAATTATTGGGCTATTCTGTTTTTGAACAAACTGAAATTGATGAATACTTAATTGAACTTGACGGTACACCAAATAAGGCAAAACTTGGCGCCAACGCTATTCTTGGTGTTTCGCTTGCTGTGGCCAAAGCTGCTGCAAACGAACTACAACAACCGCTTTACAGATACATAGGTGGCGTTTCTGCAAACACTTTACCCGTTCCTATGATGAATATCATTAATGGTGGCTCGCATAGCGATGCCCCGATTGCTTTTCAAGAATTTATGGTGATGCCGGTTAAAGCTTCAAGCTTTACGCACGCTATGCAAATGGGAACTGAAATTTTTCACAACCTAAAAAAAGTACTTAAAAAAAGAGGACTATCTACTGCTGTTGGCGATGAAGGTGGTTTTGCTCCAGAACTAAAAGGAACTGAAGATGCTTTAGACTCTATCAAGCAAGCAGTTGAAAATGCAGGCTACAAATTTGGTGATGAAGTGATGGTAGCCTTAGATTGTGCTGCAGCCGAATTTTTTGAAAATGGCAAATACAATTACAAAAAATTTGAAGGGGATTCAGGTCAAGTCAGAACCTCCGAAGAACAAGCTGAATATATTGCAGAGTTGACAGAAAAGTACCCAATTATTTCTGTAGAAGACGCCATGGATGAAAATGATTGGGATGGTTTCAAAATGCTGACAGATAAAATTGGAGACCGTGTTCAACTGGTTGGGGATGATTTATTTGTAACCAATGTAGAAAGATTGTCTAAAGGAATTGAAGAAGGAATTGCCAATTCTATTTTAATTAAAGTTAATCAAATCGGAACACTTACCGAAACTATTGCCGCAGTGAATATGGCTAAAAACGCAGGCTATACTGCTGTGATGTCTCACCGTTCAGGAGAAACGGAAGACAACACTATTGCCGATTTGGCTGTCGCGCTCAACACAGGGCAAATCAAAACAGGCTCAGCCTCAAGAAGTGATAGAATGGCCAAATACAATCAATTATTAAGAATTGAAGAAGAATTAGGCCAAACTGCATATTTCCCAGGTACTGATGCCTTTAAGGTTAAAGTCTCCTAAAAATTGATTCATATCATTTTTTAAAACACCTATTCTACTTATTTTTAACGATAACTTAAGTAGGATAGGTTTTTTTGGCTTTAGACTTAACGCCTATTTAACAATTCATTGCTTATCTTTGATAAGTTTCAAAAACAAATAACCTTAAAGAATATTATATGACAGCTAAAATTGAATTTGACGGAAAACAATACGAATTACCTGTAACTGTAGGCACAGAAAATGAACACGGCATAGACATTTCTACATTAAGAAGTGCGTCTGGTGGATTGATAACATTAGATCGTGGTTATAAAAACACAGGATCTTGTGAAAGTGCAATCACCTTCTTAGACGGTGAACAAGGAATTTTACGTTACCGTGGATATTCAATTGAAGAGTTAGCTGAAAATGCAAGTTTTCTTGAAGTTGCCTATTTGCTGATTTTTGGCGAATTGCCATCCCAAGAAAAACTAGACAAATTTCACCAAGATATAAAAGACGAATCTAACGTCGACGAAGAAATGAAAAAAATCCTTGATGGATTTCCTCGCTCGGCACATCCTATGGGAGTTGTATCTTCTCTTACGAGTGCATTAGTTGCATTCAATCCTTCATCAGTAGATGTAAGTTCAGAGGAAGATATGTATAAGTCTATTGTAAAATTATTAGCTAAGTTTCCAGTTTTATGCGCTTGGGCTTTAAGAAAACGTACAGGACAACCCTTAGACTACGGAGATAGTTCTCTCGGCTATGTTGAAAACATCTTAAAAATGATGTTTAAAAAAGCTAACGAAGACTACAAAATCAATCCCGTTGTAGCTTCAGCCTTAAATAAATTGTTGATTCTACATGCTGATCACGAACAAAACTGCTCAGCCTCAACAGTAAGAATTGTTGGCTCATCTCACGCCGGATTATTTGTGTCCATCTCTGCAGGTATTAATGCACTTTGGGGACCACTTCACGGCGGAGCTAATCAAGCTGTAATTGAAATGCTGGAAGGCATCAAAGCCGACGGTGGCGATACCAAAAAATATATGGGTAAAGCTAAAGACAAAGAAGACCCCTTCAGACTCATGGGCTTTGGTCACCGTGTTTACAAAAACTTTGATCCAAGAGCCAAAATTATCAAAAAATCTGCAGACGATGTTCTCGGCGATTTAGGTATTGAAGATCCCGTTCTCGACATTGCTAAAGGCCTTGAAAAAGAAGCTTTAGAAGACGATTATTTTGTAAAACGTAAACTCTACCCTAACGTTGATTTCTATTCAGGTATCATCTACAGAGCACTTGGCATACCAACAGAAATGTTTACAGTAATGTTTGCTCTCGGCAGACTGCCTGGCTGGATTGCTCAATGGAGAGAGATGCGTTTAAAGAAAGAACCCATTGGCAGACCAAGACAAATCTATGTAGGCGAAAACCACAGACCTTATGCCGAAATTAGCAATAGGTAATAGTAAATTTTTAAGATTATCGTGGGCTTCGAGCGGGCTATCCACTATATCTTTTTGGGGTTTATTAAGTCTCAGTAAGTGTTTTGAGATTACCGCTTTTTGGCGGCAATCTCAAAACACAACTTCGCTAAAAAAAACCTCAAAAAGGATGCCGTTACTATCCCTAAGCCACGTTAATCAAACTGATTTCCAATTTTTTAAATAAATATAGATCATCAAAATTGTTTAAAATCCATACACTATAATTATGAAACTTTATCAAATCGCATTTCTGTTTTCACTACTTGTTTTAAGTTCTTGTGGAAACCCTAAAGACAGCAAAAAAGAAGACAAACAAAGTATAAAAATCAATCAACCTGTAGAAGAAAAATCAACATCTCAAGACGGTGTTACCGAAATTATATTAACGGGCAATGACCAAATGCGTTTTAACTTAAAAGAAATTAAAGTTGACGCTGGAGATAAGGTCAAACTTACGCTTAAACACATCGGCCAGCTTGATGTTAAAGTTATGGGACATAATTTTGTTTTACTAAAACCTGAAACTAATATCAATAAATTTGCAACAAAAGCAGTCGACGCAAAGGACAATGACTACATTCCTCAAGAATCTAATGCCGTCATTGTACACACCAAAATGATAGGTGGAGGCGAACAAACTACAATCACCTTTGATGCGCCAGAAAAAGGCGTTTACGATTTTATATGTAGTTTTCCTGGTCATGTTGCCTTAATGCAAGGTAAATTTATTGTGGAATAGTTTTATTCTGAACACTTTTCATTATAATTGAAAATATAAATGGTTACTATTTTAAAACCCTAACTGAATGAATAATAAAACAATCGACATAAATGAATCAACCATAAAAAAATTTGTTGAATCTATTAGACCTAAAAATCCTGAAATAAGAAAAGAAATTGATATGGGATATTCTTATGATGGTAAAACTGTAATTTTTTATGAAATAAGACCCGATCGGTTAAATCCTGATAAAATCACTCAAATGGAATTCGCAAAAATTAGATTTTATAAATCAAGACAAGAATGGAACTTGTATTGGATGCGAGCAAGTGGTAAATGGGAACTCTACGAACCCTATTCAAAATCTTCTTATTTAGATAAGTTATTGGCGGTTATAAAAGAAGATGAATACGCTTGTTTTTTTGGTTAATTTTCTAAATCAATTTTCTTTTTAATTCTTTATTTTGTCAGTCTAACATTATATTGTCCATCAGAACTTATTTCAGATTACATTTACCTTGTCAATCTGAACTTGTTTCAGATTCCTATTTTATGACTAAATTTGTCAGCATAATTATAATAGATGCTGAGTCCGACTTTTATTTTACTCCTTATAGCAGGCTATTTTGTTGTTTTAATAGGAATTTCATTTTTAACCAACAAAACAGGAAGCAACTCAGAGTTTTTTAAAGCCAATAACAAATCCCCTTGGTATTTAGTGGCTTTTGGTATGATAGGTGCGTCTTTAAGTGGTGTCACTTTTATTTCAATACCTGGCACGGTTGAATTTTCAGCGTTTAGCTACTTTCAAGTGGTTTTAGGCTATACCATTGGTTATGCCGTTATCAGTTTAGTGTTGATGCCTTTATATTACCGATTGAACCTCACTTCAATTTACACCTATCTCGACCAAAGATTTGGATTTTATGCCTATAAAACAGGAGCGTCTTTCTTTTTATTATCTCGGATTGTCGGCGCAAGTTTTAGGTTGTTTTTAGTCGCAGGTGTGTTGCAGCTCATTGTGTTTGACGGTCTTGGTGTACCGTTTTACGTTACAGTAACCCTAACCATCGTATTGATTTGGGTTTATACATTTAAAAGTGGCATTAAAACCATCGTCTGGACAGACAGTTTGCAAACCTTATTTATGTTATTGGCTTTGGGAATTTCAATTGTTTTTTTACTACAAAATCTCGATATTTCAGTCGTAGATATTCCGGCTTATTTGAGTGAAAATACTCAAGCCAAGATTTTCTTTTTTGAAGATTGGCGTTCAAGCGATTTCTTTTTTAAACAATTTTTATCTGGAGCATTTATCGCTATCGTTATGACAGGTTTAGACCAAGATATGATGCAAAAAAATCTAACTTGTCGAAACTTGAAAGACGCTCAAAAAAACATCTTTTCTTTTACCATCATTTTGACTGTTGTCAATTTTTTATTTCTCTTTCTCGGATTATTATTAACAAATTACGCCGACATGAATGGAATTAGTGCACAGAAAGACGATTTATTTCCAGCCATTGCAATGCAAGGCAATTTAGGTATTGCTGTGGCTGTTTTCTTCTTATTAGGACTTATCGCTGCTGCCTATTCCAGCGCAGATAGTGCCTTGACATCTCTAACGACCTCTTTTAGCATAGATATTTTAGATATTGAAAATCGGTATCCAAAACACAAACAAATTAAAATTAGAAAATTAACGCATATTGTTATTTCTCTTGTATTAATACTTGTGATGTTGGTTTTTCAGTATGCTATCAGCGATAAAAGTGTTATCAATAAACTCTTTGAATTTGCGGGTTACACCTACGGACCGATTTTGGGCTTGTATGCTTTTGGCATGTTTACGTCAATTGAAATTAAAGACCGATTTGTGCCTTTAGTCGCTATTCTCTCCCCTATTTTATCTTATATTATTAGCGTGAATACTCTAAGTTGGTTTGGCTTTGAATTTGGATTTTTTATTTTAATTCTCAACGGTCTATTGACATTTTTAGGTTTCATATTGATTCGTCGATAACAGTACTAAAGTGCAAGCCTCTTCAATTTTGATATTTTTAGCTTTAAGCTTATCATAAAACTCAGGGTTTTCTGTGCCAGGATTAAAAATAACGCGTTTAGGTTTTAAACTAATGATATAATCGTAATAGTCTTGTTGATTTTTGGCATTGAGATAAAGCGTCACCGTATGAATATCCTTAAAATCGGGTTGATTTGTCTGCACTTCTACACCATCTATTGTCATTTGTCGTCTTCCTATAGCAACAATCTCGTGATTATATTTTTGCAAGAGCTTTAGAGCTTTGTAAGCATAGCGTTGTGGCTTATCTGAGGCGCCGATGATTAATGTCTTCAACATAAATTATTGATTTGTTGATATAATATTTAGATTTGTTTTCATTCAACTTAAGTATATTTAGTCATAATTTCAACTATGAAGTTTAAAAAACTAACAGATGAAGTAAGTTTTGATGTCGCAGAATATGTAAAAACCTATCTCGACTTATACAAAAATCAAAGCTTAAATTTATATCTCGGTTGCGACAGCCATAATCGGTTAAAAACAACTTATGCTACTACTCTAGTATTTAATGTTGCTTCAACGGGATGCCACGTCATTTACCGAAAAGAAGTTGTCCCTATCATTAACGATATGTGGACGCGACTTTGGGGCGAAGTCGAACGCTCTGTTGAAGTAGCGCTTTATCTCCGAGAACAGGGTATAGAAATTGACACTATTGATTTAGATTACAACATCAATCCTGAATTTAAATCGAATAAATTGGTATCTGCTGCTGTGGGTTATGTTGAATCTTTGGGTTTTAAAGCTCGGATAAAACCAGAACTTTTGCCTGCTGTTTATGCTGCGGATCATATTGTAAGTTAATTTTAAAATAAAAAAATGTGGAGTCGGGGAGACTCGAACTCCCGTCCAAACAAGATACCAAACAGCCTTCTACACGCTTAGTTTCTGCTTTAATTTCAATGCAAAGCCGGCAAGAAACTACCTACTTTACACCTAGTCTCTCAAATTTCAATAGAGCATCGAGACACTACTCTATCTAGATTTACTTTACCGGTGCCTCTTGATGGAACGCCATAAATCAAGGCTTTCCAGAGACATCTTAGCTCCCGACCTCGTCGGGATTAAGCGTATCCTACTGTGATTCAGATTACGCAGCTAAGGCGTAGTTATTATCGCCGTTTAAAAAGGATGAAACATGAGATTTACGAGCAATATTCCAACGCTCGACGTGCTTACTCCTCGATAAGTCTTGCTGTCAAAACCAAATCGACCCCATTTTATTTTAAAATATATCAATGAACTTTAACTGATTTTACTTAATGCTTTAAACAAAACCAGTTTACAAAAATACAGAGAATATCTCTATTTTAATCAAGTCTTTTACTAATTTTAATAAATTGTAGATCCAACGCTTAAATGCAACTTTTTGATTTATAAATTTATAAAATATTTAGTTATAAAATGGGTGAAAAAACCGCATTCTATTATTTGGACTTGCTTTTAATATTTTCTTTGCTCTTTTATGTTGTGCTTTAAAAGTTTTGTAATCTGTGCCTTTACAAATTCCATAGTCATAATGATATTGTAGTAATTCTTTGTCTAAATCTGAAAGTTTCTTTTCCTGTGAGATGCATTTTGAAAAATAACTATCGCATGGAAATCCATCCAGAAGTTGAAAATGACCAAGCCCCATAATAAATAAGCGCTTTATTTCCATCAATCTAAGTTTATCACTAAAAAAATATGTGTTATCAACATAAATAGATAGTTTAGATATTTGACTTCTATTCCAATGCATATAATATGCTGAGTTTTGTTTTCTATTCATTCTTGATTCATAATTATAATCATCATCGTAATAAATAACGACATTAGAATCTTCAACATTTCTTACAAAATCAATAGAAAGTGAATCGATAAGGTCTATAGTCGATTTTGCAAATCTCTTAAAATCTCTTTTAACACTTCCTGATATGTGGTCTGCAAAAAACACTTTTAGAGGTTTCTTCCAATACCTGGTTGTTTTGCTATTGTCTGTGCTATCATTTTTAAGCCTAAAGGCAGTTTTACTATATAAATCTAAAAAATTAGAATCTTTGTAAGTATAAAGAACGGATACACCTGGTGGTCTGTGTTTGTTATCCGTGAGCACTAAAGTATCATTATTTCTTATTAAAAAATTCAAAGAATCTTGTTTGGTTAATGATCGCTTATTTAATTTTTTCCAGTCTGATAATTTTATGTAAGTTCTGGTAATGGGCTTTCCATTTTTATTTTGAGCATTACAAAAATAAGCCATTAAAAAGATTAAAGAAAAAATAAATAATTTGCTAGTGTTCATTGAGAATCGAATTTTGTAATTTCTTTAAACTTTTTTTTAGTCAAAGGTGAATTAAAAATGACATTGTAATGTATCTTAATCATAGCTATATCGAATTCATCCAATTTTTCTGAATATTGATAAGATGCATTTATAAAGCTATGCTGATATTCAAAGTTTTTAAATACCCTAAACCTACCTAAACTGAGAAAAAATAATTGGTTGAGATTTTTTTTCATCACTTCCAAAGGTAAGCCATTATTGAAATTCATCTCTAAGATACAGCCTCTAGGCTTTTTGGCACTTCCAATCATTAGTTTATATCTTCCATTATTGTAAACATACGCTTTTCTTTCTTCTTCATTTTTAAAATTGAAATTAACATTAAATGTCTTATTTGTAGGTTTAATTAAATAATTAGCATCATCTTTATCTTTCACAAATGATATACTCAAATTTCGAATATCTTGTTCTTCAATTTGTTCCACTAGGCTTGTTAGTGATTTTTTTAGTGATTTTGGTATAGATTTATCAAAATATATGCTTAAAGGAGACATCCATTGATATATATGGCTTAGCTTTTTGCTTGACCTGTTAAAAACTGAATTGGAGTAAGCGTATAAGTAATAATCTGCGTTTTCTCCAAATTGTTTAAAAATTTCTGAATTGATTTTTTTTTCAGATTTGTTTATGACTAAACTATCTTGTTTAAAAATGGGATTTTCTGTTTTATCAAATGAATAAGTTGTTAAAGGTTTTTTCTCAAGGACACTTTGTGAAAAGCCTTTAAAAGCAACTATCAAAAAAATAAAAAAAATGATATATTTCATCTTCTACACTTGTATTACTCCCATATTAAAATCCTTTTCTATCGGGGCGTGATTGGCGACTTCAATCCCATTTGAAATCCATTTGCGCGTATCTAATGGATTAATCACTGCATCAGTCCACAATCTTGCTGCAGCATAATATGGACTGGTTTGTCTATCATAATTGTTTTTGATTTTATCGTAAAGTTCTTTTTCTTTGGCTTCTGTGATTTTTTCGCCTTTGGCTTTCAACCTTGAGGTTTCTATTTGCAACAAGACTTTAGCGGCGGAATTACCACTCATCACCGCCAATTCAGCACTTGGCCAAGCCACAATCAGTCTTGGATCGTAGGCTTTTCCACACATCGCATAATTGCCAGCACCATATGAATTACCTATAATGACTGTAAACTTGGGCACGACTGAATTACTTACCGCGTTGACCATTTTAGCGCCGTCTTTAATAATACCACCGTGCTCACTTTTACTACCAACCATAAAACCAGTGACGTCTTGTAAAAACACAAGTGGAATTTTCTTTTGGTTGCAATTGGCAATAAATCGTGTAGCTTTATCGGCTGAGTCGCTATAAATCACACCACCAAATTGCATTTCACTGGGTTTGGTTTTAGCTTTTGTGGTTTTGACAATTTTTCGTTGATTGGCAACAATACCAACCGCCCAGCCGTCTATTCTGGCATAACCTGTAATAATCGTTTGACCATAACCTGCTTTGTATTCTTCAAACTCAGAATTATCGACTAAGAGTTCTATGATAGGTCTCATGTCATACTGATCACTACGTTTGGCGGGCAACAATCCAAAAATATCATCAGGATTTTCTTTGGGTTTTTTGGATGTTTTTCTATTAAAACCAGCTTTATCAAACTCGCCTATTTTATCGACAATATTTTTGATTTTATCGAGAGCATCTTTGTCGTTTTCAGCCTTATAATCAGTCACTCCACTGACTTCACAATGTGTAGTCGCCCCGCCAAGACTTTCGTTATCAATACTTTCACCTATAGCAGCTTTTACCAAATAACTTCCCGCTAAGAAAATACTTCCTGTTTCTTTAACGATTAAAGCTTCATCACTCATGATAGGTAAATAAGCACCGCCAGCCACACAACTGCCCATGACCGCGGCAATTTGGGTTATACCCATACTGCTCATGATGGCATTGTTTCTAAACATCCGTCCAAAGTGTTCTTTATCGGGGAAAATTTCATCTTGCATCGGCAAAAACACACCTGCACTATCGACAAGGTAAATAATTGGCAGTCGGTTTTCTATAGAAATTTCTTGAGCTCGTAGGTTTTTCTTTCCTGTAATAGGAAACCAAGCCCCAGCTTTAACCGTGGCATCATTAGCAACAACAATGACTTTTTTACCTGAGACTTTAGCGATTTTAACCACCACGCCACCACCTGGACATCCGCCGTATTCTTGATACATTTCATCTCCTGCAAAAGCTCCTATTTCTATGCTATCCTTAGGGTCATCTATCAAATAATCAATGCGTTCTCTTGCTGTTAATTTTCCTTTGCCGTGGTGTTTATCAATTTTTTTTTGACCACCACCGAGGTAGATTTTTTTCAATTTTGAGTTTAAGTCTGAAACAAGAAGTTTATTATGGTCTTCGTTTTTATTGAATTTCATATCCATAAGCAAAGCTTAATTAGTTTGGAAACGAAAATACGAAAAGCTTATAGTATTCAAGTGTAAAAGTTTTGATAAATGTTATAAGCCAGAGTTCGATTAATATTAGAAAATCAATTTCATAATTATCAGCAGTTTAGGTATTGTCAGGCTGAGCGTAGTCGAAGCCTATAAGTAATTAATTAAAATTAGGCACCCTTCGACTGCGCTCAGGGTGACATA
>RRZV01000054.1 GCA_003931895.1 Mesohalobacter salilacus
AAAAAAAGCGGGAAATCCTTAAAGGAAATCCCGCTTTTAAAAATGTTTATCGGACACTAATGTTTAAAAATCTAAATTCTTAGGCGATCGTGGATAAGGAATTACATCTCTAATATTGGACATTCCTGTAACAAACTGAACCAAACGCTCAAAGCCCAAACCAAAACCACTGTGTTCACAAGTACCAAAGCGTCTTGTGTCAATATACCACCATAATTCTTCCTCGCTAATATCTAAAGCTTTCATTTTGTCGACCAAAACCTCAAGTCTTTCTTCGCGCTGAGAACCACCGACAATTTCGCCAATGCCAGGAAACAAAACATCCATAGCTCTCACTGTTTTTTTATCGTCGTTCAAGCGCATATAAAACGCCTTAATATTAGCTGGATAATCGTATAAAATTACGGGACATTTAAAATGTTTTTCTACTAAAAAGCGTTCGTGCTCACTCTGTAAATCTGCACCCCATTCTTCAATAACATAATCAAATTTCTTTTTCTTATTAGGCTTAGAATTTTTTAAAATATCAATAGCTTCCGTATAGCTTACGCGCTTAAAGTTATTGTTTGTTATAAATTGAAGCTTTTCTATAAGTGGCATTTCACTGCGTTGCAACTTTGGTAGCTTAGCTTCTTCTTGAGTCAAGCGCTCCTGTAAAAACTCTAAATCTTCCTTACAATGTTCCAGCACATAGTCAATTACATATTTAATAAAGTCTTCAGCCAAGTCCATATCACCTTCAAGGTCACAAAATGCTACCTCAGGTTCAATCATCCAAAATTCAGAAAGATGACGAGTCGTATTAGAATTTTCAGCCCTAAAAGTTGGCCCAAACGTATAGACTTTACCAAGACCTAAAGCATAAGTCTCAGCTTCAAGCTGACCGCTAACAGTAAGGTTTGCAGGTTTACCAAAAAAATCTTGTTTAAAATCGACCTCGCCCTTTTCAGTTTTTGGAATAGCTTTAAAGTCAAAATTAGTTACCTTAAAAGTTTCTCCAGCACCTTCGGCATCAGAATTAGTAATGATTGGTGTAGTAACATATTGAAAATCTTCCTTTTGAAAATAAGCGTGAACCGCAAAAGATAGTTTAGACCTTAATCGCATTACCGCGCCAAAAGTATTGGTTCTTACTCTTAAATGCGCTTGCTCTCTCAGTTTTTCTAAACTGTGTTTTTTTGGTGATAAGATCGTTTTTCTAACTTCTTCACTATCAGCTTCTCCAAGTATTTTGATCTTTTTAACCTCAATCTCAACACGTTGTCCTTTGCCTTGGCTTTCCACTAGAGTACCTTCTACATTTACGGCACAACCAATAGTTATTCTTTTAATAAAATTCTCATCATAATTGTCTGCTGATAAAACACATTGAAGGTTGCCCAAGCAAGACCCATCGTTTAAGGCTAAAAACATATTATTTCTAAAAGATTTTACCCAGGCATTAACCAGATATTCTTCAGAAACTCTTCCATCACTTATTATATGTTTGATATTCATGCTTTTCATTTGATATACATTAAATTAGATGTGTAATCCGCATTCGGTTTTAGCTAGTCCAACCCATCTTCCTTCTCTATCAGCACCCTTTTTTGTACAATGTTTACAACCAATAGAGTTGTAGCCTTTATAAACTAAAGGATTTGTATCTAGTTGATGATGTTTAATATAATCATTTCTTTCATCAATATCAACATCTATTATAGGGTAAAACCTGATAATATCATCTTTGAATTCAAAAATATTGAGGTTTTTACGATGATTATTCTGAGAGCGCATAAGTCCAGACGCCCATACATTAAAGTGAGCTTTAATTTTCTCTATAGGTTTCACTTTGTTGATATGGCAACATTGATCTGGGTCTTTTTGCCACAATTTTTCATCTCTTGTTTTAAAGTGTTCCTCATAGTCTGGTATAATATTATAGACTTCTAAATTATATTTTCTAGAAAGCTCTCTTTTATATTCAATTGTTTCATCAAAATGATAGAAAGTATCTATAAAGTAAACCTTAGGTTTTACAGGAGCATTTAAACTAAATAGATGTAAAAGAAAAGAAGAGTTAGCAGCAAATGAAGATGTAATAAGCATTTCTTCATTTGAGAAATCTTTGTAAATTTCCTGTATTCTCTGGCTTAAACTTAATTGAGCATACTTTTCGTTTAAGCTGTCAATTTGCTCTTTCTTAGTATGAATATCTTTAACTATCATAATTGACAAAATTAAATTTTTATTACAGACTGCAAATATATTTAAAGAAGTAAATTTTTTTTGTTTTAATTAAAAAAATAAACAACTCACAGTCAGTGTATTAAAACTACAGTTTTAAATTCATGAAATAAATATGAATATTTTTTCAAAAAGTGTTTGTCAAGGTTAAAAATAGTATTACATTTGCACCCGCTTAACGGCGAAATAAAGAATTTAAAAAGTACATTGACATATTGA
>RRZV01000103.1 GCA_003931895.1 Mesohalobacter salilacus
AAAAAAAGCGGGAAATCCTTAAAGGAAATCCCGCTTTTAAAAATGTTTATCGGACACTAATGAAAAAAAATTTAATTAAAAAATTCTTTTTAAGGTTAATCCCTATGAAATTACTAATTTTACATTTCTAAAAATAAAAAACTATGAGTCATAACATTAAACCCGGTGTTGCTACTGGAAAGGAAGTTCAAGATATTTTTAACCACGCAAAAGCCAATGGGTATGCATTACCAGGCGTTAACGTGGTTGGGTCAAATTCTATCAACGGTGTTTTAGAAACAGCTGCAGAACTTAATTCACCTGTTATTGTCCAATTCTCTAATGGAGGAGCCCAATTTAACGCGGGTAAAGGTTTATCTAATGAAAATCAACGCGCTGCTATTTTGGGTGCAGCAACAGGCGCAAAACATGTGCATGACCTGGCAGAAGCTTACGGAGCAACTGTTATTTTACATACAGACCACTGTGCGAAAAAATTATTACCTTGGATTGATGGGTTGCTTGATGAAGGTGAAAAGTTTTATAAAGTGCACGGCAAACCGTTGTTTAGCTCTCATATGATTGATCTATCAGAAGAGCCCATCGAAGAAAATATAGAAACTTGTAAAACATATCTTGAGCGTATGAGCAAAATGGGTATGACTTTAGAAATAGAACTTGGTGTAACTGGTGGTGAAGAAGATGGCGTTGACAATACTGATGTTGATTCATCAAAACTTTACACACAGCCTGAAGAAGTAGCTTATGCTTATGAAGAATTAAGTAAAGTCAGCGATCAGTTTACCATAGCAGCAGCTTTTGGTAATGTTCATGGTGTGTATAAACCAGGGAATGTTAAATTAACCCCAAAAATTCTCAAAAATTCTCAAGAATATATTTCTGAAAAATATGGTGTAGAGCACAATCATATCGATTTTGTTTTTCACGGAGGTAGTGGTTCAACTGTGGAGGAAATCAGAGAAGGTATAAGCTATGGTGTTATAAAAATGAATATTGATACCGATTTGCAATACGCATTTATGGAAGGTATTAGAGACTATATGAAAACCAACGCCGATTATCTTGAAGCTCAAATCGGAAACCCGGAAGGCGATGACGTACCTAACAAAAAATATTATGACCCCAGAAAATGGTTACGAGAAGCTGAAGTCACATTTAAAGAAAGACTGAAAAAAGCATTTGAAGATCTTAATAATGTCAATGTCTTATAGTATTTCAAGATAATTCAAATTCAAATTCTATTGACTAATAATATAGAACCTCCAACTAATAATAACAATATGGCTTGGTTTAGACGAAAGAAAAAAGGCATACAAACCGCAACAGAAGATAAAAAAGATGTTCCAAAAGGTCTGTGGTATAAAACCCCAACGGGTAAAGTTATTGATTCAGACCAGTTGGCAAAAAACTACTACGTTAGTCCAGAAGATGGTTATCACGTAAGAATAGGTAGTGAAGAGTATTTCGAAATACTTTTTGATGATAGTAATTATAAAGAGTTGTATAAAAATTTAGCTTCAAAAGATCCACTAAAATTTGAAGATACCAAAAAATATACAACCCGTATAAAAGAAGTTCAAAAGAAAACCGGACTTAAAGATGCTATTAGAACAGCAGTAGGCGAGTCTAAGGGCAAAAAAATAATAGTCTGTGCTATGGATTTTAAATTTATTGGAGGCTCAATGGGCTCTGTTGTAGGAGAAAAAATTGCCCGCTCTGTAGATTATGCCATAAGAAATAAATTACCGTTGGTTATCATTTCAAAATCTGGTGGTGCCAGAATGATGGAAGCTGGTTTATCACTTATGCAATTAGCCAAAACCTCAGCTAAACTTGGTCAACTGGCTAAATCTAAACTGCCTTATATTTCGTTGTGTACCGATCCTACAACTGGTGGAACCACAGCATCTTTTGCTATGCTAGGCGATATTAATATCTCTGAACCAGGAGCTTTAATTGGTTTTGCTGGACCTCGTGTGGTAAGAGATACAACAGGTAAAGATTTACCAGATGGTTTCCAGACTGCAGAATTTGTTAAAGAACATGGTTTTTTAGATTTTATTACAGAACGTAAGCAACTTAAAGATAAAATCAATTTGTATATTGATTTAATTCAAAATCAGAAGCTTAGAAAATAATATTTATAATCATAAGCAATTCTGTTTTCAATTTTAATTATTAAGATTTTTGCTTAAATTGGCTGTTTAAAATATTATATGCCTCACTCAGCCTTTCATCTTGCCATTCCTGTTCAAAACCTTGAACAATCTAAAAGGTTTTACAATCAAATATTAGGGTTTGAAATGGGTCGAAGTTCTGATAAATGGATTGACTTTAACTGCTTTGGTCACCAATTAGTTATTCATGAAGTCAAAGGGTACAAGCCACAAAATCATTTCAATTCAGTTGATAAACAAGATGTACCTGTACCGCATTTTGGTGTTGTTTTACCTTGGCAAATGTTTTGGGATTTAACTAAAAGACTTCAAAGCTTAAATATTGAATTTCAAATTGAACCTTATATTAGGTTTGAAGGTCAAGCTGGTGAACAAGCAACAATGTTTTTCTATGATCCTTCTGGTAATGCTTTAGAGTTTAAAGCTTTTCAAAACCCCAAACAACTATTTAAATCTTAAATGATGAAAACCATACCACCACGAATCATTAGGCAGATATTTTTGTTAACCGTTATTATCATTTTGGCGATCATTATTTACAATAATATTTTACCCTATATTTCAGGCGTTTTGGGTGCTATAACCTTTTTTGTAATCAGTAGAAAGATTATGAAAAAGTTCAATGCTAAAGGCTGGCCAAAGAGTCTATCAGCTGGACTTATCATTGTTGGCTCTTTTTTCTTGATTTTAATTCCTTTGGCAGGTGTGATTTTTATGCTATCCTCAAAAATAGGTGAAGCTATCAAAAACTCAGAAAAATTTGTAGTTGCCGCAAAAACTCAACTTGCAGAATTAGAACAATATACAGGCTATAATTTATCTCAAGAAATTGACACATCTGGAATTGCCTCATTTATTTCTAAAAATGCTCAAAATTTAGCGCTTGGCACGTTTGATGCTTTTATCTCTATAAGTATCATGTATTTTTTATTATACTACATGTTAGTCAATCAAGAACAACTTAAAACTTCATTACAAAGTTATATTCCAGTTGGTAAAAAGAATCTTAAAACTATTGGTGTTGAAGCTACAAAAAAAGTTAAAGCTAACGCTATTGGTATACCTTTAGTTGCTTTAATTCAAGGGGTTGTAGCTTTAATTGGATATTTGATATTTGGTGTACCCGACCCATTTTTCTGGTTTGTTGTGACAGCTATAGGGTCAATTATACCCTTTGTTGGAACCGCTATTGGTTTTATTCCTGTAACCGTTATTCTCTTATCACAAGGCATGACTTTTGAAGCTATCGGCGTTTTAGCTTATGGCGTAATTGTTGTCGGTTCAAGTGATAATCTGATTAGGCTTTATGTGCTTAAGCGGATGGCTAACGAGCACCCTTTAATCACTTTAATAGGTGTAATTGTTGGTATTCCAGTATTTGGATTTTTAGGCCTAGTGTTTGGACCTTTACTGATTTCATTATTTTTAATAATTGTTGTGATTTATAAAGAAGAATATGCTAATGGAGAAAGGCACCAAAATGAAAAAGAACTTGAAACAATACCAGAAAAAGAGCAGGAAGATAAAACTCATTCAGAAAGTAAAAACACTGATGAAGATGAAATAAAAGAAAAGACGAATGAAAAGGACAAAACATAAACCTCATATCGATAAAGAATTTGTAGCTGAAAACGCACAGCATATTGAAAAGGATGACTTAGATAAATTGAGTCGCAAGCGAAAGCGACTTCAAAAAATTCTTAATTTGAAAGTGTTTGCTAAGCAAAAGCAAAAATTTAAATTACTTCTAGAAATACTTAAACAATACAGAAAAGGAACTTATAGAAAAATACCTTGGCGTTCTGTAGCTTCAATAACCTTCACTTTACTTTATATAATAAATCCTTTAGATATTGTTCCTGACGTTTTGCCCATAGTTGGCTATGTAGACGATATAAGCGTTTTTATGGCCTTAATGCGATTGATTGACGAAGATATCAAAGAATTTGAAAGTTGGAAATCTTCACAAATTACTGAATATTAAGCCTTATTTCGCAACTTGTGTAATTCTCTAGCTAATAACGTGTTTTTAAGTAACATTGCAATGGTCATAGGACCAACACCACCAGGAACAGGTGTGATAAAAGACGCTTTTTTTGAAACATTTTCAAAATCGACGTCTCCAGTTATGCGATACCCTTTTTTACGAGAATCGTCTGGAACGCGAGTAATACCAACATCAATGACAACGGCATCATCTTTAACCATCTCCGCTTTTAAGTAATTAGGAATACCTAGAGCGGTGATAATGATATCGGCTTGTGAAGTAATTTGTGTGATATTTATTGTGTGACTGTGAGTTAAAGTAACGGTAGAGTTACCAGGAAATCCTTTTCTTCCCATTAAAATACTCATCGGACGACCCACAATATGGCTTCGACCAATAACTACAGTATGTTTGCCATTAGTTTCCACACCATAACGTTCTATAAGTTCTAAAATTCCAAACGGTGTCGCTGGAATAAAAGATGTCATATCCAAAGCCATTTTGCCAAAATTTGTTGGATGAAAGCCATCTACATCTTTATCGGGATCAACTTGCATTAATACTTTTTGGGTGTTGATTTGCTTCGGTAAGGGTAGCTGAACGATATAACCATCTATATTATCGTCATTATTTAGCATTTCAATTTTATCTAAAAGTTCTAGTTCACTAGTTGTGCTAGGCATTTTAATCAATGTGGATTCAAATCCAACCTGTTCACAAGACCTTACTTTACTCCCTACATAAGTTAAACTTGCACCATCATTACCAACCAGAACAGCAGCTAAGTGGGGAACTTTCTCACCGCGTTCTTTCATTTTGTCTACTTCAAGCTTGATTTCGTCTTTAATTTCTTGACTGGTTTTTTTGCCGTCTAATATGGTCATTTTTTTTGCTTTTTGTTCTTAGTATATAGTCTTCGGTCTTCGGTCTTCAGTTATCAGTCTTCAGTTATCAGTCTTCAGTTATCAGTCTTCAGTTATCAGTCTTCA
>RRZV01000040.1 GCA_003931895.1 Mesohalobacter salilacus
CAAGGCAAAAAAATTAAGCATAGCCTAAGCTACGTTTCATTTTTTTAACGAAGAGAAAGGCAACTAGAAACTATTTATTTGTCTTATTTTATGGGAGATTTGGTATTATTAATACTTTCGTCTAATATTGAAAGATTAAAGTATTCCTATCTCAAAAAAAATTAAAATCACACATTATCATATTAACCTTGAGTTTATTACTTTTGCAATCTTTTTTAAAACCAATAGACAATGACATTTGACGTTCTTATAGAAATTCCCAAAGGCAGTCGTAACAAATACGAATACGACTTCAAACTCAAAAAAATTCGTTACGACCGTATGATTTTTTCTTCGATGATGTATCCGGCAGATTACGGCTTTGTGCCTCAAACTTTAGCATTAGACGGCGACCCTTTAGATGTTTTGGTTTTGGTGACTGAACCCACGTTTCCAGGCTGCGTCATGGAAGTCAAACCAATCGGAGTATTTCACATGACGGACGAAAAAGGACCAGACGAAAAAATTATTTGCGTGCCTGTGAGCGACCCAATTTCTTCAAAAGTCAACGACCTTAAAGAACTCAATCCGCATCTTATTCAAGAAATAGAACATTTCTTTCAAGTCTATAAAGATTTAGAAAAAAAGAAAGTGGATGTTGGCGGTTGGGGCGACGTCAATGAAGCCAAAAACATCGTAACACTTTGCGAAGAACGTTTCAAAAAAAGTGATGTCCCTTCCAATGAAGTGTCACTCTAAAGTTGTTGTTCAGAATAGACTTTTAGCTAACTTATGTTAAATATTTTAAGTATTTTTGCCCAATTTTAAAAACTAAACTTTTACCTTATGGAATCCAACGTGATATACATTCCCATTACCTTAGCCTTAGTCGGGCTTATTTTTATGCTCATTAAAATGTTTTGGGTTAAAAAACAAAACCCTGGCAGTGATCGTATGCAAGACCTGTCAAAAAGCATAAAAGAAGGGGCTTTAGCTTTTCTCAACGCCGAATACCGTTTGCTTGCAGGTTTTGTGGTTATAGCGGGAATTGCTTTATATGTCATATCATTATATGTTGACACCACGAGTTGGATGATTGTTCCGGCTTTTTTATTCGGGGCTTTCTTTTCAGCTCTTGCGGGAAACATCGGAATGCGCATTGCAACTGATGCCAACTCCAGAACAGCAGAAGCTGCCAAAACCAGTTTGCCTAATGCTTTAAAAGTTTCATTTTCAGGTGGAACGGTTATGGGACTTGGCGTAGCAGGTCTTGCAGTATTAGGATTAAGTTTATTCTTCTTATTTTTCTTAGGTCAATTTATGACTGAAGGCGGAGATTTTTATACGCAGATGACAGTTGTGTTAGAAACTTTAGCGGGTTTCTCTCTTGGAGCTGAGTCTATTGCTTTATTTGCAAGAGTTGGTGGTGGTATTTATACCAAAGCTGCCGATGTTGGCGCTGACTTAGTTGGTAAAGTTGAAGCTGGCATTCCTGAAGATGATCCGCGTAACCCAGCGACCATTGCAGATAATGTTGGCGATAATGTTGGTGATGTTGCCGGTATGGGTGCTGACCTTTTTGGAAGTTATGTCGCCACGGTTCTCGCGGCTATGGTACTCGGAAATTATGTGATCAAAGACATGTCTTCTGTTACACAGTTTACAGATTTATTCAACAATATGGGCCCGATTTTGTTGCCATTGGTTATTGCTGGTGTTGGTGTTTTGGCTTCTATTATAGGAACATTCTTTGTCAGAATTAGTAGTAATGATGCGCGTGAAAAACAAGTTCAACGCTCTCTCGATATTGGTAACTGGTTTGCTATCGGATTGACATTAGTTGCCAGTTGGTTCTTGATCCAATGGATGTTGCCAGAAACTATTGATATGAATTTCTTTGGAGAAGGCATGAAAGCTATTCCTTCTCAACATGTGTTTTATGCCTGTACAATTGGCTTGGCTGTAGGTGCTTTAATTTCGTTTGTTACAGCACACTACACAAGCTTAGGTAAAAAACCCGTTTTAGATATTGTTAAAAATTCATCTACTGGTGCTGCAACCAATATCATTGCAGGTCTCGCTGTTGGAATGAAATCTACATTTTGGTCTGTTTTACTTTTTGCAGCCGCTATTTATGGGTCTTATGCTTTGGCAGGATTTTACGGTGTGGCGCTTGCGGCTTCGGCTATGATGGCCACAACCGCTATGCAATTAGCCATTGACGCTTTCGGTCCTATTGCCGATAATGCTGGTGGCGTTGCCGAAATGAGCGAACTTGATGATATTGTCCGTGAACGCACAGATATTTTAGACTCTGTTGGAAATACAACCGCTGCTGTTGGAAAAGGCTTTGCTATTGCATCTGCTGCTTTAACAGCCTTAGCTTTATTTGCAGCTTATGTTACCTTTACAGGCATTGACGGGATTAATATTTTTAAAGCCGATGTTTTAGCGATGTTGTTTGTCGGTGGAATGATTCCTGTTGTATTTTCTGCTCTTGCTATGAAATCAGTGGGTAAAGCCGCCATGGAAATGGTAAAAGAAGTACGACGTCAGTTTAAAGAAATTCCAGGTATTATGGAAGGCAAAGCCAAACCAGAATATGCCAAATGCGTTGACATTTCTACAAAAGCAGCCTTAAAAGAAATGGTTTTACCAGGCTTGTTGACTATCATTTCTCCAATTATTATCGGACTTGTGTTTGGTGCTGAGCCACTTGGTGGTTATATGGCTGGGGTTTGTGTGTCTGGTGTGATGTGGGCAATTTTCCAAAACAATGCAGGTGGCGCTTGGGATAACGCCAAAAAATCTTTTGAAGCCGGTGTAGAAATCGACGGTAAAATGACTTACAAAGGCAGCGATGCTCACAAAGCCGCAGTTACTGGCGATACTGTTGGAGACCCATTCAAAGACACTTCTGGACCATCAATGAACATCCTTATAAAACTCACTTGCCTCATCGGTTTAGTTATGGCACCACTCTTAAGTGAAACTAATCATAAACAAGTGAACACTGTGGGAAGCGATGAACAAACTGATAAAAAAGAAATGGTTTTAACCAAAGACGAAGTCACAGCCAAAGTCATTCTCAAGTAGTATAATAACCATCAATTGGGGCTTCCGCTGCTCCAAAGTCGCATCGGCGGGCTTTCGGCAGTCGTCCCGCTCAATGCGG
>RRZV01000089.1 GCA_003931895.1 Mesohalobacter salilacus
TTTACGATTGAAAAATAAACTGAAGTGCATTTTTGGTCGCCACTAATCATACACTTCCCGTTGGGCAACATGCAAAAAGCCCACGCGCAAACAGGCACATTTGGTTTTTGCCGACACAAAAAGCCAACACTGAAAAACCAAAAGAGCCTGTTTTTTTGCCAACGCTAGAAACATTAAATTTGAAAATGGAACAATTGGACTTATTTAACTCGACCAAGCATAAGGCTGAAATAACTGAAATCCCTAATGGAAAGTTTTTACACATCAGACAATTCTTCAGCAAGTCTTTAAGCGATAAGTATTTTAGAACCTTACTTGACGCTATTGATTGGAAACAAGAGAAAATGAACATGTATGGCAAAGAATTGCTGTTCCCAAGATTAACAGCTTGGTATGGTGACAATGACAAACCATACACTTTTTCAGGAATCACTTTACAACCAAACAAATGGACGCCAGAGTTATTAGAAATCAAAAAGGAAGTTGAAACCAAAGTTGACGCTTCTTTTAATAGCGTTTTATTAAACCGATATCGGAATGGAAATGACTCAATTTCATGGCACACAGATGCTGAAAAGGAGCTTGGTAAAAATCCTGTGATTGCATCGGTTAATTTTGGAGCAACCAGAGAATTCCAACTTAAGCACATTAATACAAATGAGAAAATTTCAATAGAACTTTCTCATGGAAGTTTATTGATTATGATGGGAGAACTACAGCACTTTTGGAAACATCAGATTCCGAAAACCAAAAAGACTGTTGGAGAAAGAATAAATTTAACGTTTAGAGTAATAAAATAAGATGCCATATTACTTTAATTTACCACTAGTAACGGAGCTTACACAAGGTCAACAAATGGCAGTGGACGAACCTAACCCATTAGCCTTATCAGGTGGGCCAGGTACAGGTAAGAGTGTTGTTTGCTTATGGAGACATATCAGAAATCATTCAACAGGGATTAGCAATAGTCTTTTACTTACTTATACAAAAACCCTCGAACATTATCTTAGAGCATCCGCTCAGACCCAAGACGAAGATGCTTCTCAAAACATTGATAGAGTGTTTTGGTGGATTACTCATAAGGCAACTAGCTATGACGAGATAATCATTGATGAAGGTCAAGATATTAAGAAAGAAAAATTCGAAAGATTTCTCAATTACACAGAAAAATTAACATTTGGAGCTGACGAAAGGCAAAGTATGTATTTATCAAACGAAGATCTCCGTGAGCTTCTTAATTGGTTCAATACAGATCAAAGCTTTAATGGTAATGTCAAAATTACCTTAGACCGAAACTTTAGAAACTCTAAAGAAATTCTTCTTTTCACAAGATCGGTCTTTCCAGATTTTTTAATTCCGCACAATACTATATTAGGAGCTAAAACTACAGGCCTAAAACCGATAATGAAACTAGATTTAGGGTGGGGGCCAGAAAACCAAATCGATGAGATTATTAGCATTATCAACGACTTTAGTAGCGACACTCACAATATTGCTGTTCTTGTTCCATTTGCGTCAAAAGTCAATACTTACTACAAATTACTAAGAAATGGACTCGATGGCAATACTGAATTGACAAAATTTCAAAATGAAATGGACGAATTTTCAGGTTTATCAGGCGTACATGTAACTACATTCCATTCATCAAAAGGTACAGAATTTGACACTGTGATTATACCAGAGTTTGATAGCTTTTCTCATTTAATTGCGAACTTTGATGTGATATCTGAGAGCAGCTATTATGTTGCATTTACTAGAGCAAGAACGAATTTATTTTTACTCTGTAAAAGTAGCTTTCCAAATATCGGAAACCGTCACACTGTAACAATTGAATAAATCATGATAACAACATATTACATACCAATAAAGTCAATGAACCTAGCGCATTACCTAAGTAGTGGCATCATTGCACCTGCAAATTACATCCAAAATAGGAATAATGATTTGCAGAACCGTTTTGAAAATAACATTCTTTTATCTCATAGTAAGTTTACGGACGAAACAAATTGCGCTATAGAGATAGTACTCAATGAAAATGAAGAAAAGCCGAAAAAAATTTCGGACAATTTTTTTCTTTTCAACATGCCTTTACCTATATCCAGAATAAAATCAATTTATTTTTCAGATGAGAAACAGAAAACGAGTACTTTATTCAATGTAAAAAGCGGTGCTGCATTTGTTCCTGATGATTTAATCAAAGTTGCAAATGAAAACCCTATTAAATTGGGCGAAATTGACCAAGTGTCTAATCAAGCGACCGTAGTAGATTGGAATCATTATCTAAAAAAGTATGATCAAATTCTTGGTGGGTTTGCCTTAATGAAAATTGGAAAGGAAGAGTTTCAAAACTATTCGACACACTTCTTTAAAACTCTTGGAAACATTAATAAATTATTTGACAATATTCTTCAAAAACAGGATATAAATCTCGAGAATACTTTTGAGTTCGCATTTACCGACAACGGTAAATTTAAAACGTTTCACGACACCATTTATAACGAAATTTCTAGCGAAAACTTATCTAGCTATGCAGAAAGAGAGCAAATTAAACTAGAAACTAGAAATGGATTAGTGCAACTAGACAAAATTCCTGAAAATACTCAAACGTACATCGTTGCCATTTTAGAAACTTACGGGCCAGGTAAGAGAAAACAAGTTGATTCATTCATTTCTGATTTAGTCTCAGCTAAATTCAATCCTAAACGAAAAGAAGGACTTGCTCTTTCATTTGGAATAAATAAAGGCTACTCTGTTTTTAGAAATAAATACAAAACCGAAAATTTTGAAACAAACATCAAGTTTGAGCTTAACAGTAAACTCGACTATTACATTATTGAGAGTATCTACCAAAAGATTTTTAACAATCAAAAGGATTTGAAGGAATTTTCATTTATTGATGGATGGTGCCCGACTTCAACTGATCAGAAAATCGATATCTCTTCATTCAAGACTTATAAGGTTCTAGACAAAACTATTATCTTGAAAAAAAAAGAAGAATTCTTTCTCGAGTTATTTCATTCATCTTTGGAAAAAAGGAATAAACAACTTGAGCTTGTGTTTGAAACAATCTCAAAATCACTTCCTCCATTTCTGTCATTTGATAGTAACCATTTTAAACAAAGCCTTCAAAGCCAATTGGATGATTTAGCTAAAGATTACGCAAAATACATCTATGAAGAAGCAAATAGAAATGCTACTCAAGAGAACATAACGATTAAAAAGTCTTTAGAAAGTACAATTACGGAATATCAAAATTTACTGCAAAACAAAGATGCTGAAATAGAGAAATTAAAAGCAGAATTGGACGCTAGTAAGAATAAAGGAGAATCTACAACAACGAAACCAAAGGTGACTGAAGGTAATATCAAAGAATCTGAGAAAACAAATGTAAGCGAAGCAAAAGCAAGCTATGAGAAAACGTTCTCAGGTTCACTTTTCTCAGAAGAGAATTCAGACTTACAAAGAAAGGAAAGAGAAAAAGATTTAAAATCTTTCAAAGTGCCAGAATTAAAGAAAATTGCATCCAATCAAGGCATAAATACTTCAGGTTTGCGAAAGCAAGAGCTGATTGCCGCAATTTTGAAGAAAGAATTCTAAAATATGGCATTAATAGACGATCTTGCTTCTTCCTGTAATACCATTGAAGAATTATCTACTTATATCAGTAATAATTCTACCGAAATCTATGACTTTTTTATAAGTCAAAAGTTTAAAAGCATAACAGCTTATCGAGACGAAATAGAAAGCTTCATTCTCCTTAAATATCAGATTTATAGCCAACTTGATTTTGATAAAGGTAAGAATAAAGCATTCATTCTTGGCCTTTTAGACGTTTCGGAAAGATTTGGATTTCAGCTAGCATTTCAGCGCCTATTTGATTTATCTCAATTGAATAACATTCCAATTGGGAGTCGCCTCACAGCTTCTTCAAAATTCTTGGTAGGAATTCATAATGTACTTGATTATTCAAACAGACTACATGAAGTAGTTGATCTTTTAGCCACAAGTTATCTTCATGAAGAAGATAGCGAAGAAAAGGTAATTGCAACTCTAATTCATTATTATACAGAAGTACTCTTAAATTTTGGCATTCAAAACCCCACTGCTGTAGCAGAATTTCGAGAGCGATTAAAAGAAGAGATTTCAAGAGATGACAGAAAATATCTGCTAAACTCTACACTAATTGAAGTTTTAAATGAAGCAATTGCGGACATTGAAGCAGCTTATGAAAAAATCCATTTAAAATTAGATTTACTTTTAGAGAGATCTCGAGAATTCCTGCCTTTCGAAATTGGAGCCCATTTAATAGAAATTGAAACTGAATATGTTGAAATGTTAGATTCAGTTGCTTCTAGATTTTTAGATATTAGAGAACTATGTAAAACGCTGTATTCGAAAGTGTCAAGCGATGAAATTTTTTGGTCTTTACAAAGGGGAGTAAAAGTATTGACAGATGAAAAGCAATTGCTAGCATATATTAATAGTTACGGCAATATGCACCACGCTAAAGTGATGTCTGCTTTAGCTTCATTACCCAGCGAAGTTTTTACTTCTCATCTAGAAATTTATGATTGGGGATGTGGTCAAGGATTGGCAACAATGTGTTTTTTAGAGTATTCACAAATCCAGGACAGTCACGTAAATATTAAGTCTGCAACACTAATAGAGCCTTCAGAAATTGCAATAAAAAGAGCTGCTCTTCATGTGAAGAAATTCAAAAAAGACTTGATGCTAATTACGAAAAACAAGGATTTAGACTCAATAAGTCCTGATGATTTTAACTCTAGCGAAAAGACAATAAAAATTCACTTGTTTTCAAATATATTAGATATAGACTTCTTCTCTATGTCTGATTTAGTATCGAACTTAAAAGACTCATTCAATGGGCTTAATTATTTTGTTTGTGTTAGCCCATACGTAACAGAGCAAAAAACTCAAAGGTTAAATGACTTTGTGGAGAATTTTGAAAATTCTGAAATATTATCAGAAATAACTGAGAGAAAAGGCGAATGGAAAGGAACTAATTGGTCAAGAGTTATTCGAGTTTTCAAAGCTGAAATATGAAAAGTATGCAAAGCCTATCGCTCAACAGCCACACACATTGTCAAGCCGCTCAAGCCAGCCGCACAATTCAAAGCTTGTCAATAAGTGTGTCTGAGCCAACGCACGGACAGAAAAGAAAAAGCACGATTGCCCAACATTGTATAAGAGCAATAGCGGGTGAAGTGGTAAATCGAAAGTCTCCGCATTTAATAAACTTTTGTGGTCGCGGACAGGTAATAGCCTTAAAATCCGCTACTGCTCTTATACTTGACCGTTGGCAATAATACAGAACTAAGTGGAAAACGAAATTTGGAAATCAGATTCACGAAAAGAATGGTGGAGAAAAAAACGACTAAATTATAATATCGGATTAATAGTAAGTGGAATATTAGCTTTCATTTTATACATTATAGTTGTTGAGTTTGTAGTGTTAAAAAGCGAGAAAAGATGGGAAGGAGAATTGACAATCTTCTCAATTATATTTCAAGGAATAGGATATTTAATAATGATTGGTTGTGCAAACTTATTATATTATTTAGGTCCGATTTCTGAATTATTAATTAAGCCTAAAAACGCTAAAAACTATCGACTTCTGACTTATAGAATTGGATATTGGTTCTCATGCGGTATTCCTTTTTTAGTCCCAGCATTACTGTTTATAGAATTCATATGAATATAAGTAAGAAATAGATTCATAACTGACCAAAAAAAGCAAGAATAATCGAATGAAATACAGTATTCCTGATAAAAGAGAATTGACAGAACCCGAAATTGAATTTCTGACTTATCTGTTTAGAGAAGAAAAAACGGAATGGATTAAATTAATAAGCAGTTTAAAAATAATTGCGAGATGCGGATGTAGTAAATGCCCGACTATAATATTCGGAAAAACATTTGACGCACAAATTCAAAAAGGAAATTTAATAATTGATTACACAGGAAAAGGTAAAAACGGAGAATTAGTTGGAATTATGCTATTTGGAACAGATCAAATGCCGACTGCATTGGAATTTTACTCAATAGATGGTGCATCAGACGTTACAGAAATACCAAAAATTGAAACTTTAAAACCTATGAATAAAGCTGACTGAATAAAAAGTACTATTGCCAACACGAGGCTATAAGTAATGCTGTATTTTGTGCTTAATCGAAGTTCTGAGATTTTTTGCTA